>JAFSGW010000091.1 GCA_017440585.1 Clostridia bacterium | reverse complement strand
CTTCTGGAAAGAAATATTGACCGTGGCGACAGCTCCAAGGGTGTTGATTTACGTGAGCAGGCAAAAATGCTTGTTGAAACACTTAAAAGCTTCGGCGTAGAAGCAAAAATTTTAGAGGTAAGCAAGGGTCCCACAGTTACACGCTTCGAGCTTCAGCCTGCAACGGGTGTAAAGGTAAGCAAAATCGTTAACCTTGCAGATGACATTGCCTTGAACCTTGCAGCCCTCTCAGTGCGTATAGAAGCACCCATTCCCGGCAAGGCGGCTGTAGGTATCGAAATTCCCAACACGGGCAATTCAATGGTACGCCTCCGTGAGGTTATCGACTGTGACGAATTCAGAAACTTCAAGGCTAAAACAGCCTTTGCGTTAGGTAAAGACATTTCCGGCAAGCCCATCGTAGCCGACATTTCAAAAATGCCCCACGTGCTTATTGCAGGCACAACGGGCTCAGGTAAGAGCGTGTGCATAAACTCACTTATCACAAGCATTATCTATAAGGCAGACCCCAACGAGGTCAAGTTCATTATGATTGACCCCAAGGTTGTTGAATTAAAGGTTTATAACGGCATCCCCCACCTTTTGATTCCCGTTGTTACAGACCCCAGAAAGGCTGCAGGTGCACTTAACTGGGCGGTTCAGGAAATGACAAAGCGTTACAAAATGTTTGCGGACAATAACGTGCGCGACCTTAAGGGCTATAACGAGCTTGCCGAGCTTCAGGGCGAAAAGAAGCTTGAGCAGATTATTATCATAGTGGACGAGCTTGCCGACTTGATGATGGTGGCTCCCCGTGATGTTGAAGATGCTATCTGCCGCTTAGCACAGATGGCAAGAGCTGCAGGCATGCACCTTGTTATTGCAACACAGTCTCCCCGTGCAGACATCATAACAGGTCTTATCAAAACAAACATTCCCTCCCGTATTGCCTTTGCGGTACAAAGCCAGCTTGACTCCAGAATTATCATGGACATAGGCGGTGCCGAAAAGCTTTTAGGCAAGGGCGACATGCTCTTTTTGCCTATGGGTGCATCAAAGCCCACACGTATCCAGGGTGCCTTCATCTCCGACGGTGAGGTTGAAAAAATTATTGACTTTATAAAGCAGGAAGACGTTAAGTACGACGAAGACGTTATGGAAAAAATCGAAAACGGTGTTTCTGCCGAAAAGGAGGAATCCGCAGGTGATGCAGATGAATTCCTTCCAAAGGCAATTGAAATAGTAGTTGAAGCAGGTCAGGCATCTGCATCACTTTTACAGAGAAGGCTCTCTGTAGGCTACAGCCGTGCAGGCAGGCTTATTGACCAGCTTGAAGCCCGTGGCATAATTGGTCCTCACGAGGGTGCAAAGCCCAGGCAGGTTTTGTTAAGCCGTGCTGAATATGCCGAGATGATGATGCAAAATCCCGATGGTGAATAATTGAAAGGATAATAAAATGGCAAACAAGTTTTTACCTATAACAAAAGAGGATATGATTGAGCGAGGTTGGGATTATTACGACTTTTTGTTCATATCGGGTGATGCATATGTTGATCACCCCTCCTTTGGTGTTGCCATTTTGTCACGCCTTCTGGAAAAGGAGGGCTACAGAGTATGTATCCTTCCCCAGCCCGACTACAAATCAACACGTGACTTTTTAAAGTTCGGTACACCACGCCTCGGTGTTCTTATCTCAGGCGGTGTTATCGACTCTATGGTAAACCACTACACAGCCGCAAAAAAGCGTCGCAGTGAGGATGTTTACTCCCCCGGAGGAAAGGCAGGGCTCCGACCTGACCGATGCACCATAGTTTATGCAAACCGTGTCCGCGAGGCATTCGGCAAAATCCCCGTAATTATCGGTGGTGTTGAAGCAAGCCTCCGCCGTTTTGCCCATTATGACTACTGGTCCGACTCTGTAAGGCGAAGCATTATATTTGACTCTCAGGCTGACTTTATCTCCTTCGGCATGGGCGAAAGAAGCATAATTGAGCTTGCAAACATGCTTGCCGAGGGCATCGACCCCCATCACGGCAAAATGCCCGACGGTGTATGCTATGTGGCAGACGAGCTTCCCAAGGGTGCAGTTGAGCTTCCCTCCTACGAAGAGGTGGTTTCCGACAAAAAGGCATATGCCCTGGCAACTAAAATTGAATACGAGGAGCAGGACTCCTTCCGTGGCAATATCCTTGCCCAGAAGCACGGCAACAAATACATTGTGCAGATGCCCATGAGCAAGCCCTTGTCTGAAAGTGAAATGGACAGAGTGTATTCACTACCCTATACAAGAGAGTACCACCCCTCCTACGAAAAGGACGGCGGCATCCCTGCAATAGAAGAGGTTAAGTTTTCCGTTGCATCTTCCCGTGGCTGTTTCGGCAACTGCTCCTTCTGCTCCATTGCTTTCCATCAGGGCAGGATTATTCAGTCACGAAGTCACGCCTCCATTATAAATGAAGTTAAGCAGATGACCTGGATGGACGACTTTAAAGGCTACATCCACGATGTTGGCGGTCCCACCGCAAACTTCCGTCATCCTGCCTGCAAAAAGCAGTTAAAGAGCGGCACCTGCAAGGAAAAGCAGTGCCTCTTCCCCGATGTTTGTAAAAATGCCGAGGTTGACCATACTGATTATCTTGAGCTTCTCCGCAAAATCCGTGCAGTTGACAAGGTAAAGAAGGTTTTTGTCCGTAGCGGTATCCGTTATGACTACCTTATTAAAGATAAGAATGATGAATTTTTCAGGGAGCTCTGTATGCACCATGTATCAGGTCAGTTAAAGGTTGCACCCGAGCACATTTCACCTAAAGTGTTATCCTACATGGGTAAGCCCGGGCTTGACGTGTATCAGAAGTTCTGTGACAAATTTTATCGCATAAATAAAGAAATCGGCAAGGAGCAGTACCTTGTTCCCTACCTTATGTCCTCACATCCGGGCAGTACATTAAAGGAAGCAATCGAGCTTGCCTTGTACCTTAAGAGGAACAATATCCGCCCACAGCAGGTGCAGGACTTTTACCCCACCCCGGGCACACTTTCAACGGCAATGTTCTATACAGGGCTCGACCCCAGAACCTTAAAGAGCGTTTACGTGCCTAAAACAAGTGAGGAAAAAGCAATGCAGAGAGCACTTCTGCAGTCCTCACGCCCCGAAAACTATCAGACAGTTAAAAAAGCACTTATTCAGGCAGGCAGGCGTGACCTTATAGGCTTCGGCCCCGACTGTCTCATAAAACCCGAAAGGAGAGATTTAAATGGCAACAATACTGGACGGCAAAATGCTGTCGGCAAAAATCAAGCAGGAAATCAGAGAAGAGGCGGAGCTTCTTTCTCAAAAGAACATAAAGCCGGGCTTAGCGGTAATAATCGTAGGCGACAATCCGGCAAGCAGGGTATACGTTAATAATAAGAAGAAAGCCTGCGAGGAATGCGGTTTTAAATCGGAGGAGTTTGCCCTTCCCGAGGAAACACAGGAGGAGGAGCTTCTTCGCCTCATAGGTGAGCTCAATAAAAGAGGCGACATTGACGGCATCCTTTGCCAGTTGCCGCTTCCCTCTCACATCAATGAGGAAAAGGTGCTTCTTGCAATTGACCCCTTAAAGGATGTGGATGCCTTCCACCCGGTTAACGTGGGCAAAATCATGATCGGTAATTTTGACTTTCTGCCATGCACCCCTGCAGGTGTTATGGAATTAATAAAGCTCTCGGGCATTGAGGTTAATGGTAAGGAATGTGTTGTAATAGGCAGGAGCAATATTGTGGGCAAACCCCAGGCAATGCTTCTTTTACATGCAAACGGCACCGTTACCGTGTGTCATTCAAGAACAAAGAACCTCTCCGAGGTTACAAAAAGAGCCGACATTTTGGTTGCCGCAGTTGGCAAGGCAAACTTTGTAACAGCCGACATGGTTAAGGAGGGTGCTGTTGTTATCGACGTGGGCATGAACCGCCTTGACGGCAAATTATGCGGTGATGTCAAGTTTGATGAGGTAAGCCGTATCGCCTCTGCAATCACCCCCGTACCCGGCGGTGTAGGCCCCATGACAATTGCAATGCTTATGAAAAACACCCTCAGAGCATGCAAAATTCACAATAATTTATAAATAAAGGAGAATAACATGAAAAAACTTGTTTCATTATTAATATGCTTATGTATGCTTGTATCGGTACTTCCCGTAATTGCGGCAGAGCCCTACATTGAACTTAACCCTCTTAAATACGACGAATATATGCGCGGTGAAACAATATTCGTATCAGGCAACACAAACATCTATGTAACCTTAGGGCTTTACGCACCCGAGGAAGCAGGCGGCGGAGCCAAATTTATTATGATTTACTCCCCTTCCGAGTTTCTTGATGGTGTCACCCTTGAAACAGGTCATGATGCATCAGAATGGCCCGACGGCATTTGGAAAATAACAGTACAGTCAAACGGTATTGAGGAAACACTGGAGTTTTCCTTATCTGAAACAGTTGACCGCACCGAGGATGACTTTAACGACGGCTCTGCACCCCCGACTGACCCCGACAAGCCCAACAAGCCTTCAGGCAACGGCACAACACAGGTAGTTCTCATTAAGCCCGAAAAAACAAAGCTCACACTTTCTGCAGGTGAAAGCGAAAAGATAAATATCGAAACCTCTGCCTCCTCTCTTTCTCTTGAAATTGAAGACGAAAAGGTTATCGATGCATCCATTTCAGGCAAAACACTTACCGTTACCGCCCTCAGGGTTGGTACAAGTGCAATATGGGTAAAGGGCAGCAACAACTATGCCGATATCAAGGTTACCGTAACTCCTCAAGCGGAAAAGCCTACAGAGGAATCCACAGAAGAGCCTACAGAAAAACCCACAGAAGAACCCACAGAAAAACCTACAGAAGAGCCCACAGAAGAGCCCACAGAAAAACCTACAGAAATCAAGCCTCTTCCCTTTAAGGATGTTCAGTCTCACTGGGCAAGGGAGGACATTTCCATCCTTTACAACTTGAATATTGTAAATGGCATGGACGATGTGACCTTTGCACCCGAAAACCCCGTTACAAGAGCACAGTTTGTAACAATGCTTGCAAAGGCTTTTAATCTTGATTCAAAGTCCACAATTTCTCCCTTCCGCGATGTAAAGTCTACCGACTGGTACTTTGAAAGTGTTATGGCAGCCTTTGAAAACGGCATAACAAAGGGTGACGAGGGCAATAACTTCAACCCGGGCAGCCTTATCACACGTCAGGATATGGCAACCCTTGCCTACAGAGCTGCAAAGGCGGCAGGTAAAGAGTTTAAAACGGACGACCCCGTTCTTTTCGATGACCACGCATCCATCAGTGCATATGCCGTTGAATCTGTTTATGCAATGCGCTCCGCATCCGTTATAAACGGTATGAGTGAGGATATCTTTGAGCCCCTCGGCAACGCCACAAGAGCTCAGGCAGCACGCATTATATCAAGGCTTATATCTCTGGGTTAAAAAATTGTTGATTATTGTCATATAAACGTATATAATACATTTGTTAACTTAGTTTTAAATTTTTTTAATATACAAACTGGAGGAGTAAATTATGCTTCGTATTTTTGTTGAAAAGAAGCCTGGATTTGACGTTGAAGCGCAGGGACTTTTATCTGACCTTCGCGAAAATCTCGGTATGGACAATCTCAAAGGTGTCCGCATCGTAAACCGTTACGATATTGAAGGCATCACAGAGGAGGAATATAAGGCAGCAAAGCCTCTCGTATTCTCCGAGCCCCCTGTTGATTTTGCCTATGACGAAACTCTCGTAACTGCAGAGGACGAAATTGTTATCGCAACAGAATATCTTCCCGGTCAGTATGACCAGAGAGCTGATTCTGCCGCTGTCTGTGTGCAGATTCTTACGCAGGGCGTTAAGCCCACGGTAAGGGTTGCAAAACTGGTTATTTTAAAGGGCAATCTTTCCATTGAGGACAAGGAAAAGGTAACAAAGTACTATGTTAACCCCGTGGATTCCCGCGTGGCAAAGCTTGAAAAGCCCGAATCTCTTGTAGAAGAGGCTGTTATTCCCGAGGACGTTAAAATCGTTGAGGGCTTTATCACAGCTGACGATAAGGCACTTGAAGAGCTTGCAAAGAGCATGGGCTTTGCTATGGACATGGGCGATTTAAAGTTCTGTCAGGCTTATTTCCGTGATGAAGAAAAAAGAGACCCCTCATATACAGAAATGCGTGTTAT
The DNA here is from genome assembly GCA_017440585.1 of Clostridia bacterium. GTDB lineage: Bacteria > Bacillota > Clostridia > UMGS1883 > UMGS1883 > RGIG1927. Next base: position 8,904 of record JAFSGW010000091.1, on the reverse strand, counting down.
CGACACTTACTGGTCTGACCACTGCCGTCACACAACCTTCTCCACAATTATCGACTCTGTTGATATCGAAGACGGCTTCACAGCCCTTAAGAAGGCATATGATGCTTATCTTGACTCACGTGCAAGGCTTTATATTGGTAAGAAAAAGAATCTTTGCCTTATGGACATGGCAACAATTGCCGTTAAGGACTTGAAGAGCAAGGGCTTACTTAAGGAAATTGATGAGAGCGAAGAAATCAACGCCTGCAGTATCGTTATCGAGGTTGATAACGACGGCACTTTGGAAGAATGGCTTCTCATGTTCAAAAACGAAACGCATAACCACCCCACTGAAATTGAACCCTTCGGTGGTGCGGCTACCTGCCTTGGCGGTGCCATCCGTGACCCCCTTTCAGGCAGAAGCTATGTATATCAGGCAATGCGTGTAACAGGTGCAGGCAACCCCAATGTTCCCATTAATGAAACGCTGCCCGGTAAGCTTCCCCAGAGAAAGCTTACACGTACAGCTGCTGCAGGCTACTCCTCCTATGGTAACCAGATTGGTCTTGCAACAGGTCAGGTTAATGAAATTTATCATTCCGGCTATGTGGCAAAGAGAATGGAAATCGGTGCCGTTATCGGTGCAGCTCCCAAGGCTAATGTTGTACGTGAAGTACCCACACCCGGTGATGTTATCATCCTTTTAGGCGGTAAAACAGGTCGTGATGGCTGCGGCGGTGCAACAGGCTCCTCCAAGGCTCATACAGAATCAAGTATTGAAACCTGCGGTGCAGAGGTACAGAAGGGTAATCCTCCCGAGGAAAGAAAAATTCAGCGTTTGTTCCGTAACCCCAACCTTACAACAATGATTAAGCGTTGTAACGACTTTGGTGCAGGCGGTGTATCCGTTGCTATCGGTGAGCTTGCAGACGGGTTGACAATAAATCTTGATGCTGTTCCCAAGAAGTACGACGGTCTTGACGGCACAGAGCTTGCAATCAGCGAAAGCCAGGAAAGAATGGCTGTGGTTGTGGCTCCTGAAAACGTTGAAAAGTTCATGGCTTATGCCTCCGAGGAAAACCTTGAGTCCACACGTGTGGCTACTGTTACAGACAACAACCGCCTCACAATGAACTGGCGCGGTAAAACAATTGTTTCCATCAGCCGTGACTTCCTTAACACAAACGGTGCCGAAAAGCATGCAACAGTTAAGGTTAATAAGCCTGAGGGCAACATTTTTGAAAAGAAAAACGTAACAGATGTTAAGTCTGAATGGATAAAGACAGTTTCCGACCTTAACGTGTGCAGTCAGAAGGGTCTTATTGAACGCTTTGACTCCTCCATCGGTGCTGCAACAGTACTTATGCCCTTCGGTGGCAAAACACAGCTCACACCCGTTGACGGTATGGCTGCAAAGGTTCCCGTATTAAGCGGTAAAACAACAACAGCCTCCCTTATGGCATATGGCTTCAACCCCGAAATCTCCGTATTTTCTCCCTTCCATGGTGCACTTTATGCAGTGGTTGAATCCGTTGCGAAAATTGTTGCACTTGGCGGTGACCATAAGACATGTTATCTCACCTTCCAGGAATATTTTGAACGTTTGAAGGATGTTCCCACCCGTTGGGGCAAGCCCTTCAGTGCACTCCTTGGTGCATACACAGCACAGATGAAGCTTGGCTTGGGTGCTATCGGCGGTAAGGACTCCATGAGTGGCTCCTTCGATGACTTAGACGTGCCTCCCACACTTGTATCCTTTGCAGTAACATGTGAGCATGCCGACAACATCATTTCTCCCGAATTCAAGAAGGCAGGCAACTCTCTTGTGCTTGTAACTCTTCCTATGGATTCCGACATGGTTTGCGACTGGGATGTGCTCCACAAGAACTATTCTGCAATCCATAAGGCAATTGTATCTAAGAAGGTAGTTTCCGCTTCTGTTATAAAGAGTGGCGGTGTATGTGAAGCAGTAAGTAAGATGGCATTCGGTAACATGATCGGTGCAAATCTTGACTGCGACAGCACTCTCCTCTTCTCCCTTCTTCCCGGTGCACTTCTTCTTGAATGTGAAGACGTTTCTGCACTCAATGGTATCGATTATACAGTAATCGGTACTACAACAGAAGATGAAGTAATCCGTGTTAACGGTGTTGAAATGGCTCTTTCCGAGGTTCTTTCTGCATGGACAGGCACACTTGAAAAGACCTTCCCCACAAAGGCAAAGGAAGAGACAACTCCCATCGTTGACTATACATATGATAAGAGAAACATCTATGTAGCAAAGAATAAGGTTGCAAAGCCTAAGGTGTTTATCCCCGTATTCCCCGGTACAAACTGTGAATACGACTCTGCACGCAGCTTTATCAATGCAGGTGCCGAGGCAGATATCTGTGTATTCAGAAACCTTACAATGAACGATGTTACAGAATCATTGAAGGAATTTGCAAAGAGAATAAACGAAAGCCAGATCATTATGTTCCCCGGCGGCTTCTCAGGCGGTGACGAGCCCGACGGCAGCGGTAAGTTCATTGCAACAGCCTTCCGTAATGCATGGGTTAAGGAAGCTACAATGAAGCTTCTTAAGGAACGTGACGGTCTTATCCTTGGTATCTGTAACGGCTTCCAGGCTCTTATAAAGCTCGGCTTGGTGCCCTATGGCGAAATCTGCGACATGACAGATGACAGTGCAACACTCACCTTCAACAACATCGGCCGTCATGCCTCCAACATGAGCTACACCAAGGTTGTAAGCACACTTTCTCCCTGGTTCAACATGGCAAATGTTGGCGATGTTCACGCTATTCCCATTTCCCACGGTGAAGGCAGATTTGTTGCTCCCGAGGCTCTTTTAAAGAAGCTTATCGAGCAGGGCCAGGTTGCAACACGTTATGTTGACCTTTCCGGCAACCCCACACACGACATTGCCTTCAACCCCAACGGCAGCTTTGATGCCATCGAAGGTATCACATCTCCCGACGGCAGAGTGCTTGGTAAGATGGGTCACAGTGAACGTAAGGGCTCCTTCGTTTCAAAGAATATCCCCTTCAGCAAGGACCAGAAGATATTCGAATCCGGCGTAAACTATTTCAAATAATGGTAATTTTTCATTGACTAATTCTGAAATAGGTATTATAATATTATAAATAGACTTTTTGTCTTGCAGTAGCACCTCATGTCTATGAGGTGCTACTTCGTATATAAATATCTGAAAGAAGGCGTTTTTATGGAAAGAGTATATAACTTTTCCGCAGGTCCCTCTATGCTCCCCCTTTCCGTACTGGAAGAAGCACAGAGAGATATGGTAAACTACAAGGGTACAGGCATGTCCGTAATGGAAATGAGCCACCGCAGCAAGGACTATGAAGGCATTATCTACGGTGCCGAAGCTCTTATCCGCGAACTTATGAACATTCCCGAAAACTACGAGGTTTTATTCCTCCAGGGCGGTGCCTCCACACAGTTTGCAATGGTTCCTTTGAACCTTTTCAAAAACGGCAAGGCTGACTATGTTGTAACAGGTCAGTGGGCAAAGAAGGCAGCTCAGGAAGCAGGCAAGTTCGGCACAGCAAATATTGTTGCATCCAGTGCTGACAAAACCTTCTCCTACATTCCCAAGCTCGACAAGAGCACCTTCACTCCCGATGCGGACTATTTCCACATCACACACAACAACACAATCTACGGTACAAAGTGGAACACACTTCCCGAATGCGGTAACGTTCCCCTTGTAGCCGATATCTCTTCTGACATCATGAGCGAACAGCTTGACGTTTCAAAGTTCGGCATTCTTTATGCAGGTGCCCAGAAGAACGTTGGTCCCGCAGGCTTAACAATTGCAATTGTTAGAAAAGACCTTATCGGTGATCCCATGGCAATCTGCCCCACAATGCTTTCTTACAAAACTCATGCTGACGGCAGAAGCATGTACAACACACCTCCCTGCTATTCTATCTACATCTCAAAGCTTGTGTTTGAATGGGTTAAGAGCATGGGTGGCGTAGCAGAACTGGAAAAGTTAAACAAAGCAAAGGCTGCAGTTCTTTACGATTTCCTCGACAACTCCTCCATGTTCCGTGGCACAGTTGTTAAGGAAGACCGTTCTCTCATGAACGTTCCCTTCATCACAGGCAACGAAGAGCTTGACAAGAAGTTTGTAGCGGAAGCTAAAGAAGCGGGCTTTGTAAACCTTAAGGGTCACAGAACAGTAGGCGGTATGCGTGCATCCATCTACAACGCTATGCCCATTGAAGGCGTTCAGGCACTTGTAGACTTCATGGAAAAGTTTGAAAAAAACAATAAATAATTGCAGGGGCGACTATTGGTCGCCCACCAATTTAAGGAGTAATATAAAATGTACAACATTCTCACATTGAATAAAATTTCTCCCGTAGGTATCGCAAATCTTACAGATAACTATAAGGTTTCCGATTCTATGGAAAACCCCGAAGGTATCCTTCTCCGCAGCTTTAAAATGCACGACATGGAGCTTCCCGAAAGCCTTCTTGCAGTTGCACGTTGCGGTGCAGGCGTAAACAACATCCCCATCGACAAGTGCTCCGACAAGGGCATTGTTGTTTTCAACACTCCCGGTGCAAATGCAAACGCAGTTAAGGAGCTTGTTATTGCATCCTTGTTCCTCTCTTCCCGTGACATTGTAGGTGGCTACAACTGGGCACAGACTCTTACAGAGGGCGTTGCAGCAGCAGTTGAAAAGGGCAAGGGCAAGTTCGTAGGTCCCGAAATCACAGGCAAAACACTTGGTGTTGTAGGCTTGGGTGCTATCGGTGTCTTGGTTGCAAACACAGCTCTTGAGCTTGGCATGAAGGTTATCGGTTACGATCCCTTCCTTTCCGTAACAGGTGCTATGCACCTTAAGACAAGAGTAACCTATACTCAGAATCTTGATGATATCTATGCAAACTGTGACTATATCACAGTGCATGTTCCCTTAAACGATGCTACCCGTGGCATGATCAATGCCCAGGCTCTTGCAAAGTGCAAAATGGGCGTGAGAGTGCTTAACCTCTCCCGTGCAGAGCTTGTTGACAACACAGCTATCAAGGAAGCTCTTGAAAGCGGTAAGGTGGCAAAGTATCTTACAGACTTCCCCACAGAGGAAACAGTAGGTGTTGAAAACATTATCACAATTCCTCACCTTGGTGCTTCCACTCCCGAAGCTGAAGATAACTGTGCAGTTATGGCAGTAGATGAGCTTATGGATTATATCGAAAACGGTAACATTACAAACTCCGTTAACTTCCCCAACTGCTCTCTTCCCGACAACGGTAAGGACCGTATCTGCGTAATCAACAAAAACATCCCCTCCGCTATTGCGCTTATTGCAGGTGTGCTTGGTGAAAAGGGCATCAACATAGACCATATGATGAATGCCAACAAGGGTGACAACGCTTATACCCTCTTCACCATCGACGGTAAGGCTGATGAAAGCATTATTGATGCAATGAAGGCAGTTCCCGGTGTACTCCGCGTAAGAATTATCAACAAGTAAAAAACAACTAAAGAGCGGGATTAATAGTCCCGCTCTTTCCGTGGAAAGTAGTGATTATATGTCTAACATTAAACCCTTTAAGGGCATCCGCCCCACCCAGGACAAGGTTCATCTTGTTGCCGCACTTCCCTACGATGTTATGAGCAGTAGTGAAGCACGTGTAAGAGCAGAAGGCAATCCCCTCTCCTTTCTCCACGTTGACAAGGCTGAAATCGACCTTGACCCTTCTGTAAACCTCTACGATGATGCTGTTTATGAAAAAGCCGCCGAAAATCTCAATAAAATGATTTCCGACGGTATTTATCAGCAGGATGAAAAAGAAGTGTTCTATATTTACATGCTCACAATGAACAAGCGTGAGCAGACAGGTCTTGTTTGCTGCTGTGATATTGATGAATACGTAAACGGCACCATCAAAAAGCACGAGCACACAATCAAGGCAAAGGAAGAGGACCGTTTGCGCCACATAGATGCATGTGATGCAAACACAGGCCCCGTTTTCCTCACCTATCGTGCAAGAAGAGATATTTCCGATATCATCAACCGTTATAAGGCTGCTCACAGACCCATGTATGACTTTATAACAACAGATGGTATCACACATACAGCATGGCTTATTGACGACGAAGAGGTTATCGACCAGCTTAAAAAGCTTTTTGCCGAGGTTCCCGCCCTCTACATTGCCGACGGTCATCACCGCTCCGCTTCCACAGTAGAGGTAGGTCTTAAGAGAAGAAGTGAGGCAAAAAATGCCGACCCAGATGCAGAATACAACTATTTCCTTTCTGTTCTCTTCCCCGACAACGAGCTTCATATTATGGACTATAACCGTGTTATCACAGACCTTAACGGTCACACCAGGGAAGCCTTCTTTGAGCTTATAAGGGAAAACTTTGAGATTGACGAGGCACCTATCGCCCCCTTCAATCCTCCCTTCCCCCATTCCTTCAGCATGTATATAGACAATCAGTGGTATTTACTTACAGCCAAGGAAGGCATTATTGATGACTCTGACCCCATTATGTGTCTTGACGTGTCCATTCTTCACAAGTGGATAATTGAGCCCATTTTAGGCATAACAGATGTGAGAAGCGATTCCCGCATTGATTTTGTAGGCGGTATCCGCGGTCTCTGCGAGCTTGAAAACAGGGTAAATTCAGGTGAAATGAAGGTAGCCTTCGCCCTTTACCCCACCACAATTGAGCAGGTTATGACAATTGCTGACAACAGCCTTGTAATGCCTCCCAAATCCACCTGGTTCGAGCCCAAGCTCCGCAGTGGTATATTCATTCATAAATTGTCGTAAATTTTGTAAAAAACTGTTGACAAATGATAAAAAAAGTGACATAATGAACGGGATAATTTAATAAGGGCTAAGTGATTTGTACAGGAAATGGCGTAAGCCTCCGAAGGAGTAACACTCTCAGGTGCCGTAAGGTGAAGACTGTATGATGATAGCAATCCGGAGAAGCTCGCCTCGCGCGAGTGCCGAAGGTGCAAGGACGTTAAGTTCCAATCTCTCAGGCAAAAGGACGGAATTAAAACCTTTATTTCAAAAGGTATTTTTGCGTTTTTTATGTTTGAAAGAGCCGAGCTTGATGACCGGCTCTTTGTTTTTTATACAAATTTAAGAAAAGAGGTTTTAAGAATGGATATTCTTAGTCTTGTTGCCCAGTACAACGACAAAGTTAACACTTTTGTATGGACAACTCTCGGTCTGGCGCTTTTACTCAGCACAGGTGTGATTACAACAGTAATCACAAAGTTTTTCCAGTTTTCTCACATTTCCATGTGGTGGAAACACACAATCGGTAGTCTTTTCAAGAAGGACGTAATCGGTCATTCCAAGGACGTTAAGTCCATCTCCCCCTTCCAGGCTCTTTGTACAGCTCTTGCCGCTACTATCGGTACAGGTAACATCGCCGGTGTTGCAGCAGCTATCTGTATAGGTGGTCCCGGTGCTGTTTTCTGGATGTGGATTGCCGCAATCTTAGGTATGATGACCAACTTCTCTGAAAACATTCTCGGTATCTACTACAGAAGAAGAAATGCTGACGGCGAATGGTCCGGCGGTGCAATGTACTACCTTCAGGACGGTCTTGGCTCCTTCAAGGGCTGCAAGTGGATTGGTAAAATCCTTGCTGTTCTCTTCTGTATCTTTACACTCCTTGCATCCTTTGGTATCGGTGCAATGGGTCAGATTAACAAAATCGTTATCAATGTAACAAGTGCATTCCCCATTCAGGCTTTATCCGGTGAAGTATTTGAAGGCGTAAGCCTCTACAGCGTAATCCTTGGCGTAATCCTCGTTATCATCGCTGCACTTATCACTCTTGGCGGTCTTAAGAGAATTGCATCCTTCGCTGAAAAGGTTGTTCCCTTCATGGTTGTTTTCTTTATTATCGGCAGTGTTGTTATCGTAGGCATCAACTACGCTAACATTCTTCCCGCATTTGCTGCAATTTTCTCCACAGCCTTCGCTCCCCTCTCTGTTGTAGGTGGCGGTATCGGTACAGTTATTGTACAGGGCTGTAAGAGAGGTGTATTCAGTAACGAAGCAGGTCTCGGTTCTTCTGTAATGGTTCACTCCAACTCCAACATCAAGGACCCTGTAAAGCAGGGTATGTGGGGTATTTTCGAAGTATTTGCCGACACAATCGTTGTATGTACACTTACAGCACTTGTTATTCTTACCTCCGGTGTTTATGACATTTCCACAGGTGCTCTTACCATGGCAGGCTCTTCCGATGCAACACTCGTTGCAGATGCCTTCAACACAGTATTCTCCTTCTGGAACGTAGGCGGCAAGTTCATCGCAATTGCAATGTTCCTCTTTGCCTTCACAACAGTTCTTGGCTGGGACCACTACGGCTCCAAGGCATGGGAATATCTTTTCGGCACAAAGACAATTCCTGTATACAAGGTTATCCACCTCGTAACAATTATGCTCGGTGCACTTCTTACATCCTCTCTTGCCTGGGATATCTCCGACACCTTCAATGGTCTTATGATGATTCCCAACCTTATCGGTGTAATTGCACTTTCCGGCGTAGTTTATAAGATTACAAAGAACTATGTTGACAGAAAGATTAAGCATAAGGACGTTAAGCCCATGCTTTCCGCATTCGAGGACATTCAGGCAGAACACGAAAAAGTTCTTGAAGACTAAAACCAAAAAGCCTGCTAAAAAATTAGCAGGCTTTTTTATTTTTTCTATTGACAAAATCAATTTCCGGTATTATAATAATAAAGCTGACTAATTCAGCATATACTTTAATATATTCCTCTATAGCTCAGTCGGTAGAGCGCATGACTGTTAATCATGATGTCGTTGGTTCAAGTCCAACTGGAGGAGCCAGGATCTTTAGCTCAGTTGGTTAGAGCTACCGGCTCATAACCGGTCGGTCCGGGGTTCG
>JAFSGW010000090.1 GCA_017440585.1 Clostridia bacterium | reverse complement strand
ATGCGGGTGTAGTTCATCGGTAGAATTCCAGCCTTCCAAGCTGGTTAGGTGGGTTCGACTCCCATCACCCGCTCCAAATACGTGCCTGTAGCTCAGCTGGATAGAGCAACTGCCTTCTAAGCAGTAGGTCCTGGGTTCGAGTCCCCGCAGGCACGCCATTTTTTTATTCAGCATCATTTATTATGATGCTCATATGGTGGGTATAGCTCAGTTGGTTAGAGCGCCAGATTGTGGCTCTGGAGGCCGTCGGTTCGAATCCGACTATCCACCCCATTAATTTAAAATTGGATCCGGTTATACCGGCACTTCCGCGAACCGGTCTTGAGCGATTCGCTCTTTTATTTTGGACCGTAGCCAAGCGGTAAGGCACCGGACTTTGACTCCGGCATTTCGTGGGTTCAAATCCCGCCGGTCCAGCCAATATGGGACACTAGCTCAGTCGGTAGAGCACTTGACTTTTAATCAAGTTGTCGGGGGTTCGATTCCCCCGTGTCTCACCAACATAAAAGGCATCTGCAGTAGCAGATGCCTTTTATGTTGGTAAAAAAGTGGGATGCACACATGTGTTATGGTCAAGTGCGATACCGACTGAGCGTTGCGAAGGAGGTGGAACCGGAGCCTGACCGCGTCCGGTGGACGATAAAGGGAGGGCGACGGGCTGTGCCGCGGTCGAAAAGCGACAATGCGTATGTGTTGGAGCTTCGGGCACCGCAAACGGAAACGACCGTTCGGGTTTCGCTCTTCAAAACGGAAAGATATGCAATTGATTCGCCCGCAACTTCGTCAGGAGTCACCTTCGCTTCAAGAATTGTACGAACAGTTTGAGACACCTTTTTATTCTTTGCCGTTTTGCGAGGCACCTGCACATCTCTGTAAGGCTTTTCGCCCGTGGCAATTGCTCCGTACTTTTCTATCAATTCCTCATAAGCCTCGGTGCTTATCATTCCGTCATCCAAATACTTTTTCAAGCTTTTCGACAGGCTTCTTTTTACCGCACCATCACTTGAAGTATTGCTTGTGCCCTTGAGGGAGTGCGACTTGCCCTTGTTCAGTTCTCTTCCTTGTTCTTGTTTTTTGAAGAGATCATAGACGACATTTCTAAAAGCTTCGCTTCCGATAAATTCGGATGATTTTCCTTGCAAAACTGCAGCATATCCAGTATTGCCAATTCGCTCTCCAGGTCCAACATTGTTATTTTCCACACCGTGCTTTTCTTGCACCCAATCGCTGTCAAGTAGCCCGCTAATGTTTTCCTGTATTCTGATATTGCCATTTTCTATCGCCTCCAACATTCTCTGCAAAGTGTTTAACTCTGCTTTAGCATTTCTACCCTTTACCTCATACATAATAGTGGGGTCGGTGGGCACCTCTGTACTATATATAACAAACAAACTGTCTCCGTCAATTCTGCCTTTGTACCAGTTTGCAGTATCGGTAATTCGTGTAGCCTCAGGAGCACCCGCCTGACGAAGCCATTTACCCACTTGTTTTAACTGGGCTTTACTTAAATCGGTATGCCAATATTCACTCTTCAATGAATAACTTCTACTCTCATTATAACGCTCTTTCCCCTCGATTTCAATAGCGTCAGTCTCTTTAAGGGAGAAACGAGTATCGGGATTGTTTGTAGGCTTTTCGTTGACAGTAAGCTTTGCTTGCTCTGAGTTAAATGTCACCGTCTCAGTATCAAGCATAAATCCATCATAATCCGTACCGTTTATCTCGTTAAACAACTCTGCCGCTTCTACCAAATCCCCGATTGCAGTTTGGCTAACATCGTTGAGCATAAGGAAGTCGCTCTTGCCGTAAACAGATGCAAGCACGCTGTCTACTGTTGCCTCATAACCGTAGTTTTCAAAGCTGTAATCCTCGTTTTCTGCAACAGCTTCTAAAAATTTACGGAGTTGGGCCTTGGTAATTGTCGTTTCAGTTGTAGAAACAGGATGTTTAATATTAAGATAATATGCTTTTGTATTTCCGTACTGTCTTGCGTGTCTTTCGCTCGTAGTGAAATAAAATCCTCGACCATATAAGTTTGCATAGCTCGATTTCTTTCGGTCAAATACTGTAAAATCTTCGCTTGCCCCTTGATACATTACAAGCAAATTGCCGTCCTTATCTCTTACCTTTGAATCTTTGAAATATTCCTGCTGTGCTTCGGTTAAGATGTTGCCTTCGGAGTCTTTAAGTGAAAATTCCCTCTTTACAGAAGTTGATTCTTGTGATATTATATTAGTAGCGGTGGATGTGTCCGATGTTACGGACTGCCCTGCTGTTGAAGTCGTTTCCACAACTTTAAAGGCATCATTTTTGATGACCTTGGTGGGGGCGGCTTTAATTTTTTTATTGTCAACCAGAATAAGGGTATATACATATCCGCCATTTTTGCCGTATTGCTTTTTTACATCCGCCAGCAAATCGTACACTCTGTTGTCAATTTGCACAGTTTTAATAAAATAATCAAAGTAATCAGTGTTTTTATGATTTTTAGTATCTGGTTTACTATGGCTATATTTAGAATTTTCTACAAGGTCGAAAATGTCACCATCTGCACCAACTCTTGTAAGTGCTTTTTTTCCGCTTGTGCTTGAGCGACTATCCCCATACATCGGTTTTCCTAAGTTTTTTCTATCAAATTCAGCATAATATGTGTGTCCATTTCTCTCAAAGCGAGCTGTTCTCCCGGCATATTCATTGTTCATCAGTTGAACATACCTCTTTTTTCTTTCGCTGACAGACATATTCATTACTTCATCACTTGTTTCGTACACTTCTATGCCATCAACCCGAAAGCCCTTCAAACTAAACCTTACACCGCCCTCTGTGGTGGTGTTTTTTTGTGTCGTTTTACTTTCCAAAGCCTTCTTGTTTTCCACAGCCTTTGCCACTACACCCTCAAACTGTTTGCGAAGCCTTGTAACAGTATCAATATCCGCCTGAATCTGAGCTCTTTCCTCGGGGGATTTTCCCTGCAGGATTTCACGAAGCTTTCTTACAACATCCTTCAAGCACTCGATAAACTTTTCCAAGCCCGTCTTTGCCTTTTGGTTAGTGCCGTTTATAATGCTTTCTATAGCATTACGGAATTTTGTTTCGTTATTGCCGTAAAGGTACAGAAGATTATTCGCTGTTATCTCTTCCATAGCCTTTGCAAGAGATATATCTACATTCTGTGCCTCATATGAATTCCGCTTTTCGTCAGCTTTTGTGCCAACGTGTAATTCATTTCCCGACAGATGCTTGTACATTTCAAAGATAAATGCAGTAGCCTCGTCCGGGGCAAGATGAACAGCTCTGTGAAGTGCTATTTCGTGTGCAGCGTGGAACACAATCGACACCTTCTGCCTGTTCCCTTCTTCACCGATTTCTCTCTCGTGAGGAACACAGAGGGACGGTTCTATTGTGCGATTGTTGCAACACGGGAGAATACCCATGCATTGCCGGCACACAAAATCAATGAGATAATGCAAAAAAGCGACCCATTGTTATACCATGTGTATACAATGGGTCGCTTTTTGTGCTATATCGCGATTTTATTCATGTAATTTATTCTACTGTTACACTCTTTGCTAAATTTCTCGGCTTATCAATGTCTCTGCCCTTGCAGAGTGCTGCATAATAAGCAATGTACTGTGTGGGTACAACAGAAACGATGGGTGTTAAGAGAGGATGCACATCACGGATAACGATATTATCGCCATGTGATGAAAGAGAGCTTGTGGAAATGACAAGTGTATTTGCACCTCTCGCCTCTACCTCTTCAATGTTGCTTCTTGTGTTAAGGTTAATGTTTTCCTGAGTAATAACTGCAATAACGGGTGTGCCCTCCTCTATAAGGGCAATTGTACCGTGCTTCAATTCGCCTGCTGCAAAGCCTTCAGCCTGAATGTAGGAAATTTCCTTCAGCTTAAGTGCCGCCTCTAAGCACACATAATAGTCAACACATCTACCTATATAGAAGGCGTTACGTGCATCCTTAAGGTACTTTTCTGCAAGGTACTTATAGGTTTCGCTTTCAGAGCAGATAGTTTCAATAACGTTTGCAACCTTTGAAAGCTCATACTTAATGTCAAGACCGGGGTTTTCAGCAACTTTCGATGCTAAAATTGCAAGCACTGCAAGCTGTGCTGTGTATGCCTTTGTGGAAGCAACTGCAATTTCGGGGCCTGCATGCAATAAAAGTGTGTGGTTAGCTTCTCTTGAAAGGGTTGAGCCCTTAACGTTTGTAATGGTAAGTATCTTATGACCCATTTTCTTAACCTTCACCATAACAGCTCTTGAGTCGGCTGTTTCACCGCTCTGGGAAATGAATATGAAGAAGGGCTTTTCGCTCAGGAGCGGAGTATTGTGAACAAACTCGCTGGCAATGTAGCTGTCACAGGGCTTCTTTGCCATACTTTCAAAAAGCTGCTTGCCCACAAGCCCTGCATGGTAGCTTGTACCGCAGGCTATAATGTAAACCTTGTCAGAGGCAGTAATATCATCTAAAATTGCCTTTTCGATTGAAATATCACCGTTTTCGTCTGTGTACTTTCTGATAAGCTTTCTTATAACTGCAGGCTGTTCCTCAATTTCCTTAAGCATGAAATGAGCATATGTACCCTTTTCTGTGTCGGAAAGGTCAAGCTCTGCCTTAAAGGTAGCACGCTTCACAAGCTTGCCGTACTGTGTATAAATCTTAACAGCTTCCTTTGTTATAACAACATATTCCTTATCGTGAATTTCGTAGAACATGTTCGTGTTGGCAATCATAGCCATAGAGTCACTGCCTATCATGTTGAAGCCCTCGCCCTTACCTATAAGGAGAGGGGACTTATTCTTCACAGCATATAAAACCTCGGGGTTTTCCCTGTCGATTATAGCTAAGGCGTAGCTGCCCACAATTTCACTCATAAGGTGTCTTATTGCCATTTCAGTATCTTCGCCCGACTGTGTGAACTTGTCAAGAAGCCAGGGAATAATTTCCGTATCTGTTTCGGAAGCAAAGGTAACATCCTTTAAGTATTTGCTTCTCAAAAAGCCTTCGTTTTCAATAATTCCGTTATGTACAAGCACAAACCTTTCGCTCACGTGAGGATGAGCATTAGCCTCTGTGGGCTTGCCATGTGTTGCCCAGCGTGTATGACCAATACCCTTTGTACCGGAAAGTGTTGTTCCGTTTTCTGTCTTTTTATAAAGGTTTTCAAGCTTACCAACCGCTTTTTCTATAACAATGCCTTCACTGTTGCAAACTGCAAGCCCTGCACTGTCGTATCCGCGGTATTCAAGCTTACTAAGACCCTCAAGTAAAATCGGTGCCACCTGCTTGTCACCAATGTATCCAACTATACCACACATATTCTCAAATCCTTTCAGAATTTTTAATTGCCTTAATCATTTCTTCCACGCAAAGTGCCATATCACTGCTCTTCATGGAAAAACCGCTCTTCCCCTGACCTTCCTCATAAGGGAGATGCACAAACCCAACGCGGATATTTCTGCCCTCATCCTTTGCATTTTTAAGCAGCGTATATAACAAGCTGTTACATACAAACCCGCCTGCCGAAACACTCAGATTGGCTTTAAAGCCGCCCTTTTGTGCCCTTTCAACCATTTTTCCCACGGGAAGGGTTGAATAAAATGCCGCTTCGCCATTTTCAAAGAGCCTCTCGCCCGTTTTCATCACACCTCGGTTATCCTTCATTTCAGCATGGGCGTAATTTATGCCTATAACCTCAACGGTTACAGCACCTCGTCCCCCTGCCTGACCTAAGGAAAGTATCGCATCGGCATTGAATTTTACTGCCTCATCCCATGCAATACGGGCACACTCTGTATACTCTGTCGGTATAACTATCTTTTTTATTTCAATATCGTCAATTTTGTCTTTTATACATTCCAACGTCAACATGGAGGAATTTGTATCATCCCCGCCAAAGGGGTCAAAGGCTGTAACAAGTATCCTCATACTGCATCCGCCTCTTTACAATCCTTGCAAACACCGTATACAGACAAATCATATCTGTCAATTTCAAAGCCAAGCTTTTTCATTTCCTTAACCTCAGAGGACACCCCTTCAGGGAAAATATCAATAAGCTTGTTACACTTTCTGCACAAAAAGTGATAATGCTCTGTCATGTTTGCATCAAACCTTGAGGAATTATCGGTATAAATTTCCCTTGCCATACCGATTTCTATCATATGCTTTAAATTGCGGTAAACAGTTGCCAATGAAACATTGGGAAATATCTCCCGCATTTTTTCATAAACCCATTCTGCCGTCGGGTGGGTGTCTGTGGACTGAAGTATTTCAATCAATGCATCGCGTTGCTTGCTATGCTTCGTATTATTCACCATACAAGGCACCTCCTTAAAACCATACTTCTACGAAAATATTATATCACATTAAACTTTTAAATGCAATAATAATTATTGTTTTTGACAAAGAGGTGACGGTACTGTATAATATTTTAGAAAGGTTGTGCTCAGATGAAAAAAATACGTAATTTAATCATATTTATAATAGCATTTTTTATCGTGTCTTTCAGATTTTTGTCAGCTCCTCCCCCGGATGAAAACACTTTCCTTCATGAAGAAGGTCTGCTTTCGGTACATTTTCTGGACGTTGGCCAGGCAGACTGTCAGATAATTCTTCTGCCCGATTGCCGCGTTATGATGATTGATGCAGGCAATAATGACGACGATGTGCTTATTTGTGACTATCTCGATAGCCTTGGCATTGAAAAAATTGACTATTTAATAGCAACTCATCCTCACGAGGATCATATAGGTGCAATGGACACAGTTATTAATAACTATGACATAGGCAGTGTTTATATGCCCGATGCAGAAACTGACACCGCAAGCTACCGTGACGTGATAAAGGCACTTTCAGAAAAAGGTATCACTCCCGACCTTACTGAAGCGGGCGATGTGATTTATGCCGACGATGTGTGGAGTGCCGAGGCTCTTGCCCCCGTTTATTATTATGAGGATTTGAACAATATGAGCATCGTTCTCCGCCTTACATATAAAAATGCCTCCTTCCTCTTTACGGGCGACTGTGAGGAGGAAAGTGAAATGGATATAACCGGCAATGTTTCTGCCGACGTGCTGTCGGTTGGTCATCACGGCTCCTCCACCTCCACCTGCGATGATTTTCTTGAACGAGTTGACCCCATGTATGCCGTCATATCCTGCGGTGAAAATAACGACTACGGTCACCCTCATTGGGAAATAACAGAAAAGCTTGACGAAAACGACATCATTACCTACCGCACCGACAAGATGGGTACAATTATATGTAACACCCACGGTAATGGTGCCAACGACTATCACTGGGAGATGAACAAATAATCAACCAATGGGGACTGTCCCAACAAAGGCTCGCAAGCCTTCTTTGGCAAATCGTCTCCCGATTTCGCCAAAGGGGGACTGTCCCCATTGGTTAAGGTGAGGTTTTTTAACAATGACTGATTTATATAAACGCTGTTCTCTCTGCCCGAGAGAATGTAAAGTGAACAGAAATACAAATGCGGGCTTTTGCGGTGAAAGTGCTGTTATTAACGTCACCCGTGCCGCCCTACACATGTGGGAAGAGCCCTGTATATCGGGAAGTGTCGGTTCAGGCACGGTGTTTTTCCGTGGCTGCAGCTTAAAGTGTATTTATTGCCAGAACTATTCCATCGCACATAATAAGGGTGGTAAATATCTTACAACAGAGGACCTTGCCAAAGCCTTTTTAAACCTGCAGGAAAAAGGTGCACATAACATCAACCTCGTAACCCCCACCCATTTTGTACCCCATATCATAGAAGGGGTAAAAATGGCTAAGGAACAAGGGCTCAGTATTCCCGTTGTTTACAACACCTCAGGCTACGAAAAAAGGGAAACCATAGCCCTTCTTAACGGCACAGTGGATGTTTTCCTCACCGATTTTAAGTACATAAAAAAAGAAACTGCGAAGAAATACTCCGCCGCTGAAAACTATATTGATTATGCAAAGGAAGCATTAGCGGAAATGGTTAAAATCGCCCCCATCCCCTTATTTGAAAAGGGCTTGATGAAAAAGGGCGTAATTGTACGTGTGCTCCTTCTTCCCGACCATTTAATCGAAACAAAAATGATTGTAAAGTACCTCTACGATACATACGGTGACAGCATCTATATAAGCCTCATGAATCAGTATACGCCAATCCGCAAACATAATTATGAAAACTTAAACCGCACCGTAACAGACTATGAGTATAAATCACTTATAAATTATGCTTTGCACCTTGGAGTAAAAAACGCATTCATCCAACAGGGTGAAACTGCAAAGGAAAGCTTTATTCCCTCCTTCGACTTAACCGGAATATGAACCCTAACGCCCCGCAGGGCATATCGTGCCGCAGGCATATCGCAATAAAAGGCATCCTTTTGGATGCCTTTTATTATATCGCATTTTGCTTGCAAAATATATTGCGTATGAAAACCCTATTGGTTTTCATACATACTTCCTCATGTGTTTAATTGCACTTTTTTCAAGCCTCGACACCTGAGCCTGGCTTATTCCAATCTCCTCGGCAACCTCCGTTTGTGTTCGCCCTGCAAAAAACCTTAAATCAAGAATTTGTCTTTCCTTTTCGTTAAGATGCTCCATTGCCTCCTTTAAAACAATATGCTCAATCCATGCCTCATCATTTTTCTCGTCCGACAGCTGGTCCATAATAAAGCAGGTGTCGCCACCATCGTGGTAAACGGGTTCAAAAAGGCTCACGGGCTCGCATATTGCATCCAGTGCGAAAACAATTTCCTCCTCACTTTTTTCAAGCTCCTTTGCAATCTGGGCAATGCTGGGCTCCTTTCCGTAAAGGTTAATAAGCCTTTCCTTAACCTGCAATGCTCTGTATGCCGTATCCCTCACACTTCGTGACACTCTTATGGAGTTGTAGTCACGCAAATAACGCCTTATTTCGCCGATTATCATAGGCACTGCATAGGTTGAAAACTGCACCCCCTGAGTTCTGTCAAAATTGTCAAGTGCCTTTATAAGCCCCACACAGCCCACCTGAAACAAATCATCGGGATTTTCCCCACGTGAGGAAAACCTGCCTATTATGCTCAACACGAGCCTTAAATTACCGGTTATAAACTCTTCCCTTGCCTGCATATCGCCTTTTTCTATTCTTTCAAAAAGAGCCTGCTTTTCCTTCCCGGACAAAACCGGCAGCTTCGACGTGTTAACACCGCACAACTGAACTTTATTCATATCAAAAAATCCTCCGTAAGAAAGATATATTAAAATCTTTCCCCGGGAGGATTTTTTTATGCTGTCTACCTTTGTCTATATTTTGGTAATGCCTCATTGGTAATATTCGGACCGCCGAGGACGTCGGTCCCTACCGACCTTTTATATTTTTCCAGTAGTTTTCGGTGGCACTTTCCATTTTATTGTCGCCGTATGTATAATACTTCTTGTTTTTGATTTTATCGGGCAGATACTGCTGTGGCACATAATGATTAGGATATGAATGAGGGTACTTATACCCCTGCCCGTGTCCCAGGCTTTCTGCGCCCTTGTAATGGCTGTCTTTTAAGTGATGGGGTACCTCACCCGTATCGGAGGAAGCAATGTCGCTCATAGCTGCATCAATGGCACATATAGCACTGTTTGACTTTGGTGCAGTTGCAAGCATTATAACAGCCTCTGCAAGGGGAATCCGTGCTTCGGGAAGTCCAAGCTGCAGTGCCGCATCAACACAAGCCTTTGTTATCACAATGGCGTTAGGATATGCAAGTCCTATATCCTCACTTGCCATAACAAGTATCCTTCTGCACACGCTCTGCAAATCCCCTGCAGTGAGTAACCTTGCCATATAATGCACAGCCGCATCAGGGTCACTGCCTCGTACCGACTTCTGAAAAGCAGAAAGCACATCGTAGTGGTCATCGCCGTCACGGTCATGGCGGAATGCTTTTTTACGTGTTGTCTGTTCTATTATATCCAATGTTATAAGCCTTTTTCCCTTCTCGTCGGCCTTTGCCGTGAGGGAAGCAACCTCCAGGGTGTTAAGAGCCTTTCTCACGTCACCTGAAGAGGTGTTTGCAATATGCTCCTTAGCGTCAGGTGTTATTTCAACATCCTCGCCTAAAAGCTTTATCGCCCTTTCTATTGCCTCTGCTATATCCTCAGAATTAACGCTTTCAAACTCAAACACAGTACAACGTGACAAAATCGCATTGTACACGTAAAAATAGGGGTTTTCCGTTGTGGAGGCAATCAGGGTAACCTTGCCGTTTTCAATGCACTCCAGAAGGCTCTGCTGCTGCTTTTTATTAAAGTTCTGTATTTCGTCCAGGTATAAGAGCACGCCATCTGTGCCAAAAAGCATTTCCGACTCTTCCACAACCTGCTTTACATCTGCAACGGAAGCTGTGGTTGCATTAAGCTTATAAAGCCTCTTATTCGCTCTTTTAGCCGCAATATTGGCAACCGTGGTTTTACCCACACCGCTGGGGCCGTAAAAAATCATATTGGGAATATTCCCCGATTCTAAAATGTTTCTTAAAACCTTCCCCTCGTCCAGAAGATGATGCTGTCCCACAACGAGGCTCAAATCATCGGGTCTTATTCTGTCTGCCAAAGGACTACTCATAAAATCACCTTAAATATACAGGGGCGGATATAAATCCGCCCGCCAAATTTTAATATTGCTATCGTGAAGTTTTGAACAAAGGTTCAAAGTGAAGTTGCTGTCGCAGTTAAGTTTTTGCTACGCAAAAGTGAAGTTAAGTTTGCCTTTATTTGCACCTTTCACTTCGCCGTCAGGCGAAACTTCACTATCAAAGATAACTTCACTTGCCGTCAGGCAAACTTAGTTGTATTAAAAAACGTTGTTTTTTAATACAAAGGATACTTATCGCAAAGAGCCTTTACTCTTGCTCTTATTTCATCCTGCTTTGTTTCAAACTCTGCAATTGTGAGATACATCAATTCAGCAATTTCCTTCATGTCCTCTTCCTTTAAACCGCGTGTTGTAACAGCAGGTGTACCAACTCTGATACCGCTTGTTACACCGGGCTTTTCAGGGTCAAAAGGAATTGCATTCTTGTTAACTGTAATGCCAACCTCATCAAGGCGGTGTTCGTAATCCTTGCCTGTAACGCCGAAGGGACGAAGGTCAACAAGCATAAGATGGTTGTCTGTACCGCCGGAAACAAGGTCAAAGCCTTTTTCAAGAAGTGCTTCGGAAAGTGCCTTTGCATTCTTTGCAATCTGTCTCTGATATTCTTTGAATTCCTCGCTTGCTGCTTCCTTGAAGCAAACAGCCTTAGCTGCAATAATGTGCATAAGAGGACCACCCTGAATGCCGGGGAAAACAGCCTTGTTTACAGCCTTTGCATGCTCTTCCTTACAAAGGATAAGACCGCCACGGGGACCACGGAGTGTCTTGTGGGTTGTTGTTGTAACAAAGTCTGCATAGGGCACGGGGGAAGGATGAACACCTGCTGCAACCAAGCCTGCAATGTGCGCCATATCAACCATGAAATAAGCGCCAACTTCCTTTGCTATATCGGAAAACTTCTTAAAGTCAATTTCTCTTGAATATGCACTTGCACCTGCAAGGATAAGCTTAGGCTTGCATTCAAGTGCCAGTCTTCTTATTTCCTCGTAATCAATAACCTGGTTTTCTTCTGTAACACCGTAGGGCACAATATTAAAATACTTACCGCTCATGTTAACGGGGCTGCCGTGAGAAAGGTGACCACCGTGAGCAAGGCTCATGGATAAAACTGTGTCACCGGGCTGAAGCACAGCAAAGAAAACTGCCATGTTAGCCTGAGCACCGCTGTGAGGCTGTACGTTTGCATGCTCTGCACCAAAAAGAGCCTTTGCTCTTTCAATTGCGATAGTTTCAACCTCATCCACATATTCACAACCGCCGTAATATCTCTTTCCGGGATAGCCTTCAGCATACTTGTTTGTAAGGGGGCTTCCCATAGCCTCCATAACTGCCTCAGAAACAAAATTTTCAGATGCAATAAGCTCAATTTTGCTCTTCTGACGGTTAATTTCGCGGTTCATTGCCTCATATAATTCAATGTCTGCATTCTTCACCTTGTTAAATTCCATGATACTTCTCCTTTAAAACAAAAAATACACGTCTATTATATAATTTTTTTCTTTTAATTGCAAGCTTTTTATGTTAATATGTAGTTAAGATTTATATGTTGCCTGCAACCCATGTTCGTATAGTACGGGGACATTCCCGACCCACAGTCAACCCATAATCCCGTATTTTTACAAATATAATTAAAAATGAATGAGCGGGTGTGTCCCCTATAAGGGTGGTGTTTCAGATCACCACATCGCAGCCTGCAACCCATGTTCGTATAGTACGGGGACATTCCCGACCCACAGCCAACCCACATTCCCGTATTTTTACAAACATTATTAAAAATGAATGAGCGGGTGTGTCCCCTATAAGGGTGGTGTTTCAAATCACCACATCGCAGCCTGCAACCCATGTTCGTATAGTACGGGGACATTCCCGAGCCACAGTCAACCCATAATCCCGTATTTTTACAAATATAATTAAAAATGAATGAGCGGGTGTGTCCCCTATAAGGGTGGTGTTTCAAATCACCACATCGCAGCCTGCAACCCATGTTCGTATAGTACGGGGACATTCCCGACCCACAGCCAACCCACATTCCCGTATTTTTACAAACATTATTAAAAATGAATGAGCGGGTGTGTCCCCGTTCCTTAGAGGTGATAACTTTGAGAAAAAAAGAACGTGCACTTGCATTTATTGAAGTGCTTGAAAAATTATACCCCGATGCAATATGCTCACTTGAATATAAAGACCCCTTTCAGCTCCTCTGTGCAGTACAGCTTTCTGCCCAGTGCACCGATGCAAGGGTAAACTTAGTTACCCCTGCCCTCTTTGAAGCCTTCCCCGATGCCCCCACTATGGCAAAGGCAGACTTAAAGGAGGTCGAAAGGCTTATCAAGTCCTGCGGTTTTTACCATAACAAAGCAAAAAACCTCATTGCCTGCGCGAATCAGCTTGTTGATGAGTATAATAACACTTTGCCCGACAATATGGAAAATCTTTTAAAGTTAGCAGGGGTCGGCAGGAAAACTGCCAATCTTATTTTAGGTGATGTATACAAAAAAGGAGGCATGGTTATCGATACTCATGCCAAACGTATTTTATACCGCATGGGGCTTACAACAAAGCAGGACCCCACACAGGTGGAAATGGAAACCTCGCCCCTTATCCCCATAAATATGCAGTCTGACTTTTGTCACCGCCTTGTTTTATTCGGTCGTGACATATGCACCGCACGAAAAGCATACTGCGACAGATGTCCCGCAGCGGAATTTTGTCCAAAGAATGGACCGGTAAAATAGTCCGGACCGCCAAAAGGCGAAAGTGCAAACTAATAAATCATCTTAAAAATCGAACTTTTTTCATCAATGTAAAAACCCTCGCTGAATGCGAGGGTTTTCTCAGCGTGTCGAAAAAGTTCGACACGCAACAAAAAATCTTGCTGAGAGCAATATTTTTTGTTAATGTTTTTCTAAGGAACAAAGTGCCAATTTCTCGTGCAAGGGGCTTGCGAGCCCCCTAAAATCGGCACTTTCGGAGGAACAATACGATTGCCCCTCCGATTTTATTCGGGGAACCTTCTTCCCCGAGCCCTTCGCATTAGTGCAAAATTTAGGGTTTATCGACAGTCTGGTAAAAACCCTCACGTTCTGTGAGGGTTTTCTGTTATTATATGCCTTTTTGGTTATCGACAAACTTCACCGCTCGTAGTATCTGTATACAACTTCGGGTTCGGTTTGTCAATTCTGAACAATTATTCCTAATCTCTTTAAATTATTCAACATAGAATTTTTCTCTCACCTTTTCGTACACACTGTCGCCCACTATTCCTTTAAGCTCACCGACAGTTTTAAAACCTCCGCGGCTTTCACGGTACTCAACAATTTTCCTTGCATAGGTTTCTCCTATGCCATCAACGTTTTCCGAAAGCTCCTCTTCCGTCATGGCATTGAGGTTATATCCGCCTCTCTCAGGGGAGCCCTTAAAGGGAATATAAATCTCCTCCCCGTCCTTTACAAACCCTGCAAGGTTTACCCCTTCAAGGTCAGCCTCGGGAAGAAAGCCTCCAACGTATCCGGCAAGGTCATTAACCCTTGTTCCGTAAGGCACATTGCAAAGTCCGCTTTTTCCTACCGCACCCTTCACGTGCACATATATGGGAGATGTTTCTTCAACGTAAATGTCACCATCCTCCTGCAGGTTATAAATAAGCACCATTGCACCTAACAGCACCGCAAGAGACACTATGAACACAAGCCCGCCAATGAGCCTTTTTCTTTTTTCATTGTTTTCATCTATAATTAAAAGCTTTGCCATACCCTTTATCAGACAGTGCTCTCGTAAACTTCATCATGCAGAAGCTTATCAGAGTTATAAGCCCCAACCGCGAGAGCGTCGCACCTTTCGTTGTATTCGTGACCTGCATGCCCCTTAAGCCACACAAGCTCAACCTCGTGTACCCGAAGCTGGGTAAGCATCCTTTCCCACAAATCGGGGTTAAGGGCTTTTTTTCCGTCGCTTTTCTTCCAGCCCTTTTGCTTCCAGCCGTAAACCCAACCGTTTTTTATTGCATCCACAAGGTATTTTGAGTCGCTGTATAGGGTTACCTTGCAGGGCTCCTTCAAGGCTTCAAGCCCAACAATCGCCGCTAAAAGCTCCATGCGGTTGTTGGTTGTGAGAATAAAGCCCTCGCTCATAACCTTCTCATGACCGTTAAAGGTAAGTATAGCACCGTAACCGCCCTTTCCGGGGTTACCGCTGCAGGCACCATCGGTATATAAATTTACTTCTCTCATTTAATCACTTCGTCAATAGCCTTTTTGATGGATTCTTCATCGCATCTTTCAGGTCTTGCCGCCCTTGTAAGGCTCCAGCTTTCAGTATGTGCAACAGTTTCGCCTGCTTCAAGTGAGCCAAGAGGAGACAGACATTCCATTTCTGTATAGCCATCGCAGGTATAGCATTCACAGTTACAGTTGTGGTCAGGATACTGAGCTGCTCTGTCGTAACCAAACTTCTTTGTAAATGCCGCATCGTTCACAAAGTAAACCATGTAGCCCATTTCGTTGGAAACGCCGAGCTTTGCAGCCTTTTCCATATTCTTCTGGTCAACTGTAATATACTTGTCACCAAGGTAGAATCTTTCATCGTTCATAGGTGTATACTGCCAGAAGCAAACCCACTTGTTGGGGAAAAAGCCTGTGTTTGTCACGTTCTGGGGAATAACACACAAACCGCCCGTCTGGCATACAGTAACTGTCCAGGGTGCAATTGTAACAGCCCATGCACCTGTGTTCTTAACTGTGTGCTTAATGTCAACATTGCCGTTTTCATCCATTGCAATGCAGGTTGTCTGCTGCATCTGTGTCCATTCCTGCTCGGGAGCTTCTAAAACTGCACCGTTTTCTGTAATTGTGCACTTAACGGCATAATCATCGGGGTAATATGTTCTGGGGTGTCTTTCGGGGCTTATCCAGAGACGGTGACCGCCCACAACGCACCATGTATCGCCCTTGAAGGGAGATGCGGTAACATCGTTTGTGTACTTATTTTCCTTGTCCTCAAAGAACATATTTTCTTCGCCAACATATGCATAGCGAACAATGTAAGGGCCTCTTTCAAGTGTGGCAATAAGCTCTTTTTCGCCGTTTGACACCCTTAAGCATTCACCGTAATTGCCGTATGTAATCTTTTCAACAGTAACCTTAGCCATTTAAAATTCCTCCTAAAAATATGATTAATTTTATTATAACTTCCTTTATGTTATTTTGCAAGATAATTATTGACTAAGTCTTTCTTTTATGTTAATATTAATGCCTGTAAGGAGTTTTGGTATGAGTAATCGTTTTATGGAAGAAGCGCTTAAAGAGGCACATATAGCACTTGAAAAAGATGAAATCCCCATAGGTGCGGTTATAGTACGCAATGGTGAAATAATTGCCCGTGGTCATAACCTAAGGCAAACCGAACGTGATGCCACTCTCCATGCAGAAATTGTGGCTATCCGTGAAGCATGCAAGGTCCTTAAGGATTGGCGTCTTGATGATTGCGACCTTTATGTAACATTAGAGCCTTGTACCATGTGCTCAGGTGCAATTATAAACGCCCGCATGAAAAGCGTGTATTTCGGAGCATTTGACCCCGAGTACGGCGGTGCAGGCGGCAAAATTGACCTTTTCGCTCCCTGCTATTTCGGCAGTAAAACAGAGGTTTATGCAGGCATTATGGAAAAGGAATGCACTGATTTTTTGAACGACTTCTTTAAATCAATCAGGCAAAAGAAAAAAGAGCAGTAATATATAATTACCGCAACAGGACATAACGGACATGACTCGAAATCCCCTCGGTTACACTGTAACTATACCCTCACAAATGGCTTAACCGTGCGGGTTTAAGCGAGGTTCAAACCTTGTTTTTACACCCTTATCTAGCGGTTTTTCTAGCCATTTCTAACATTTTTCTAACAAAATTTTATAATTTGCTCAGTTTTTTCTCCGTCAAATCGGAGT
>JAFSGW010000089.1 GCA_017440585.1 Clostridia bacterium | reverse complement strand
TTTCATAAGCGTGCCTATCTGTGATGCAATTTCATCGGTGATATAAACAACACAGATTATGAACACCAGAAAAGCCATATAATAAGCCCTCTGAGGCCGTGCCTTTTCCTTCTCCCATTTTCTGATTTCTTTTTCTCTTTTGTTCTGAAGTCTTTGTGACTGTTCAGGAGTGAGTACCTTGTTTTTCATTTTCATTCCCCATTTTTGATATTTGGTTAAGCTAATGCATCAGCAGGCGCATTTTCGGGAAGCCAGCCTGTAAAACCCAGCTCAGGTAAAGCTGAAATAACAGCCATATCCTCGGCATTTATCTCAAAATCAAAAATATCGGCATTTTCAATTATTCTTGAGGGGGTAACCGATTTTGTAAGCACATTAAGACCTGACTGCAACACAAATCTCAGACAAAGCTGTGCAACACTCTTGTTATATTTCTTTGCGATTGCTTCTAATGTTTTATCTGAGAGAACTGCACCGCAGCCGAGAGGGCTGAAAGCCTGAACAAGCATACCCTGTTTCTGTGAATATGCTACTGTTTCGCTCTGTATGTAGCCGGGATGAAATTCAATCTGATTAACCATAGGCTTGATTTCACAGCGATCAGCCAATGCATCATAGTGCTTTTTCTGAAAATTAGAAACACCTATAGCACGGATTTTTCCGCTTTTGTATGCATCTTCAAATGCTCTCCATGTGGAGGCATTAATTTCCTTCCAATCGGGAGAAACCTTTTCAACACAAGGCCAATGGATAAGATAAAGGTCAAGATAGTCAAGTCCTAAATTTTTAAGTGAAATATCAATGGCTTCACTTGCTTTTTCAAAGCCTCGCATAGTAACCCAGTGCTTGGTTGTGACAAATATTTCTTTTCTGTCGATACCCGATTCCCTGAGCCCCTCACCGACAGCCTTTTCGTTGCCGTATATAAAAGCAGTATCAATATGCCTGTAGCCGACCTTCAGAGCCTCTTTTACCGAATTTTTAGCAATATCCCCGTCGGGAGTAAGATAAGTCCCGTACCCCACACAAGGCACACGCACACCGTTATAAAGCTTAAAGGTATCTGTCAGTTTATTCATCGTTTTTTCTCCTTTTGCAAAGTGTTATAAGGAAATTGTAACATTAAAGCCGGGGTTTTGCAATAGGGATAAGGGATGTTGTTGAGTATTGGTGATAATGGCGGATTTGCGGAAACAATTCCGTTACCCGAAGGGTACTTCGTTGTGCCGTAGGCACACTTCATTGGCGAAGCCACTTCATTTGCCGTAAGGCAACTTCGTTTTATGTCCGCTTTACGGACAATGAAGTTGACAGCAGGCTGTCAAATGAAGTACTCGCTTTGCTCGTAACGATGTTATGTCCTGCGGACATAAACACAAAAAAAGAGACCTGTATACACAAGTCTCTTTTTTTGGTGCGAGTGTTCATAAGGGATTTACTCAAAATACAAGTAAAACCGGCTTCAAACATAGTATTCTACACTCCTGCTGTTGCTTGATAGAGAAACATACGGAGGAATACATAATGTCAAATATT
>JAFSGW010000088.1 GCA_017440585.1 Clostridia bacterium | reverse complement strand
ATTTCGTGAGGCAAAATCTATTATATATACAACGAGCCGTTTTGTAAAGAACTTTTTTCGATTTTTCGTAAAGTTTTTTTATGGCTTTTCAAAGCTCACCAAAAGCTCTTTACGGTTCGTGTTATATACTTTTTTGTTGCTGTCATTTCAGACAGCTTTTGTATGATAACACTTTAAAACACAATTGTCAACACCTTTTTTTAAACTTTTTTACCTTCTACCAACATGTGAAAAACCGCCAAGTTATCTTGGCGGTTTTTGTGCATGTTGACTATATTACTCTGTAGGAGCTTCAATCACAGGGTAAACTACAGCACCTGTGCTTGTTGCGAAAACATTTCCATGTACATCGTATGCTTCACATTTATAAGCCACATCGGTATTTGCCTGATCTATATAATAGACCTCAATTTTTGCATCACTGTTCATATGGCATACATGATAAAGCCTTAAGGTGTACACAGCATTGGCAATTTCCGTTTCCAGTGTGGAAATTGCGGGGTCCACGGTTACATTTAAAACCGTATAATCCTCATTTGCCTGATAATTCTTCACGGCTGTTTCGTCACCTATGGATATAACAATCATGGACTCCACTGCATTTTTTGCAGCTTCCTTAATTTTTCCGTACCTGTCGGGGCTCATTTTAATATCAAGCCCGCCCTCATCATTTACCTTTACACGGTAAATGCCCTCGGTTTTTTTCATGTTTTCAGCCTGCTCTTCGGCAGGAATTGAAAGAATTGAAGAAGGATAGGTAATCTCCACAGCATCTTTGGGAACAAAAAGCACCGGAAGGTCAAGATGAGTGCTTATTACATAAAGTGCAACAATTAAAACTGCAAAAAATGCAATAATGCCTGCAAGATTATCCTTTGAGAAGAATTTTTCATTCTTCGGACTGCTCTGTTGGCTGCTGTTCTTCACCATTTACCTCTTCCTCTCCTTCATGGGCACACTTTGCAACGGAAACAACCTGAACATTTTCACCAAGGCGCATAAGCCTTACACCTGCGGTGGATCTGCCTATGCTTCTGATTTCGCTTGTTTCAAGACGTATAACAACGCCTTCACTTGTTATAAGCATAATATCGTCATCGTCTGTTACGGAATGGATAGATACAACATTACCTGTCTTTTCGCTTATGTTGTAGTTCTTAAGACCTATACCGCCACGGTTTTGTGTGCGATATTCTTCAAAATCGGTCTTTTTGCCGTAGCCGTTTTCTGTAACAACCATCAAATCCTTACCTTCGCTTGCAACAGCCGCACCAACAACATAGTCACCCTCACGGAGAGTGATAGCCTTAACACCGTGTGTTACTCTGCCCATTTTTCTCACGTCTGTTTCTGCAAAACGGATAGCCATACCGTTATGAGTACCGATAACAACGTTGTCTGTGCCATCTGTTATCTTAACGCTGATGAGCTCATCGTCCTCATCAAGAACAATTGCAAGAAGTGCACTGTTCTTTCTTATGGAGTCATATTCTGTAAGGTCTGTTCTCTTTATAATACCGTTACGTGTAACCATTACAATGTATTTATCCTCTTCAAAGGTTCTAAGGGGAATAAGTGCAGTAATTTTTTCGCCCTGCTCGATGGGGATAAGGTTAACAATAGGTGTTCCCTTTGCCTGTCTGCCTGCTTCAGGAAGCTGGTATGCCTTCAGGCGGAACATTCTGCCACGGTTTGTGAAGAAGAGAAGTGTGTCGTGAGTGGAGGTGGAAATAATGGTATTAA
This sequence comes from Clostridia bacterium, assembly GCA_017440585.1. Lineage (GTDB taxonomy): Bacteria > Bacillota > Clostridia > UMGS1883 > UMGS1883 > RGIG1927. The sequence goes on along the minus strand of JAFSGW010000088.1, from coordinate 46,401 downwards.
CAAAGTCCTCCTCACGTGTCTGAAGGCCTGTGATGCCTCTGCCGCCACGACGCTGTGTTTTGTAAACATCGGAAGGCATTCTCTTTACATAACCGAAGTTTGTAAGAGTAACAACGTTTTCTTCCTCTTCGATAAGGTCTTCAATATCAATATCGTCAACAGCGTTTGTAATTTCTGTTCTTCTTTCATCGCCGTAACGGTTTTTGATTTCAGTAAGCTCTTCCTTGATGATGTCAAGCACCATAAATTCATTTGCAAGAACTGCATTGTAGTATGCAATTTTCTGCATAAGCTCGTTATATTCGCTCTCAAGCTTTTCTTTTTCCAGACCCTGAAGCCTTGCAAGACGCATGTCAAGAATTGCCTGGGCCTGCTTGTCGGAAAGGTTGAATTTTTCCATCAATCTTTCCTTTGCATCGTCGTAGCTTTCACGGATAGTTTTAATAACTGCATCGATATTGTCAAGTGCAATAAGTAAACCATTTAAAATATGTGCTCTTGCTTCAGCCTTTGCAAGGTTAAAGCGTGTTCTTCTTCTGATAACATCCTTCTGGAATTCCAGATAATGATATAAAATCTGCTTTAAGTTAAGAATTTTGGGCTGATTGTCCACAAGTGCAAGCATAATTGCACCGAAGGTTTCCTGCATCTGGGTATTTTTAAAGAGCTGATTTAAAACAACGTTTGCATTTGCATCTCTCTTTAACTCAATAACCATTCTCATACCGTCACGGTCAGATTCGTCACGGAGACCGGAAATGCCTTCAATCCTCTTGTCACGTACAAGCTCTGCAATTTTTTCAATAAGGCGTGCCTTATTAACCTGATAAGGAAGCTCAGTAACGATAATTTTCTGCTTACTGCCCTCTTCACCTTCGATTGTTGTTCTTGCACGAACAAGGATTTTGCCTCTGCCTGTATGATATGCCGCTCTTATACCGCTTCTGCCCATAATGATACCTGCTGTGGGGAAGTCGGGACCCTTGATGTGGTTCATCAGTTCATCGATTGTAATGTCGGGGTTGTCGATAAGTGCAACAACGCCGTCAATAACCTCTGTAAGGTTATGGGAAGGTACATTTGTAGCCATACCAACTGCGATACCACTTGAGCCGTTAATTAAAAGACCGGGGATACGTGCAGGAAGAACTGTGGGCTCCTGCAAAGATTCGTCGAAGTTAGGCATAAAATCAACAGTTTCCTTGTCAATATCCTGAAGCATTTCAAGAGCAATTTTGCTCATTCTTGACTCTGTGTATCTGTAAGCCGCAGCAGGGTCACCGTCCACGCTACCAAAGTTACCGTGACCGTCAATCATAGGATAACGAAGGGAGAAATCCTGTGCCATACGAACCATTGCATCGTAAACGGAAGCATCACCGTGGGGGTGATACTTACCCAGTACGTCACCGACAGTTGCGGCACATTTCTTATAGGGCTTGTCGGGCGTGTAGCCTGCCTGATACATTGTGTACAGAATTCTTCTGTGAACGGGCTTCAAGCCGTCTCTTACATCGGGGAGAGCACGGGAAATGATAACGCTCATTGCATAGTCAATGTAAGAGGTTTTCATTTCGTTGACGAGCTCAACTTCAACTATATTTTCATTAGGATGTCCCGTTTGAGGGATGTTGTTTTCTATATCCATGTTTCTATCCATCCTTTACTTAAATATCGAGATTCTTTACAGAATGTGCATTGGCTTCGATGAATTCACGTCTGGGTTCAACCTTGTCACCCATAAGAACAGTGAATATTTCATCTGCCTGCACAGCATCTTCCAGTGTAACACGAAGCATAATTCTTCTTTCGGGGTCCATGGTTGTTTCCCAGAGCTGGTCAGGGTCCATTTCACCAAGACCTTTATATCTCTGTACGTCAACCTTAACGTCCGCTCCGTACTTTTCACGCATTTCACTCATTATAAAGTCCATATCGCGGTCATTGTAAGCATACTTCACTGTTTTGCCCTTCGTAACCTTGAAAAGCGGGGGCTGTGCAAGGTACACGTGACCGTGCTCAATCAAAGGACGCATGAATCTGAAGAAGAAGGTTAAAAGAAGTGTTCTGATGTGGCTGCCGTCAACGTCGGCATCGGCCATGATAATAACCTTATCGTAACGAAGCTTTGTAACGTCAAAGTCTTCACCTATACCTGCACCTAAAGCGGTGATAACGGGTGTTAACTTATCATTGCCGTAAACCTTGTCAATTCTTGCTTTTTCAACGTTGAGCATTTTACCCCAGAGAGCAAGTATTGCCTGGAAATTACGGTCTCTGCCCTGTTTTGCGCTTCCACCGGCAGAGTCACCCTCGACGATATAAATTTCTGTTCTGCCTGAGCGGTTTTCAATACAGTCAGCCAGCTTACCGGGAAGCTTTGTATTGTCAAGAGCATCGTTTTTCTTTCTTGTCAGTTCTCTTGCCTTACGTGCAGCCTCTCTTGCACGGGAAGCAGTAATGCTTTTTTCAATAATGTTTCTTGCAATGGAGGGGTTTTCCTCTAAAAATGCAGTTAAGCATTCATTCATTGCACCTTCCACCATGGGACGAACTTCTATATTACCCAGCTTTGTTTTTGTCTGACCTTCAAACTGAGCCTCTGTAATTTTAACGGAAATAATGGCAGTTAAGCCTTCACGTACGTCCTCACCTGAAAGGTTACTGTCCTGATCCTTGAGAATATTATGCTTTCTTGCATAATCGTTCATAACCTTTGTAAGTGCACTCTTGAAGCCTGTTTCGTGATAACCGCCTTCTGTAGTATGAATATTATTTGCAAAGGAAACAATAACCTCGTTATAGTCGGTATTGTACTGCATGGCAATTTCAACTTCCATGTTTTCCTTTGCCTTTTCCATGTAAATAACCTCGGAATGAACGGCTTCCTTAGTTCTGTTGATATATTCAACAAAGCTCTTTATACCGCCCTCGTAGTAAAGGCTCTTTTCCCGTACCTCTTCACCACGTTCGTCAATAAGAGTAATTCTGATACCCTTGTTAAGGAAGGACTGCTCTCTCATTCTCTTCAAAAGCACGTCGTAATCATAAATAAGTGTATCAAAAATTTCATCATCGGCTTTAAAACGTACAGTTGTACCTGTGTGATCGGTATCGCCTACAATTTTAAGGCTTCCCTCGCTCTTACCGCGGTTATATTTCTGATAATGAACGTTTTTGCCGTCATGTACCCATACCTCAAGCCATTCACTAAGAGCATTAACAACGCTGGCACCAACACCGTGAAGACCGCCTGATACCTTATAGCCCTCGCCGCCGAACTTACCGCCTGCATGAAGCACGGTAAAGATAACCTCAACAGTAGCAATACCCATCTTGGGGTGAATACCTGTGGGAATACCACGTCCGTTGTCTGTTACGGAAATAATATTATCCTTTTCAATTTTAACCTCTATGTGAGTACAGTAGCCTGCCAAAGCTTCGTCAATAGAGTTATCCACAATTTCATAAACAAGATGATGAAGACCGTTTTCACCTGTGGAGCCTATGTACATACCGGGACGCTTTCTTACAGCCTCTAAGCCCTCCAAGACCTGTATTTGGTTTTCATCATATTTTGCGGTTATTTTCTCATCCATGACTTTTACCTCTCAATCTTTAATCTGTCAATTCTCTTCTTTAATGTTTGGGAAGTGGACTGTGCAATATAAACCTTATCCTTCGTTACAACAAAGGAATGAGGAATATCTGTTACAGCATTTTCACTTTTTTTGTTTTTTTCAGCTTTTTTTAAAAATTCACGTGTTATACGGCTCTGGGATGTGTTTTCCAGGTCGAAAACACCTACAATATCCCCCGCTAACAAAAATTTGTCGCCGCCTATATTTATATACATACCTTACCGTCCTTTATATAAATAAGATTTGCGTCATTTTTCAAGCTTATATTTGATAAATCGGTACAGCTTATAATAACCTGCTTTCCCTTTATCTTTTCTGTTAAATAGTCTCTCCTTGATAAATCCAGCTCACTCATAACATCATCCAGTAAAAGCTGAGGATATTCATCCTCCTGCTCTTTAATTATTTCCATCTGTGCAATTTTCATTGAAAGCACAATACTTCTCTGCTGACCCTGGGAGGCGTAGCTTTTTGAATTATAGGAATTAATTTTAAACAAAAGGTCATCTCTGTGAGGCCCTGCAAGACACATTCTGTATTCAATTTCCCTTTTTCGTGCCTCTGTTATTTTTTCAAGAATATAATCCTTGGTTTCTCTTTTATTATTGCCTATTTTGTAATTATGGGAATATATAACCTCTAATTCCTCTTTACCGCCTGATATATCCTTCTGTGCGACCTTTGCCTTTTCAGCTAAATTTTTAACATAGCTTTCTCTCATGCAGGAAATAACGGCACCGTATTCACTTAATCTCTCATCCCATATATCCAGAAGGGAAAAATTGCCGTTTTTCAAAAGAGCATTTTTTTGCTTAAGACAGCTTGAATAAGCAGCCAAAGCTGAAAAATATGATGGACGAAGTGAAACAATTGATGTATCCAAAAACTTTCTTCTTTTGTCGGGCCCGTCTTTAACAAGGTTTAATTCATCCGGTGTAAAAAGCACACAGATGAAGTTACCTAAAAGCTCGCTGTTTTTGGAAATGTTAATTTCGTTTACCCTTATTTTCTTTTTTTTATCCTTTGTGAATATAATATCGGCATTCTGCCTTCTTCCCTTGGATACAAAATCAAGCTCTATTTTTGCATTATCTGCACCATGCTTTAAAAACTCTTTTGTTTTTGCACGGAAGGAGCGTGCATAAGAGAAAAAATACAAGGCTTCTATAAGGTTTGTCTTACCCATTCCGTTATCACCGTAAATAATGTTCACATCAGGGGAAAACAAAACCTGTTCCTTTTCATAATTTCTGAAATTTTCAAGTTTTATTTTTTCAGCAATCATAATTTTTTAATAACAAATTCTTCTCCGTCAAAGGAAAAGCTGTCTCCATCGTAAAGTTTTCTGCCTCGTCTTACTTCAACCTCGCCGTTTACCTTAACGTCGCCGTATTGAATAACTTCCTTTGCAAAGGCACCGCTTTCAACAACATTGGCAAATTTCAAAGCCTGGTCAAGCTTTATAAATTCAGTACTGATTTCCAATACATTCATTTTTACCACTCTTTTCCCAAAGCCCACAACACGGGACATGCCTGACCCATGAAAGAAAGCTTTGTTTGCATAAATTTACTCTGATGTAACAGGCGTGTCCCTGTTCCTTTAAAAATTGTTGCAATTACCCAAATCAATAATCAGCTTAATTTAACGGGCAATACCATGAATAAATAAGTATCGTCGTTTTCACCTGAAATAATAAGGGGATTTCTGGGAGTTATCATTCTTAAAACTGTTGTTTCGTCACCGCAACGGGAAATTGCATCATAAAGGTAACGGTAGTTAAAGCCTATTTCAAAATCTGCCCCGTCGTATTCAACATTAAACTGGTCATTTACACTGCCAAGTGTTGTACGGCAGGTAATTTTAAGTGCATTTTCAGAAAGAATAAGATGCACGGGGTTTTTCTGCACATCATCAATAATAGGTTCAACACGGGAAACAGTTTTCATAAATTCGCTTGTTTTAACTGTTGTGTTAATTTTGAACTCAGAGGGAATTGCCTGCTTATAAGCAAAGAATTCGCCTTCAATGAGCCTTGTAATCATAGTAAAGGTTTCGTTTTCAAAAACAGCATACTTATCACAGAAACCTACTTCAATAATATCCTCATCGGAATCGGAAATAATTTTCACAACTTCATTTTCTGCCTTACCGGGTACAATGAATTTACCTTCCTTACAAGTGCCTGAAAGAGCTTCTGTACGAAGAGCCATTCTGTAGCCGTCAACAGCAACTATAGTAAGAGAGTTGTTGCTTATTTCAAAAAGAGAGCCTGTAAGAATTTTTCTGTCCATCTTCTGGCTTATTGCAAAGCTTGTCCTTGAAATCATATCCTTAAGTGTTGAGGATGCAATTTTAATGGAATTAGTAATTTCAATATCGGGAATTGAAGGATATTCATTTGCATTTAAGCCAACAATTCTGTAGTCGGAATAAAGACAGCTTATTACAACTGCAGGACCTTCTGTTTTAATTTCACAAACATCCTTGGGAAGCTTTCTTACGATATCGGAAAACATTTTACAGTTAAGAACAATCTTACCTTCCTCGGAGATGTTACAGGGAATAGATGTTTTAATGCATATTTCAAGGTCATTACCTGTAAGATAAAGGCGGTCACATTCAGCCTCTAAAAGCACGCCTTCAAGGTAAGGAATAGATGATTTACTGCTTACAGCCTTTGAAACAATATTAATGGCAGCTGCAAGCTCTTCTGTATTACAATAAATTTTCATAACAAAACCTCCGGTCATATATATAATAATAAATATATATATTTTATTTATAGTATTATTAGTAGCTGTTAAAGTAGTGGAAAACACCCCAAAAGGTGCATTATTACTTACTTTAAGGCTTGTGTAAAAAATGTTGACGAAAAATGAAAACTTTTTGAAGAAATTGTTGAAATTGTGGAAACTGTTGAAAGAAGAAACCTTTTGGCACGAGTTTCTACCTATTATATATGTATTTAATCAGCAGTTTCACTCTTTATATCTTTAACAAGCATTTCCATTGTTTCTTTAAAAACAGGATCTGTTTTCATAAGGCTTTCAATCTTTTTTATGCCGTGAAGCACAGTTGTATGGTCACGGTTACAAACAGAGCCTATCTTCTGCAGTGAAAGGTCTAAAACCTCTTTACAAAGATAGAAGGATATCTGTCTTATCCTTGTAATGTCCTGCTTTTGTGATGTGGAATATATTTTTTCAGGTGCAACATTGTAAAATTTAGCACAGTATTCTATTATATATTCCGGTGTAAGGATGCTTTTTCCGTTGTCGGAATAGTCCTTCAACACCTTTAAAACATTTTCCTTTGTTATATCCTGCTGAAGGAGCCCTTTTAAGGCTATTACACGGTTGAAAATACCTTCAAGCTCTCTTATATTGGTTGTAACCTTTTCGGCTATAAAAGCCAGAATAGAGTCATCTATGACAATACCCTCATTTTCAGCCTTTTTCTTCAAAATGGCAATTCTTGTTTCGTAATCGGGGGGAGCAATGTCACATATAAGACCGCATTCAAACCTTGACTTAAGCCTTTCCTGCAAGGTTTTAATTTCATTGGGAGGACGGTCAGAGGTTAACACAATCTGGCTGTTGGCACTTGTGAGTGTGTTGAAGGTATGGAAAAATTCCTCCTCTGTTGCATCCTTTCCTGCAATGAACTGAATATCGTCAATTAAAAGAACATCCAGATAGCGGTATTTATTGCGGAATTCCTCCTGCTTTTTGTCTCTCAAGGCGTTAATAAGCTCAATTGTAAAGGTTTCACTTGTTACAAAGGCTATTTTAGCGTCTTTATTATTTGCCATAATATAATTCTTTATAGCATGCATAAGATGTGTTTTACCCAAGCCTACACCGCCATAGATAAATAAGGGGTTATATGCAGCAGCGGGCGATTCTGCAACAGCAAGTGATGCTGCCTGGGCAAAACGGTTTGAATTACCAACAATAAAGTTTTCGAAAGTATATTTTGAAAACGGGTTATTTTCTTCCTTTTTTTCCTGAACCTGAGGCTCGTTGGGTACTGTATTACCTATTAAAATACTGATTGCATATTCCTTTCCGGTAACCTCTTTTACAACATTCTTGATAAGGTCTATATATCTGTTTGTAACCATGCTCTTTACAATATCAGCGTCAGTTGAAAGAATAATTGAGTTAATATCCATTGAATGAGGCTTAAGGGGTTTTATCCATGTGTTGAAGCTTACAGAGAAAATTTCCTGCTCTAAAATAGGTAAACACATGTCCCAGAGGGCTTTGATATCGCTATACATAATACACATCCTTTCTTGTAAAAGTTTTAAACATCCACATGTTGAAAAAAGCTGTGGAAAACTTTAAAAAACACCATTATATGCGGTTTCAGAGGCTGTGGAAAACTTTTTAAAACAAAGTTTTTAAAAACTGCATATGTACAACTTATTATATCAAAAATAACCTCATTTTTCAATAGATTTTTATTTTAAATTTAAAAATATAAAAAAAAGATTGACATTTGATATTTGTTTCTATATAATATGGTAGTGTTATTGTGGTAGCACTATGATTGCGTGAAATTTTAAAGGAGGTGCCAGTAATGATCAGAACATACCAGCCCAACAATCGTAAGAGAAAGAAAGATCACGGTTTCAGAAACAGAATGAGTACAGCAAATGGTAGAAAGGTTCTCAAGAGACGCCGTCAGAGAGGTAGAAAAGTACTTTCTGCATAATTTAAGGATGGTTTTAATGAAGAACACACTTTCTATGAAACTTAATCGTGACTTTAGACGACTTTATTACAAAGGCGGCTCTGCGGGAAGCGATATTTTAGTTGTGTATTACAAAAAAACATCTCTTCCCTACAGTCGCCTTGGTATAACAGTCGGCAAAAAGATAGGCGGTGCGGTTGTGAGAAACCGTGTTAAAAGGCTTATACGAGAAAGCTACCGTCTTATTGAAAGTGAAATTGAATTCAGGTACGATATTGTCATTGTGGCAAGAAGTAAATGTGCTGAGGCAGATTTTAAAGCTGTTTCAGGCAGCCTGAAGCGTTTATTCAAAAAAAGCGGAATATTGAGTAATTAACCGGAGGAATATAGTATGAAAAATATTCTTATTTTTTTTATAAGAATATACAGGAAATTTATATCTCCTTTAAAGAAGCCCTGTTGCAGGTTTTATCCAACATGCTCACAATACGCAATCGAGGCTGTACAGAAATACGGTGCTTTAAAAGGCACAGGTATGGCTGTATGCCGCATAGCACGCTGCAACCCCTTCTCAAAAGGCGGATACGACCCGGTTAAATAATCCATTATTGGAGAGTAGTATAAATGTTTGATTTAATAGCAAATTTTCTGTCCTTTTTTATAAGACCTATTTATGCTATAGTAGGCAATTACGGTTGGACCATTATAATATTCACTATTTTGTTAAAGCTTGTAACTATGCCCTTTACTGTTAAAAGCCAGAAGAGCATGGCAAGAATGCAGCAGGTTCAGCCCCTTATAAGCGAAATTCAGAGAAAATATGCAAATAATCGTGAAAAACAGCAGCAGGAGCTCATGAAGGTGTACGATAAGTACGAAATAAGCCCTACAGGCGGATGTATGCCTCTGTTATTACAGATGGTTATCCTTATGGGTTTTATTCAGATTGTGTACAAGCCCTATACCTTCCTTCTTAACATTCCTGCAAATGAAATTAACGAAATTGCAAAAGGTTTAGGTATTACATTAACAAACCAGCTCAGTCTTGGCAGTGATATTATAGCAACTCTTGCTGAAAGAGGCTATGAAACTGCTCTTGATATGAACTTTTTAGGTATTAATCTTTCAAAGGTTCTTTCTGAGAATCTTACTGACTGGACAATGTGGATTCTTCCTGTTGTAGCTTTAGTTCTTACAGTTCTTTCTGCTCTTATGAGCCAGAACAGTGCGCAGAAGAACCAGAGCGAAAAGCAGAAGAATGACCCTCAGGCACAGCAGGCAGCTGCAATGAGCAAGTCTATGCTTATTATGATGCCTCTTTTAACAGCATACATTACTTATACATGGCCTTTAGGATGTGCTCTTTACTGGGTTATTTCCACTATCACACAGATGGCACAGCAGTTTATTGTAAATGAATTTGTTGTTAAAAAGATGAAGCCTATCGTTTTAAAGAAAAAGAAGAAGACACAGGTTAAAAAGCAGGTAATTGATACAGAAGCTGTTACTGAAACAGACGAGGGAGAAAAAAATGACTAAGATGATTGAAATGACAGGTGCTACAATTGATGCAGCTGTTGAAAGTGCTTTAAAAGAGCTTAACTGTACACGTGACGAAGTTGAAATTGAAGTTTTAAATAAAGGCAGTAAGGGTCTTTTCGGTATCGGAGCAAGCGAAGCAAAGGTACTTGTAAAGGTTATTGAGGATGATTTCAATTTAGGTTCCTTCGAACCCTCAGGTGATATTGAATCCTACCTTCTCAACATTCTTTCTGCTATGGGTATTGAAGCTCAGCTTGACTGTAAGGAAGAAGACGGAAACCTCAATATTGAAATTTCCGGCGATATGATGGGCGTTGTTATCGGCAGACGCGGTGACACACTTGATGCTCTTCAGTATCTTACAAGCCTTGTTTATAACAAGGACAGAGAGGATTATGTAAGAGTAAACCTTGACACAGAAAACTACCGTGCAAAGAGAGAAGAAACTTTAGTAAACCTTGCAAAGAAAATTGCAGGTACTGTTTCCAGAACAGGCAGAAGTATCACTCTTGAGCCCATGAACCCTAACGAAAGAAGAATTATTCATTCCACACTTCAGTCCTATGATTATATCAATACATATTCTATAGGCGAAGACCCCAACAGAAAGATTGTAGTATCTTCCAAGAACTCCTCAAAGGGTAACAGAGGCGGTTACAGAAGAAATTACTCTTCCTATAAGAGAGAAGAAACGACAGTCACAACAGAAGAATAAATAACAAAAAAGGCTGTTGTATAAACAGCCTTTTATTGTTTTAATGAGGTTTTATATATGGATACAATCTGTGCAATAGCCACTCCCCGCGGCAAAGGTGGCATAAGTGTTATAAGAATATCCGGTGATGAAGCATTTACCGTTACAAAGAAAATCTTTTCCTCAAAAAAGGACATTGAAAAAGCCGAAGGCTACACTATCCTTTACGGCAATATTATGGACAAGAATGAAAAGGTTGACGAGGTACTGGTAAGTGTATTCCGTGCACCTAAATCCTTCACCGGCGAAAACGTGTGTGAAATTTCCTGCCACGGCGGTGTTATTGTAACGGAAAGAATATTAAACCTTCTTTTAGAGGCAGGCTGCTCCCTTGCAGACAAGGGTGAATTTACAAAAAGAGCTTTTATGAACGGCAAAATGAGCCTTACTCAGGCAGAAGCCGTCCATGATATAATCGAAGCAAAAACCTCAAAGGGTGCATCCCGTGCCATAAACAGGCTGGACGGTGCCCTTACAGAAAAAATAGTAAATTTAAGGGACAGAATTATAAAAAGCCTTGCCATGGTGCAGGTTTCTACCGACTTTCCCGATGAAGATATTGACTCATTTCAGGACGGAAGCCTTATAAAGGTACTTGAAGGCTTCAAAAAGGAGCTTGAAGAGCTTTTAAAAAGTGCTGACAGAGGTATTTATTTGTCAAACGGTGTCAGCTGTGCCATAATTGGTATGCCAAATGCAGGTAAAAGCTCCCTTTTAAACTGTCTTTTGGAGGAAGAAAAGGCAATTGTTACTCATATCCCCGGCACAACACGTGACGTGGTCGAAGGCAGGTGCGAGATAGACGGCGTGCTTATTAATTTCCTTGACACTGCAGGTATTCGTGAAACTGAGGATGTTATTGAAAAAATTGGCGTAGATAAGGCAAAAAAGCTTATTGAAGAGTGTGATTTTGTTATTTTTATGACAGAATGCGGCAGAGATTTGACTGAGGAAGAAAGGGAAATTATGTCACTTTCTGAGGGAAAAAAGAGGATATGCGTGATGAATAAAAGTGATAAAGCTGATGAAAAGCGTGACGGCTTTATTACAATAAGTGCAAAAACGGGTGACGGTATTGACCTTTTAAAGAATGAAATTTCCTCCCTTCTTGATAAGGGGCTGGAAAGCAATGCAATGATTGCAAACGAAAGACAGCGTGAGGCTGTGAGAGAAGCTTTTGAAGCTGTAAAGAGAGCAAAGGAAACCTTAACTGACGGCTTTTATTCGGATTTAGCCGTTATAGATATGTCCCTTGCGGCACAGGTTTTGGGCGAAGCCGAGGGCATGAGCGTAAACGACGAAGTAGTAGACAGAATTTTCCGTGATTTTTGTTTGGGTAAGTAGGTGTAAGGATGGAAAATAAATTTGATGTAGCTGTAATAGGTGGCGGTCATGCAGGCTGTGAGGCGGCACTGGCTGCAGCAAGGCTCGGCATGAAAACCGTAATGTTTACAATAAACCTTGATGCTGTTGGCAATATGCCCTGCAACCCCTCCATAGGCGGTACTGCAAAGGGTCATTTAGTACGTGAAATAGATGCTCTCGGCGGAAGCATGGGCACTCTGGCTGATAAAACCCTTATACAGTCGAGAATGCTTAATACGGGTAAAGGCCCTGCGGTGCACTCACTCCGTGCACAGATTGACAGAGCCGTGTACCGTATTGAAATGAAAAGCCTTTTAGAGAACACAGAAAACCTTTCAGTACGCCAGGCAGAGGTTAAAACCTTAACTAAAACAGATGAGGGCTACGAGCTTACAATTCATACAAATATAAAATATTATGCAAAGGCTGTTATTATAGCAACGGGCACCTACCTTGAGGGCAAAATTATAGTCGGTGAAACAAGCTATAAGGGTGGTCCTGACGGTATGTTCCCCTCTGAAGGCCTCTCCTCCTCCTTAAGTGAAATGGGCATTAAGCTTATGCGATTTAAAACAGGTACCCCTGCCCGTATTCACGAAAAGAGTATTGATTTTTCAGTTATGGAGGTTCAGTACGGCGACGAGGAAATAACACCTTTCAGCTTTGAAACAACAGAAAAGCTTGAAAACAAGGTGTGCTGCTATTTAACCTACACAAATGAACACACTCACGATATTTTAAGAACAAATATTGACAAAAGCCCCTTATATTCGGGATTAATTGAAGGTGTCGGTCCAAGATACTGCCCTTCTATTGAAGACAAGGTAATGCGTTTTGCCGATAAGGAACGCCATCAGCTCTTTATGGAGCCTATGGGCTTAAACACCCGTGAATACTACGTTCAGGGCTTGTCAAGCTCTATGCCCGAATACATTCAGGACGATGTGCTCCATTCCGTTAAAGGGTTGGAAAATGCTCAGGTTATGCGATGCGCATATGCAATTGAGTATGACTGCTGTGACCCCACACAGCTTTCTGCAACATTGGAATTTAAAGAAATTGAAAACCTTTACGGTGCAGGTCAGTTCAACGGAACTTCAGGCTATGAGGAGGCTGCAGCCCAGGGTCTTATTGCAGGCATAAACGCCTCAATGAAGCTTTTGGGAAAGGAGCAGATAATTCTTGACCGAAGCCAGGCATATATTGGCGTTTTAATTGACGATCTGGTTACAAAGGGCACAAATGAGCCCTACAGAATGCTGACAAGCCGTGCGGAATACCGCCTTTTACTTCGTCAGGACAATGCGGACTACCGCCTCACCCCCATCGGCTACAAGGTTGGTCTTATTAGCGAGGACCGTTACAGACGTTTTGTGGAGAAATGGCAGAGAATTGATGAAGAAATTGAGAGGTTAAAGGGTGTGGCACTGCCCCCTTCAGAGGAAATTAAGGCATTTTTGGAGGAAAGAAACTCTCCCTTTATTGAAAACGGTGCAAAAATATGTGATTTAATAAAAAGAGCAGAGCTTGATTATAAATCCTTAGAGCCCTTTGACAAAACACGCCCCTCACTTCCCCGTGATATTGAGGAAGAGGTTGGTATTATAATAAAATACGAGGGCTATATAAAGCGTCAGGAGGACCAGGTTGCAAAATTCAAGAAAAATGAGGAAAGAAAAATACCCGATGACATAAACTACGATGAGGTTTACGGCTTAAGGCTTGAAGCAAGGCAGAAATTAAGTAAGATGAGACCTGAAAACGTTGGTATGGCATCGAGAATATCAGGTGTGTCACCTGCAGATATAGGTGTTTTACTTATTTACTTATCATCTTTAAAGAGGAATTAACAAAATATGGAAATTTTAAAAAATGAAGCTTTAAAATTTAATATAGAATTATCAAAAAGCATGCTTGAAAAATTTCAGACCTATGAGGATATGCTTCTTGAATACAATTCTTTTATGAATTTAACAGCAATAACAGACCCTTATGAGGTGAAAATAAAGCATTTTATTGACTCCTTGACCCTTTTAGGCGAAAGAAAGCTTAAGCCACGCTGTAGCGTGATAGACATTGGTGCCGGTGCAGGCTTCCCCTCTCTTCCCAATGCAATTGTGAGGGAGGACGTTAACTTCACCATGCTTGATTCTTTAGGTAAAAGAGTGAACTTTTTAAATGCCGTTTGCGAAAAAATTGAGCTTAAAAACGCTAAAGCTGTTCACATGAGAGCTGAGGACGGCGGCAGGGACAAAAATATGCGTGAAAAGTTCGACGTTGCCGTTGCCCGTGCTGTTGCAGACCTGGCAGTTCTTGCGGAATATGCCCTTCCTTTTGTAAAAGAGGGCGGATATTTCCTTGCAATGAAGGGTACAGCACCCCTTGAGGAGATTGAAAGAGCTAAAAAGGCAATAAAAATACTTGGCGGACAGATTGAAAAGGTCAGCGAGGTAAAAATTGATGCCCTTAATTTAAATCACACCGTTGTTGTTATTAAAAAAATTGCAAAAACACCGAACATTTACCCGAGAAAAGCAGGTACACCGTCGAAAAACCCCTTATAATAGGTGAAAAATGCGAAATTATTTTATTTAAATATGAAACCTTCTGTGATATAATTGTTAAAAAATGGAAATATTACAGGAGGTTTTTTTATGCAGGAAGAACAAAAGATAAACAGCTTTAAGAGTAAATTTAAAATAATACTCGGTCATGGCGAAGAAAAAAGCGAAAAATGCACTCTTTTGTCGGTAAATGACATTATGCCAAACCCCTTTCAGCCAAGAAGACGTTTTGACCTCACTGCCTTAAGTGAGCTTGCAGAGTCCATAGCCCAGGTTGGAGTAATCACACCTATAAGTGTTCGTGTTGCACCCGGTGGCTATGAGCTTGTATGCGGTGAAAGAAGACTGAGAGCGGCAAAAATGGCAGGACTTACGAAAATACCTGCATTGATTGTGGATATATCGGACAAGGAATCGGCAATTATTGCAATTACGGAAAATTTGCAGAGAAAAGAGCTTACCATTTTTGAAGAGGCTGAAAGCATGCAGAATTTAATTGAATTTCATTCATTAACTCAGGAAAGCGTTGCAAAGCAGCTGGGGAAAAGCCAGGCGGCAGTTGCAAATAAGCTCAGGCTTTTGAAGCTTCCCGAAAGTGTGAGAAGAATTATAATGGATGCAAACCTCTGTGAAAGGCATGCAAGAGCATTTTTACGCCTTCCTACGGAGGAATTACAGCTTGCAGCCGCAACAAGGGTTGCCCAATTACAGATGAATGTGGCAAGCTGTGAAAAAATGGTGCAGAAGATGCTTGAAAGTGAACCAAAGAAGAAGTTTATAAAGAAAGAATGCAAAACCTTTGAAAAAACCGGCAGGCTTTTTAAGAATACCCTTGATAAAACCATTGAAATGCTGAGAAAGAGCGGTATTTCGCCTCTTATTTCGGAAAAAGAGTGTGAGGACTACATAGAATACACCATTAAGCTTGAAAAATAAACCTTCATGGAGCAATGTTTCACGTGAAACATTGCTCCTTTTTGTTAAAAACCCTTGAAAAATGAGTGAAGTGTGATATAATATGCTTATGATATTATCGCGTATTGTGTACGCATTTACGGAGGTTACTTAAAGAATGAAAGTTATTGCAATAGCTAACCAGAAGGGTGGAGTCGGCAAAACAACAACTGCCGTTAACCTCGCCGCCTGTCTTGCAAAGAAAGGGAAAAAGGTTCTTCTTGTAGACTGCGACCCTCAGGGCAATTCAACCTCGGGCGTAGGCGTTGACAAGAGAAGATGCGAAAAGACCGTTTACGACGTTCTTATAGGAAGTGCCGATGCATCGGATGCTGTGACAGAGACACCTTATGAAAACCTTTGGGTTTGCCCCTCAAATATTTCGCTTTCCGGTGCTGAAATTGAGCTTGTAAGTGAAATGGGTCGTGAAACAAAGCTTAAAAATGCCTTGAGTACGGTGAAAAATCAGTTTGATATTGTTCTTATTGATGCACCGCCCTCACTTGGTCTTATAACAATTAACGTTCTTACGGCGGCAAACAGTGTTATTATACCCATCCAGTGTGAATACTACGCTTTAGAGGGCGTAGCACAGCTTATGAACACAATAAGAAAGGTTAAGCAGGTTATGAACCCTGACCTTGAGATTGAAGGCATACTTATGACAATGTTCGACTCAAGAACAAATTTGTCGGCTCAGGTTATTGAGGAAGTAAAAAAATTCTTCCCCAACAAGGTTTATAAAACACTTATTCCCAGAAATGTACGCTTATCCGAGGCTCCCAGCTTCGGAAAGCCCATTATATATTATGATATTGCATCCCGTGGCTCCGAAAGCTATCTTGATTTGGCTGACGAAGTTCTGGGTACAATGTGAAGGGCGGTGGAATAAATGGCATTAGGACAAGGCTTGGATGCATTTTTCTCATCGGAAAACATTCCCGGAGCGGAAAACAGCTCGAAGGAAGGCGTGAGAGAGCTTAAAATAACAGATGTTGAACCAAGGCGTGACCAGCCCAGAAAGCATTTTGACCCTGAACAGCTTCAGGTGCTTTCAAACTCAATTGCACAGCATGGTGTTATTCAGCCTATTATAGTTACCGAGGGCGAGGGCGGTATTTACCGCATTATCGCAGGTGAACGCCGCTGGAGAGCATCACGTATGGCAGGGCTTACAACAATTCCTGCTATTGTACGAAGCTATGATGCATTGGCTCAGGCAGAGGTTGCACTTATTGAAAACCTTCAGAGAGAGGACTTAAACCCCGTTGAAGAGGCACTTGGTTATCAGTCACTTATGGAGCAGTTCGGGCTTACCCAGGAAAAGGTAAGTGAAAAGGTTGGAAAAAGCCGCAGTGCGGTGGCAAATACCTTAAGGCTTCTTTCACTTGATAAGGAAATTCAGGAAATGCTTGTTGAAGGTGAAATTTCTTCAGGTCACGGCAGAGCACTGCTTGCAGTTGAGGATTCAGGAATGCGTCTTGAAATGGCAAAGCGTGCAGCAAGCGAGAACCTTTCGGTAAGGGAAATGGAAATGCTTGCCCGTGAAAGTAAGAAAAAACCCGTAAGAGGCAAAAGTAAACGTCATTATATGGACGTTGAAAAGGAGCTTAAGGGCATTTTCGGCACGAAGGTAAAAATAACAGGTGAAACCAAGGGTAAAATAGAGC
Source organism: Clostridia bacterium (assembly GCA_017440585.1). Taxonomy (GTDB): domain Bacteria; phylum Bacillota; class Clostridia; order UMGS1883; family UMGS1883; genus RGIG1927. Next base: position 29,210 of record JAFSGW010000088.1, on the reverse strand, counting down.
TTTACTATTACACCGAGGAAGACCTTATAAGACTTATAGATATTATTCAGAATTTATAATGTTTCACGTGAAACAATTGAAAGGAAGTATATAAAATGTTAGACATCAAATTAATCAGAACAGAAACTGAAAAGGTAAAGGCAGCTTTGGCAAGAAGAAAGGAAAACGTTGATATTGACGCAGTTCTTGACCTTGACAACAAGCGTCGTGAGCTTGTGTTTGAAGCTGAACAGCTTAAGAAGAAGCAGAACGAAGTGTCCAAGATGATCCCCCAGCTTAAGAAAGCAGGTGAGGATACAACAGCTATTTTTGCTGAAATGAAGGAAATTTCCGAAAAGGTTAAGGAAATGGATGCAAAAACAAAGGAAGTTGAAGAACAGCTTTCTCAGCTTATGTACACAATTCCCAACATTCCCAACGAAAACGTGCCCGACGGTGACACAGATGAGGACAATGTTGAAATAAGAAAGTTTGCTGAACCCACAAAGTTTGACTTTGAACCCAAGGCCCACTGGGATTTGGGCAAAGACCTTAACATTCTTGATGCTGAAACAGCTGCAAAGATTACAGGTACGAGATTTACTCTTTACCGTGGTCTCGGTGCACGTCTTGAAAGAGCAGTAACAAACTACTTCCTTGATATGCACACAGCAAAGCACGGCTATACAGAAATTTTCCCTCCCTTCATGGTTCACCGTAACTCCATGGTGGGTACAGGTCAGCTTCCCAAGTTTGAAGAGGATGCTTTCAAGGTAGCAAACACAGACTACTTCCTTGTTCCCACAGCAGAGGTTCCCGTTACAAATATGTACCGTGACGAAATTTTGGACGGAGCACAGCTTCCCATAAAGCACGTTGCTTATACAGCATGCTTCCGTGCAGAGGCAGGTTCTGCCGGCAGAGACACACGCGGTCTTATCCGTCAGCACCAGTTCAACAAGGTTGAGCTTGTTAAGTTTGCAAAGCCTGAGCAGAGCTATGAAGAGCTTGAAAAGCTCACACATGATGCAGAGGAAGTATTGCAGGGACTTGGTCTTCCTTACAGAGTTGTACGTATCTGTGTTGGTGACCTTGGCTTTACAGCTGCTCTTAAGTACGATATTGAAGTGTGGATGCCCTCCTACGGCAGATATGTTGAGATTTCCTCCTGCAGTAACTTTGAGGACTTCCAGGCAAGAAGAGCAAACATTAAGTATAAGGACAATGCAGGCGATAAGGCACAGCTTGTTCACACACTTAACGGCTCCGGTGTTGCGGTAGGCAGAACTGTTGCGGCGATTTTGGAAAACTACCAGAATGCAGACGGTACGGTTACAATTCCCGAAGCGCTTGTTCCTTATATGGGCGGAGTGACAGAAATTAAATAAAATCCTTATTTATGGCAATGTGTTAACACTTTTTTAACACAAAAGGGTTTGATATATGGTATAATTACAAAAAACACAAGGGGGTTGGAAAATGAAAAAAGGTTTAAAAGGTTTGCTGAGCCTTGTGCTCAGTGCAGTTTTAATACTTTCTCTTGTTCCTTTTGCTAATGCGGCGGATAAGTTCGATGCCACAGTTTCTGCAGATGCAATGACAGATGGCTTTACCCTTTATGCTGTTGCGGATATCAATAATGAATCTTCAACAGAGGGGTTTGTGACAGCTGTTTCTGCAGTATTCAACAGCGACGGAACACAGAAAAGTGCAAAGAAGGATAAGATTGAGCTGGATACGGAGGAAAATGCTTCCGTAACACGCGAGTTTGAGGTTTCCTATGATTCCTCAAAGGGTGAAAGAGCTGAAATCTTCTTCTGGAATGAAAATTCCATGAAGCCTCTTTGCAAGAGCATTTCTTCTGACGAGGTTCCCGAAGGAACGCTTGAGGAAGGAAAAATAAATATAACCTCTTCCATGGTATTTGCATCTGCAGAGGCGGAGGCTTCACACAGAGCTACTGCGGCGGCTGACGGCGATGTGGAAACCTACTGGACAGCAAGAGATGTGGCAAGAGGCAACGAGGCAAGCGTTACTGCATACCTCACATATGACCATACACTTACAAGGGTGGGTATTCTCTTTGGTGCAGGCAGTGAAAGACAGTACGTGTTTACTGTTTCCACCTCCCGTGACGGTAATAACTATACAGAGGTTTTAGGCGAAACTGTAAGTGAGCTTTCTGATGAGGTACAGTATTTTGACCTTGAACGCTCCGTTGGTAAGTTTTTAAGAATTACATTTGTTGAAAGAGTTGTGCCCGATGGTGATAACTGGGTACAGCTTAGTGAAATTGAAGCATACGGCATGATGCTTCCCGTTGATATGGGCGAAGAGGTTTCTCTCTTCAGCTTTGCTGACGATGAAGGAACACGTCTTGGCACAGAAAGCGACGACAGTATTGCCGATGGCTGGCTTTCCCGCCGTATGACAGAGGAAAATTATAAGGATTACACACCCTCTTTGGGTGAAAGCCTTTATGCTTCTGTTGAAAATCTTCCTCAAGAAGCGGCAATGGGTAATGCCGAGGGTGCACTTAAGCTTGTGGACTATGTTGGCAGAACTACAGACGAGGTTAACGGTGCAGGCGGTATGATGGCAGGTAAAAGGCTTGAAACTGCTCCCGACAGAGGAAAATATTCCGTTAAATTCAATATGTTCATCCCCTCCGTTATGGAAAACGGAAAGGAAAGTGATACATATTGGTCAGGAATTTCCCTTACTGATGAAATGGTTTCCGGCGGTGCAGATTTCAGTCATTATGCTGCATTGCAGATTCGTTTTGAGGATGTAGATGACGGCAATAAGGTAAAGCTCAGACAGGTTACAAGTAACTACTTCAACGAAGGCAGCCTTATTGACTTTATGGGCACATCCTTTGAAAAGGACAGACTCTGGACAATTACAATGGACGTTGACGCTACTGCAAGACGGGCAGATATAATCGTTACTGACGGTGTAAGCACAGAGTCAAAGCCTTTGTATTTCTCCTACAACAGTGCCGAGCAGACACGCCCCTCCCAGTGGTCAGGCTTAGAGGCAAAGTGGCTTATTTTCAACACAGGTGCAGGCAAGAGTGTTGAAATGTATGTTGATGAAGTGAGCGTTACTCACTTTGAAAAGGAAAATACAGAATATAAGCACACAATCCTTGCAAATATTGATATGAGCGAGGAAAATAACGGCGATATGACCTTTAAGAATATTGCCGACGACAAGGGAGATGCACCCTATGAAGGCTCTCTGGGCGAAAAGCTCTATGCAGAAATTGTTGAAGCTCCCGTTGTAAGCGGTATTGAAGGCAAGGCTCTTCACCTTTACGATGAGGTTGGCAGAGAGACAGATGCAGTTAACGGTGCAGGCGGTGTTATGGGTTATGTAAACTTCCCCACCCCCAATAACGGCAATGCCTACAGAATTGACTTCAAGCTTTATGCTCCCGTTGCAGATAATTACGGCGGCTTCAGCCTTTCTAACGGCGTTGACGGAAGCTACGGCATGCAGCTCCGCTTTATGCCCTCTTCTGCAGACGAAAATAACCTTCAGCTTAATAAATATACCGGTAACACCTTCAACGGTGGTGACTATTCTGCCCTTGTAGGTGGATATACCCCCTTAATTAAGGGAAATTGCTGGAATATATCCGTTAAGGTTGTACCCACAAAATACCAGAGCGAAATTACAATTGACGACGGTGTGAACAGCCAGACAAGAACAGTTGACATGTCAACAAACTACGAAAACTGGGTTGGCAAGGAGCTTAACTGCCTTTCTGTTAACACAGGTATAGGCGGTTTTGGCGATATTTACCTTGGTGACATTACTGTTACCGACCTTGGACTTACAGAAAATGTAAAAAGTGCACTTAACGGTATGTTCCGCTTAGTTGCAACACACGGCACAGGTAACATGCTCCACCATCAGGGCAACGAAATAAGTGACTTTGCTGAAAAGCAGGACCCTGCTTACACACGTTTTGTTGAAAGAACAGGTCTTATGGACCCCAACGGTGTATCCTTCGAGGTTGCAAACCGTCCCGGCTACTTCCTGACAATTGTGCCCGGCACGGATAACAAGCTTCAGGTACAGCCCTTCAGTAACACTGCACGCTTCAAGGCAAATGCCACATTTATAAAGCGTGACGGTATTATCGATACAAAGGGCTACGGAAAGAGTACCGTTTCCTATGCATCCTACCGTGACAGAGACCGTTATCTTTATAACGACAACGGCAATACGGTAGTATGGAAGCGTCATTCCCGTGACCGCACCATCTTCTACCAGAGAAACGAAGCCTCTGCTTCAAGAGTGAGTGACTCCTTCAAGGGAACAAGCCTTGATAAGGGAAAGTGGCTGGCTCAGTATCCCTGGGGTGACAGCCATAACCATTACGGGCTTTGCCGTGAAAGTGCAATCCAGGTTAAGGATGGCAACATCACTCTTAAGGCAAATAAAATTGGCTCCGACGACTGGCCCAAGAGCAGTTCCGGTAAGAACAAGGGTCAGACAGGTATTGACCTTTCCTCCTTCGGCTTTGGCGGTTGGAAGAAGTGGCAGGGTTATGTTGGCGTAATCAGCCCCCATAAGAACTACAATGCCTACGACGGAAGCGTTAAGTACTACAGACAGAGCTATATGGAGGGTACCTTCAAGCAGCCTAACTGCGGTTACGGCTACTGGACAGCCTTCTGGCTTTCCGGTGCGGATGCATGGCCTCCCGAAACAGACATTTTTGAGTATTTGTCCTCCTCGGGCAGTGCAGGTGCACACGGCTGGTACACAAACATGCATATGTCAACCTCCTCCTCTCAGGGCAATTGGTACTCGGGAAGCAACCTTCGTACCGAGTTCCACCGCTATGCTCTTGACTGGGGCTATGACTACATGGATATGTACTATGACGGTAAGCTCTTTAAGCGTTACACAGGCGATATTGTACATAAGCAGAACTCTGCAGGCGGTATGTGCCTTGTTATCAACACCGGTATCGGCGGATGGGAATCAAGCCTTCCTTCCGAATACGGTATAGGACTTTCTATGCAGTGGTTCAAGAGTTGGCAGTATTAATTTGCGGTTATTTTTCCGCATCTCGCCACTCAATCCGCACTTGTGTGCACATAGCACACGGCGATTGGATTGAGCGGCAATCTACGAAAAAATTCCTCGCAAATTGGGTTAACTTAAAAAGACGGGCGGTGGGCTCTGCCCACCGCCTTTTTGATTAAAAGGTGATAAATTTGAAAAAAGTTTCGGCATTTATATTAATATTTACATTAATTTTAACATCCTTTTCCTTCCCCGTTAAAGCAAACGACATTTCCGTTGCTGTTTCGGGCTTTAAGACGGGAAAGGATACAAGCTTTGTTGTAAGGGCAGAAAATTTTTCCCAAAATGACAAGGCTTTAAAGGTGTACGTTGCATCCTACGATGCAAATGACAGTTTAATAACTGCAACCTCCTACAAGGAAACGGTGCCCGGAGGCGAAAAAGCCGCTTTTTCCTACAAGGGAGAGGGCAATGGAAAAATTTTTGTGTGGGAGGACTATCTTAAGCCCTTTTCACCTTCTTTAACAAGTGAAAAATGCGAAGAGGCAGATTTTGGTGATGAAATAAAAATTCCCTACACAGCCTCCGATGCCTTTGCATCCTACACTCCCGAGGCACAAAACGGTGCAGGCAATGTTGCCGACGGAAACGTGGACACAATATGGACAGTTTCCGGTGCAAGCGAAGAAAACAGCGAAAATGTGACAATTTATTTAGGTGACGACTACATTCTTTCCCGCATAGGCATAAATTTCAATTTAGGTGCGGAAAGAGAATATATATACTCCGTCTCTGCCAGTGAGGACGGGGAAAGCTTTACTACCGTTGTAAAAAAGCAGAACAGCAAAAAAACAAATGATACACAGTATATTACTCTTCCTCCCGTTCGTGCAAGGTTTATACGCCTTAACCTTTTCGGCAGAACCGATAACGGAGCATGGTGCCGTATAGGTGAGGTGGAAACCTACGGCTACAAGGACACTGCAGGTAGTATGTTGATGGAAAAAACTTCCAATTGGGAGGTTTCTGCCATGGACGAAATGACCTTTAGGGATTATACGCCTGCCTTGGGTCAGCTTCTTTATGCAGAGGAAGAGGATAGGGGAATTTATCTTTACGACAAGGTTGGCCGTGACGGCAATGTGGCAGGTGAAGGGCTTGAAATTGCCTCTGTTACTGCATCGCAGACCCCTGAGAGCAATAACCACCACACAAATGTCCTTGACAAAAACGCCTCTACAATATGGACGGCGAAGGATGTTACGGATGAAAATCCTGCCCATCTTATTGCTGATTTGGGCAAAAGCTATTACCTTACGGGGGTTGGCATAGGCTTTGATTTAGGTAACGAGCGAACCTACACCTTTGATATTTCAGTAAGTGAGGACAACAAAAATTACACAAAGGTGCTCCCGAAGAGAGCATCGGGTGCTACGGCAGATATACAGCATTTCACCTTCTCTCAGGAGAGAGCAAGGTATGTTAAGTATACCTTCTACAAAAGAACCGACAGCAAAAATAACGGCTGGGTACGTATAAGTGAAATTGAAGCAATGGGCGGTGAAGAGCCCATTGACGGTGCAGGCGGTGTGCTTGCCCAGCATGGCTTAAGCCTTCCTCATGACCGTGGGGATTATGAAATAAGCTTTGATTTAAACCTTTCTGACAACGCTTACTACAGCGGTGTTTCCATAACGGACGGCGTTATAACCGGCGGTGCGGACCTTGATAACTATGCCGCACTGCAGTTAAGGTTTGACAACGACGGCGACAGGTTTAAAATTAATCGCATGACAAGTAACTACTTTAACGAGGGCAGCCCCGTTGCACTTTTTGAAAATACCTTCAATAAGGGCGAGGATGTGCATTTTGAAATTCTGGTTTCGCCCACTGACCGAAGCTTTTATATTACAGCGGAGGATTCCGAAAAGAAGGAAACACAGAAGCTTTATTTTTCAAATGCGGACAATGAGCTCACCCGTAACACAACCTGGACCTATCTTGAGGCAAACACCGTTGTTTTCAATACCGGTGCAAGTGCACACTGTGAAATGACAGTTTCTAATTTTGCCCTCCGTGAGGTTGAAAGAGAAGAGAGTGTGAGCGAAAGTGCAGAGCCCGTAAACGGAAATGTACGTCTTGAGGCGGTAAGGCTTTCCGATTACCCCACCTCCTCCGGTGACTATTACGGCAGATATATTTACCATAACGGAAGGGATAACGTGCTTTCCGTGGCGGCAGACAAAAACCCCTCTGTAACACGCTTTGTTGAACGTAAGGGGCTTTTGGGCTGTGGCGTTTCGTTGGAGGCGGCTTCCCTTCCCGGGCACTTTGTGGTGGCGGAGGATGATGCCTTCTACCTTAAAAAGATAGAAAATACGGGCAATTTCTACGCCCGTGCAACCTTTATGAAAGAGGAGGTTGAAAACATAGGCTACTACACGGGCAAAGCCTATTCCTACAAAACATATCTCCAGCGTGACAATGAGGATAAGTTCCTCTACGATACAACAAGCGACAAGAAAACCGGCGACTTAAAGCCCTGGAAAAAGTGGAGCGAGGCTCAGGGCACGTTCTACTTAAAGAGCGAGGCGACAGAATACGTTGCCGACAATTTCTACGGCAATTCCATCTCCTCACAGTGGTGGACAAATTACCCCTGGAAGGGCAATAACCCCACTAATGACTCCTACAACCATTCGGGTCTTATCACGAAGAATAACGTTATTGTTGAAAACGGCGAGCTGCTTTTAAAGGCTACAAAGGTGAACCTTTCCAGCTGGGTTAAGGACAAGAGTGGTGAAACGGGCATAAATTACAACAAGTGGGGCAAGACATGGGAGCAGTGGAAGGGCTACGTTGGCGTTGTAAGCATACAGAACAAGGTTTACAACAAAAACTGCTTTATTGAGGGCTCCTTCAAACAGCCCGAAAGCCCCGTCGGCTACTGGAACGCCTTCTGGCTCACGGGCAGGGATTCCTGGCCGCCCGAAATTGATATTTTTGAAACCTTGTCCTCCTCCTACGGTGCAAAGGCATGGCATACGGCTATCCACGGCGAGGGCGACAAGAACAACCTTTTCGGCAAGAGCAGTAAGGACAATATAAATATTACAACGGGTTACCACACCTTTAGTATGGACTGGGGCTACGATTATATTAAGTTCTACATTGACGGAAAGCTTTATCAGAGAACACATAATAATGCTACCCTTAACTTCCAGAAAAACATGAGGCTTATTTTAAACACGGGCCTCGGTGGCTGGGAGGCAGAGCCCGACAGCAGTATGGTATGGGACGATGGCCTAAGGTGCAGATTTGTGAGAAGCTTCCAGTATTGATGGTCAGTAATTGCGACACTCCTTCCGTCAGCTGTGCTGACACCTCCCTCGGGGAGGGAGGCTTGGTTGTGGGTGTTAGTGAAGAGAGGGGGATATTATGGGATTTAAGAAGGATTTTGTATGGGGCAGTGCTACCGCAAGCTATCAGGTAGAGGGTGCTGCCTTTGAGGACGGAAAGGGCCTTAACATATGGGACACAACAAGCCGTAAGCCAAATTACACCTTTGAGCATAATAACGGCGACACAGCCTGCGACAGCTATCACCGCTACAAGGAAGATGTTGCCATTATGAAGGAGATAGGCTTAAAGGCTTACCGCTACAGCATCTCATGGGCAAGGGTTATGCCCGATGGCACGGGCAAGGTTAACCCCAAGGGGCTTGATTATTATGACCGCCTGACAGATGAGCTTTTAAAAAATGGCATTGAGCCCTACGTTACCCTTTTCCATTGGGATTTACCCTATGAAATTTATAAACGTGGTGGCTGGCTCAGCCCCGATATTGGAAAATGGTTTGGTGAATATGCCAATGTTGTTTCTGAAAAGCTTTCCGACAGAGTTAAAAACTTTTTCACCATTAACGAGCCTCAGTGCATTATTGGTGCAGGCTACGTAAACGGTGACCATGCACCGGGGCTTAAGGTTTCTCCCCGTGAAGGGCTTTTGGGAATTCACAACACACTTCTTGCCCACGGCTATGCACACAGTGCAATAAAGGCAAATGTGCCCAAGGCAAGGGTTGGCTATGCTCCTGCAACAGCGGTTCGCATTCCTGCCCGTAACACGCCCGAGAGCATTGAAGCGGCAAGGCGTGAAACCATGAGGGTGTATGACGACCCCTGGTGGAGCAATACCGCCTGGTCCGATACGATTATGTACGGAAAATACCCGGAGGAAATGATTGAAAAATTCGGCCATATGATGCCCTTTGTAAATGAAAGTGATATGAAAACAATCCATACAGGGCTCGACTTTTTCGCCTTCAACACCTATCATGGGGAAATTGTGGATGTGAACGATGAGGGCAGAGTTTATTACGTTAAACGCCCCGACGGCTACGGCAGAACAACCATGGGCTGGCCCGTGGACGAAAGCTGTCTTTACTGGGGTGCAAAGTTCTTCTACGAACGCTACAAAAAGCCCATTATTATTTCCGAAAACGGCATGGCAACAACCGACTGGGTGTGCCGTGACGGAAAGGTGCACGACGCTATGAGGGCAGACTATGTTGAACGCCACCTTGCCTACCTTAAGAAAGCGGCGGAGGAGGGTGTTGACGTGGAGGGCTATTTCCTCTGGTCACTTTTGGACAATTTTGAGTGGAAATTAGGCTACAGTCAGCGTTTCGGCATAGTGTATGTGGACTTTGAAACTAAGGAAAGAATTATAAAGGACAGCGCCTATGCCTACAAGAACATTATACTCACAAACGGAGAAAATCTTTAACGGGAAAGGTTGACAAGCCATTTTAAAAGTGATACGATGTTCTTTGAGGTATTGACAGAAAGGATGGTTCATTATGAGTAATACTAAAAAAGAAGCATTTTTATTTGTGCATTTCACAGATACACATCCCAACACTCCCATGAGTGAGCAGATTTATTTTTCTGTGAGCCTTGACGGTTTAACATGGAAAACACTTAACAATAAAAAGCCTGTTATAATTTCCGAAATAGGCGAAAAGGGTATCCGTGACCCCTTCATTATCCGCTCTCACGACGACAAGAAGTTCTACATGGTAGGTACCGACCTTAACGTGTTCCTTCGTCCCGACCACTGGGGCAGTGCCACAAAGAACGGTAGTCACGACATCCTTGTATGGGAAAGCGATGACTTAGTAAACTGGAGCGAAACAAGAGCAGTTACTGTTTCAAGAGAAGATGCAGGCTGTACCTGGGCTCCCGAGGTTATTTACGATAAGGAGCAGGACAACTACATGGTTTTCTGGGCTTCAAGAACAGACTACGGCAAGGGTCATCATAAGATTTTCCAGTCCAGAACGAAGGACTTTAAGACCTTTACACCCTGTGAGGTTTACATAGAACGTGACTGTGACGTTATCGACACAGACATTGTTGAGCATGACGGTGTTTACTACCGCTTTTCTAAGGACGAAACAAGCAAGTGCATACTTATGGCAAAGAGCACATCTTTGTCAGGCAAGTTTGAAATTGTGGATTCCAACCTTACAGAGGTTCACGGTGTTGAAGGTCCTCAGTGCTGTCAGCTTCCCGACGGCAGATGGTGCCTCTTCCTTGACCAGTACGGCAAGAACTTAGGCTATGCACCCTTTGTTACGGATGACCTGGATAAGGGTCAGTTCACAAAGATTGCAGGGGATTTCCATACAGAAATTCAGTTCCGTCACGGCGGCGTACTTACTATTACTTTAGAGGAATACGACAGACTTGTTAAAGCATTCAGCTAATTAAAAAGGCAACCTTTTTGAGAAGGTTGCCTTTTTTGTTGCAAAAGTGGCGTGAATGACAGCGAAAGTGGCACGAATGAATGTTGCTGAGACTGAAAAATTGTGATATAATGCTATACGGAATAATATTATCGGGAGGAAGCTGCAATGAAAAACAAACTGAAATTTTTACTTGCCGTAATGGTAGTTATTATTGCCTTTATGGGAATAAGTGCCTCAGCGGCAACGGCTACAAGCGGAAGCTGTGGCGATACGGCAAAATATACCTTAGAAAATGGTGTTTTAACTATTTCAGGTACGGGTGCTATGGAGGATTACTCTGCAGGCTCGGCACCCTGGTACAGCCAGAGGAATACTATTACAAAGGTTATTGTAGAAGAAGGCGTTACCTACATAGGTGATAGGGCGTTCAGCTATTGCTCCAAGCTTGAAGAGGTTCAGTTGCCTGACAGCCTTGTGGAAACAGGCCGTAGTGCGTTTTCAAGCTGTTCGAGCCTGAAAAGCGTCACCTTCGGGGAAAGCTTTACAACAATGAACGGGTCTACCTTTTCGGGTAGCTCGGCGTTGGAGTATGTTTCCTTCCCAAAGGGGTTTACCAGCTATGGTTCAAGTGAGTTAAGCTCCAATAGCGCAACCATAATCAAGGGCTACACCTATTCTGCGGCAGAGATGCTTGCAATAAAGCTGAAGCTTGAATTTGAGAGCACGGGTTTTCTGGAGGGCGAAACCCTGGCAGAGGGTGCTGTTAACGACAGCGTTTTCTGGCAGGTTGACTCATTAAGCCGTCTTATTATTACAGGCACGGGCGCAATGGAGAGCTACAGCTCCACATCAGACGCCCCTTGGTACAGCTACCGTAATTCCTACAAAAGAATCGAGGTAGGCGAGGGTATTACTCATATCGGCAAAAATACCTTTAATCAGGGACACTACTCTGTAGTAAAGGTTGATCTGCCCTCTACTCTTGTAAGCATTGGCGAAGAAGGACTGGCTTATGTAAGCTTAAACAGCCTTTATATTCCGCCAAGTGTAACCAGTATCCATAAGGATGCCTTTTATGGTGCATACAGCTTCCCTATACATGGCTACAGGTATTCCTGCGCATACGAATATGCTATTGACAAGGGCTGGACCTTTGTGTCATTGGGCGATATGCCTCTTGCTTACTACGGCGAAGGCACAATAGGAGAGGATATTTCCTGGAGTCTTGACAACCGTGGCAAGCTTGTTCTTGAAGGCGAAGGCGAAATGCCCGATTTTGCCGCATATGCGGAGGCTCCCTGGTACAGCCACAGGACGATTGTACGAGAGGTTGAAATCAGCGGTGCTTTTGCGAATATAGGCGCTTATTATTTCGGTAATCTGCCTAAGCTTGCAAAGGTGGTTATACCGGACGGGGTGGAAAGGATAGGCGACCATGCCTTTGACACCTGTACCTCCCTTAAAACGGTGGCTATACCCGAGAGCGTGACAGCTATCGGCGATTACGCCTTTAATTCCAGCGCTGTCACAGCAATTATTTTGCCGCAAAACGTTAAAACAATCGGCAATTATGCTTTTAATAAATGTAGATCTCTTTCAGCTCTGACCTGCAATGGGGCAGTTGAGGTTGTGGGCGATTACGCCTTCTGTAATACCTATATAACAGACTTCAGCTTTGCAGCAGGCTTAAGAGAAATCGGCGATTATGCCTTTGCCCAGACAAGCATTACAAGCTTCTTTGCACCTGCAACGCTGGAGAGCGTGGGCGATTATGCCTTTGCCCAGACAAGCTATCTGCAGAACTGCGTGTTCAATAAAACGCAGACAGTAGGCGCATATGCTCTTGCAGACACAAAGGCTACCAATATAGTTCTGCCCGACAATATGACAAAAATTCCCGAGGGTATGTTCTATAATGTAAAATCCATCGGTGTTATGCCATTGCACAAAAACATCGAAGAAATCGGCGATTATGCCTTCTACGGCTGTTCAAAGCTGTATGAGCTTAAATTCCCCGACAGTGTAAAGGCAATCGGCAAGGAAGCCTTCTCGGGCTGTAGCGGTGTCAAGAACATCACTATACCCGAAAAGGTAACAGAATTAAGCGAGGGTGTGTTCCGTGGTACGGGGATTACAGCTATTGAAATTCCTGACAATATAAAAGCTATCGGCACAAGAGCCTTTTACAACTGTACAGACCTTGGCTCTGTTACAATGGGAAGCGGCACAACCTCAATCGGCGACTACGCCTTCTACGGCTGTTCGCTGCTTTCGGAGCCGGGCATAGGCTCCTCAGTTGAAAAAATCGGCAATTACGCCTTTAATGCCTGTACAACACTTGCCTCTGTTACAATCCCCGATTGCGTAACAGAGCTTGGAGTGGGCGTGTTTAAGGGCTGCAGTAAGCTTGAGAGCGTGGTATTATCCAAAAATATTACCAAAATCCCCGACTACTGCTTTGAAAGCTGCAGCGTTCTGTCAACAATTGAACCGCACGAGGGTATTACCGCCATTGGCGATAAAGCCTTCTACAAGGCATTGAAGTGTGCCCTTACAATGCCCTCTACCTTAAAAGCAATCGGCGAAAGTGCATTTGAGGGAAGCTATGCTACAGGAATTGAGCTTAACGACGGTCTTGAAGAGCTTGGCACAAGAGCCTTTGCCGCAACAAAAAGCATTCCTTCTTTTACATTCCCGGGGAGCTTAAAGGTTATCCCTAAAGAATGTTTTGCAAACAGTGCACTTACCTCTTTTGTAATTGAAGAGGGTGTAGAGGAAATCGGACAATCTGCCTTTGAATATGCTTTGGTGGACAAAGTAACAATCCCCTCAAGTGTGAAGGTTATCCGTACTAAGGCCTTTTACCGTTGCTCAAAGCTGACAGACGTGGTGATTGAGGATGGTGTCAGCGAAATTGCGGACTACGCATTTGCTTATTGCGCAAGTCTTGCAACTGTCACAATCAGTGACAGCGTGGGCTACATTGCCACCACAGCTTTTTATGATTTCCCCGACACAGCTGTAATGAAGGGCTACACAGGCTCAATTGCCCACTGGCTTGCAACAAGGTACAAATATAACTTTGAAGCTTTAGGTGAGGCTGAGGCTATAGTTGTTATGGAGGGTACAATGAACGATGACATCAGTTGGACCCTTTCAAATCACGGTGTGCTTACCTTCAGCGGAAGGGGAGATGTGCCTGCGATGTACAACTACAGCGACGGTAAATACCCCTGGAAATACTGTCCCGGATTTATAACAAAAATAGTTGCAGAGCATGGCATAACCTATTTGGGCAGCCATCCCTACGAGGGCCTGGACAACATAACAGAGGTGGAAGCCTCCTACACCCTGCTTGGAATGACAACTACCTACAAAAATCTTAAGGGTGACGTTATCTTTACAGGCTATGAGGGCAATATACTCGAAACTGTTGCCGAGGAAAAGGGCTACACCTTTGTAAGCAAAGGCGAGGCGCAGGACGAGGTTGCCATAGAGGGTAACTACAACGGCATTGAATGGAGCATCACAACCCTTGGCGAAATCACTCTTTATTATGACGGCGTTATCCCCGAAGAGGATTTTTACGACTTAGGCTCATATCCCTGGGAGCAGTACTGCGACAGCATTAACGCCGTTGTTATCGAAGAGGGCGTTACAGAGGTCAACAGCTATGTGTTTGAACGTGATTTTCATATTACTACTCTGACGCTGCCTTGCTCTCTTACCTATGTTTCATTCCCTTATGGAACGATTCTTGAGGGTGCTACGGTGTACGCTCACACCTATTCCGAGGGCTATGATGTCTACGGTAACAGCAGTAAGTATAATTTTGTATCCTTGGGCATTGAGCCTCTTAAGGTAAGGGCAGAAGGCACCTTTGGCGACAACCTTACATGGAAATACTACAACCACCGTATTCTGGAAATCACAGGCGACGGTGCTATGAGCAACATGGGAAACTATGCTCCCTGGAACAACTGCCTGGTTAAAACCGTAGTCATGTCGGGCAATATTACAAGCATCGGCAAAAATGCCTTCAACGGCGAAAGCATTACGGAATTTACAATCCCCGAAACAGTTGAGAGCATTGAAAATAACGCCTTCAGCGGTTCAAAGATTAAGGAAATCGTAATCCCCGAAACTGTTACAGAGCTTGGAAAATACGTGTTCTTTGGATGTAAGAAGCTGGAAAGCGTGTGGATTTTGTGCGAAAACGCAAACTTGAGCGACAGCTTTTTTGAAAACTGCTATAGCCTTAAGCAGGTTCAGCTGCCTAAAAATACTACAATAGGCGAGGATGCCTTCAAGAACACGGGCGTTGAGTATATCTATTACGAGGGCACCAAGAGTGACTTTGCAAAATACGTAACAGGAGCAGAAAATCTTCCCGAGGATGCTGTAATTTTCTTCTCATCCTCTATGCCCGAGGAGGTTTACGTTAAGGATGTAAGGGTTACAAAGAGTACAAATGGTGCAAATGTGAAGCTTACGGCAAAGCTCCGCGGCGGTGAAGCGGCGTTTATAGCAGGCTACGACGGGGACGGCACCATGGTTACCCTTGTAAGGCTTATTCCTTATGAAAACTCCCACAGCCTTAAGGGAGATATAGAAACCGTTAAGGTGTTCTTCTGGGAGGGCGAAAGCTCACTTATTCCCGTAAACGAAGTATATACAGAAAATATAAACTGAAAAAAAATGAGGGGAAATCCCCTCATTTTTTTGTAAAAATATTGAAATTGTGGCATTTTTGTGTTACATTTAAAGTTGCAATAATATTCTGTTGGCGGAGGTTAGCAAAATGAAAAGATTATTAAGCTTAATTTTAGCAGCAGTTATGCTCACAAGCTTTGCAGGGGCAATACCCGTTTTTGCAGAGACTGTGGCAGAAGGCTCCTGCGGTGAAAGCCTTACCTGGGTGCTTGATGGCGAAGGCACACTTACAATTTCGGGTACAGGCGAAATGACTAATTACACCTGGTCAACTCATCCTTCCTGGTATGATTACAGAAATTCTATCAAGAAGGTTGTAATAGGAGAAGGTGTAACAAGTGTAGGAGAGGAAGCCTTTTGGGGCTATAGTAACCTTTCCGAGGTTCAGTTCCCTTCTACAATGAAAGCACTTTACTATGATGCTTTTTCAGCATGCAGTGCACTTACGGAGGTTACAATCCCTCCCTCAGTAGATGTGATTGACTTTGCCTTTTCTTACGGTATGACAATAAAAGGCTATGAGTATTCCGCTGCAGAGGTGTTTGCAAGCCTTACCGATGCTACTTTTATAAGCCTGGGCGAAGTAGCCGAGAAGGTGCTTTCAGCAGGTGATTGCGGAGATAATGCAACATACACCCTTACAAACCGTGGTGTGCTTACAGTTACGGGTGAAGGTGCAATCAGTGCTTACGAATATGAGGAATCACCCTGGGCTGAATACATTAACTGGATAAGATGTGTTGATATAGCAGAAGGTATCACTTCTGTAGGTGACGGTGCCTTCAACGGTTGCCGTAACCTTGGTGAAATTATTCTTCCCGAAGGGCTTACGGATGTAGGCATGATGGCCTTTTACTGCTGTAATGCTGTGACAGAGCTTAAGTTGCCCTCCACGTTAAAGACAATAGGCGATGATGCCTTCAATTCCTCCATGATTGCAGAGCTTGTAATTCCCGAGGGCGTTACATCTATCGGTGCGTATGCATTTGGAGGTGCTCCCACAACAAAGGTAACAATTCCCGAAAGCGTTACATACATTGGCGAAGAAGCCTTTGGTGACGGTGGCTATACAGAATGTGTTATTTTAGGTGCAAAGGGCTCCTATGCAGAAGAATATGCAAATGAAAACGGCTATGTTTTCAAGGGCAGTGTTTCTGCAGTAAGCGGAACTATTGGTGACAGCATCACATGGCTTCTCAATGAAGAGGGCACTCTCACAATTTCAGGTACAGGTCCCGTTGATGACTGGGGCAGTGACAGAAAGTCCCCCTGGTATGAATACAGAGAAAACATTGTTGAGGTTATTGTTGAGGATGGTATAACATCTCTCGGCGGTTACTCCTTCTGGTATAATACAGTTCTTGAAAAGGTAACTATTCCCGAATCTGTGGAATATGTTGATTTCTACTTTATCTGGAACGAATCAAACAATATTACAATAAAGGGTGCTACATATTCTGAGGCATATAACTATGCAAATAACAGAGGCTATAACTTTGTTTCCACGGGCTTTGCAGAAAGACGCGAGGTTGCTTCCGGCACTTGTGGCGAAAACGTAACATATGTTCTTGACAATTACGGCACACTTACAATTTCCGGCAACAGTGGAATTACAAATTATTCCGACTGGTATGATTACAGAACAGATATTAAGGATATTGTAATTGAAAGCGGTGTTACATCCATCTGCAGTGATGCATTTACAATGTGCGACGAATTAAAGAGCGTTACAATCCCCATATCTGTCGGATATATAGACACATGGTCTATGCCTACGGGCACCGGTCTGGTTATTAAGGGCTATGAGCCTTCTTCTGCAAAGACCTTTGCAGAAAACAGAGGCTACAATTTTGAATCTTTGGGAACAGCTCCCGTAACTACTGTTGCATCGGGCAGGTGCGGTGAAAAGGCTACATGGAGCTTTGACAACTACGGTCTTCTCAAGATAGAAGGCACGGGCGAAATGGACTTTGACATTACAACAGGCGGTGATGTTGTAATAGGCGGTGAAGTTGCAGGTGGTGCTGTACTAATGGCATCTGCATACGATGTTCCCTGGTACAGCTATAAGGGCGAAATCAGGGAAGTTGACATTGCAGAGGGCATCACAACTATTGCGGATTATGCTTTCTCCGAATGTGAAAACCTTAAGGAGGTTAACCTTCCTTCAAGCATTGTTTCTTTAGGCTATCAGGCATTTGCATGGAACAGTGCACTTAATAAGGTTACTATCCATTACAACACCATGACTTTTGGTGAATACGCGTTCTATTCCACACCCAATGCCGTAATATACGGTTACGCAGGCTCTGCGGCAGAACGCTTTGCAAATGAAAACGGCAAGGAGTTTGTTTCCATAGGCGAGGCTCCCCTTGTAACTGTTGCAGATGGCACAGTTACAGATACAATCAACTGGACACTTGACAGCCGCGGTAAGCTTACAATTACAGGTACAGGCTCCATGCCCGACTATGATTACAGCAGTGAACGCCCCTGGGATAAGTACAAGACAAGCGTAAAGTCACTTGAAATTAACGGCGTTGACTATGTGGGTGAATACAGCTTTGTATCCTTACCAAACCTTGCAACTGTTGTATTGAACGGCGTAAAGGCTGTTGCCAACTATGCCTTCTACAATTGCTATGACATGACAGAGGTTACCCTTCCTGCATCCCTTACAGATGTAAAGAGAAACTCCTTCGAAAACGGAACCAGCCTTACAATAAAGGCATTGGAGGGCACCTATGCTCAGATGTATGCCGAATACAGAGGTCATACCTTTGAAGCACTTGAGGGCGAAATTGAAATTAAGACAGTTTATGTTTCCTCAATTGAGGAGCTTATTGCTGCAATAGCTTCCAACACTGAAATCATTATCGAGGACGGTGTTTACCTTCTTGACAGGTCCTCTTATATGGGTGATTTACAGTATTCCTGGGAATATGCCGACACAATCCGCATTAAAGATGTTATTAACCTTACCATTAAGGCAAGAAACCCCGGCAAGGTTGAAATTTTAGCATTGCAGAATGATGTCCTCGGCTACAGTCATCAGTATGAAAACGCACCTTTCTATATAGAAGGTGCATACAACCTTGTTATTGAGGGCATCCGCTTTGGTAATATGGACATGAGATCAAATAACGGCTCCCGTCCTGCAGAGGACGATGCAGTTCTTATGGGCGGTGTTGATGAAAATGCACTGGTAGGCTACAACGGTGCTTACATTCAAAACGGTGAAGCTGCCGATTACTACAGCTTCCCTCTTGCAAGCAAGGTTACCTTCAGAGACTGTGACATTTTTAACGGTACATATGCAATTACCTTCTACGGCACAAGCCTTACGGTTGACAACTGTGTACTGCGTGACAATGTAAAGGGTGCAATTATATCAAATACAGACGATGTCGTTTTAAATAACAGCGTTTTAAGCCGTAACGGTAACAGTGAGGCTTACCGAGGCACCTATTGCCTTGACACAAGTGCAAATGTAACAAACTGCACATTTATAAATAACGGCAACGAGGCTTATGCAAGCGGTACAATTACAGGCGAGGGTACTGTGTTCTCCAACAATAACTGGGACGGTGAAACACCTAAGGCTTACGGTGTTACAAAGAACGGTATCACCTGGTCTGTAGACAAAACAAACACCTTAAAGCTTGGTTACACAGTTAATGCTGACTCTCTCACAATCGAAAGCAAAACAGGTACGGTTTATCCCTACACTGCAGAGTCCCTTCCCTGGAAGGCTTTTGACATTGCAAAGGTTAATACAGCGGAGGGTGTTACATATAACTACATCCCCAACGGCCCCTGCGGTGAAACTGCTCGGTGGAGCTATGATGAAAAAACAAAAACACTTACCATCTCCGGCAAGGGCAATATGTCCAACATGGGATATATTGAAGCATGGTATGCTGTAGAGATTGAAAACATTGTGATTGCAGACACAATTACAGGCGTTTATAACCTCTTTAACGGCACAAAATATTCTATGAATGAAGCAAACTGGGAAAACGGCATGCTTTATATCGGCGATGTGCTTGTAAGAGTGAAGGAAGAGGTAGAAGGCAAGGTTACAGTTAAGAGCGGCACAAGAGTGATTGCAGAGGAAGCCTTCGGAAGCTGCAGAAATATTACAGAAATTGTAATCCCCGAGGGCGTTATCAGCCTGGGCGTTACAGAAAAGCTTAATGTGGGCGAATATACACAGAATGGTGTATTTGCTTACTGTAAGGCACTTGAAAAGCTTACAATTCCTGCCACTGTTACAGACTTTGACCACGCGCTGGTTTACGGCTGTGACAATCTCCGTGACATTTACTATAAGGGTACAATGGCACAGTGGGAAAAAATTACGGTAGGTAAACATAACGACCAGCTTGAATACTGCACAGTGCATACTGCTGACGGCACAATCACACCCGACATTCTTTACTATACAGTTGAAGAGGACGGAGTGCATATCACAGGCGTTTACCCCTTCGCAGAAGAGGTTGTAGTTCCTTATGAAATTGATGGTGTTAAGGTTGTGGAAATTTACGATGAGGTGTTTGTAGGACACCAGAGCGTAAAAAGCGTTACAATCGAGGCAGATATTGAGCGTGCACCCTACTTTGCAAACTGTAAGAGCCTTGAAAAGGTTGTGCTCGGTGACAGTATAAAATATGTTTTAAACGACACCTTTGCAGGCTGTGAAAAGCTTAAGAGCATTTCTCTCGGCGATTTTATTGAAGAAATGTCCTTACGTGACCTTGAAGGCTCAGCACTTTATAACAATGAAGCTAACTGGGAGGACGGCATCCTTTACGTTGACGGCTATGCAGCTGTGCTTTCTCCCGAAGCAGAAGGCAAAATCACTGTAAGAAGCGATGCTCTCTGTGTTTGCTACGACACCTTCAACAACAACGATAAGGTTACAGAAATATTTATCCCCGACGGTGTAAGAGTACAGAGCTTTGGCGAAACCTTCTACAACATGACAGCTCTTGAAACTGTTACACTTCCCAACACATACGCAATGCCCGAGTACGGCTCCGGTGTGTTCGAATGTGAAAAGCTTGAAAATATGCACATAAGCGAAAGCCATCCGAGCCTTGTTTCTGTGGACGGCGTTGTGTATACAAAGGATATGACTACACTCGTTTACATGCCTATGGGAAGACGCAGTGAGTGTGAAATCCCCGAAGGCGTTACAACAATTGGTTCAGGTGCCTTTGCGGAAACACATCTTTCCGCACTTACAATCCCCGGAAGTGTAAACTATATTTCCGACGGAGCATTCTCCTACAGCAATTACTTAACCGATATTTATTACAACATTCCCGTGGCTGTATGGGAGGATTGGGAGCAGATTTATGTAGGCTACGGCAACAATGCATTTAACGATGCAAGCCTGCACCTTCTCGATTATGAATTTATTGCAGAGGATATGGACTACAGACTTTCTCCCGACGGAACATATTATATCGTATCCGGCTGTAAGGACTATGTGCACGAGGCTGTAATTCCCGCAACCTATGATACACTTCCCGTTAAAGAGGTTGACTCCTCTGCCTTTATGAATAAGGCAAAGCTTACCGCAATTAATGTGGATAGTGCGAATAAGTATCTGACAAGCGTTGACGGAGTTCTTTACACAAAGGACATGGCTACACTTCTGGCATATCCTGCAGGCAGAAGCGATGAAAGCTTCACTCTCCCCGAGGGCGTTAAGACAATTGGAGAATACGCCTTTGCTTACAGCAAAAACCTCACCTCGGTTGACCTTGGCGACGAGCTCATCAATATCTGCAGCTGGGCATTTGAAGGAAGCGGCATCAAGTCTGTGGCAATCCCCGAAACAGTGACGGTGCTTGTGCGCGGTGCATTCTGGACTCCGAGCCTTGAAACTGTATCCTTCGGCACACATATTACATCCATTGAACAGAATGCCTTTGCAAATGAGCTTAAGAGCATTTACTTCAACGGCAGTATGGGCGACTGGTACATGATAGACGGTCACTACAATGTGGGCTACGAGACAAAAATTATAACAAAGATTGTGATTCATGGCGGTGATGCTTTTGAAACCTCCGAAGAAGAGATTATGGTTGAAATAGGCATTGAGGACCTTGAGCCCTCCCAGTCCATAATCATGATTGGTATTGACGGCGACGGAGCACATGTGACCTATGACGAATGCTATGGCGAAGAGCTTTATGCAGGACCTTTGACAATTGACGGCGATAAGGACGAAATTGAAAAGGTAGAAACGGTTAAAATTTTCGTATGGGAAAGCTTGGAGAGCATGAGACCCTTGAGCGACCCCATTGAAATACCTGTTACAAGATAACGAGTAAATCATCACTTTGAATTGCAGTAAGTGGGCAAAATGCCTGCTTACTGCAATTTTTTTAAAATATTGCTTGACAAATGGTGCCCTCATGAGTATAATAATATGTGCGTGACAGCTTATGGAGAGGTGTCCGAGTGGTTTAAGGAGCTGGTCTTGAAAACCAGTGACACGAAAGTGCCGTGGGTTCGAATCCCACCTTCTCCGCCACGGATAGCCCACAGCGCAAGGCTGTCGGGCATCCGTTTAATTAAAAAGGAGCGTGAGCCGTATCTCACGAAGGCAGCTTTGCTTACATGGAGAAATACTCAAGTAGGCCGAAGAGGCGCCCCTGCTAAGGGCGTAGGTCGGGTAACCGGCGCGAGAGTTCGAATCTCTCTTTCTCCGCCAGTGAAACCCCCACTTAAGGGGTACGAAATCCCAGAACTTTCAAGAGTTCTGGGGTTTTTTGTTTCCTAATGTTCAATATTAACTAACAACAGCATTTTGGATACTAATTAAATTTTTTTCACATCAACCTAATAAAAAGACATCGTGACAGCTCGTAAAACGCTCACAAACAGCGATTTGTCGGATTTGGGTACAAACCCCAAGGGGTACATTCAATCGAGCTTCAAAAGGCTAATATGTTGCGAAACGAAACTTCTTTCAAACAGATATTATCACCTTGATAATACTTGAAAGGAGTTTTTTTATGCGAAAAATTGGTACAAAAGAAGATTGCAGAAAGTTGGGAGGACTTCCACCGCCTGTCAGAGTTCATATCGAGGAAACTATCGAAACTCTTAATAGCTACTATGAAGAGAATCGAAACATTGACAAAAACCTTGGTGGATATGTTCTCCTAATTGAGAACAGAGAAGACCTCGGACAAATGAAAGACATTTTCAAAGCTGATGCAGAAAACCTTGTTGCAGAGTTCACGGACATAATTTCTTGCGAAACGGGGACAAACTACACATCTTCGCTCATTTTGCTGTCGAGTGACTTTTCAATCATTCTGATAATACCCCAAGCACTCACTCCCAAAAACCTTTTGGAAAGAGGTAGGGACTAATGGACAAACATACGGACATTGGGATTTGCTTGGAGAAAAATCCTGTGGTAAAGTCTTTCCATGGGGTGGTGCTGTTGGAAAATAATAATACAGAATTGCTGAATGCAGTCTACAGAGAAATCAACGAAGAATTCGGCATAGATGTCGCAATGCGAATCTACCAAATGTACAAAGGAACACAAGTGAGTTTTCCTGTCAGATTTCTCAATCCTGACTTGGTAAAGCAAAGAATATTAAAAGAATACGACGGCACAAACCTCAAGCAGTTGGCTGTCAAATACAGCTATTCGGAAAAGACACTAAGAAGGTTGATAAAAGAGTCTGTGAGTGAGGAGGGAGAATAATGGATGTTTTCGAGTTGATGCAGAAAATCGGAAATGAAGTCAATAGCCAGTACAAAATATATGTCAAGGACATACAGAGGCAGTTAAGGAAAAAATCCGATAGAGAAATAATGATGTATTACCAAAGAATGGATAAGAGCAAATCGACCTATCAATTCGTGGTAGACGAGGCTCGAAGAAGAGGTCTCATATAATTTCGAGAGGAGAGTAAAAATGGCAGTAACAAGAGAACAGCTTTTGAAGGTTGCAGAAACAAAAAAGAAAATGGGCGACAAGCATTGGGCAAATGCTAAAAACAATCCTGATAAAGGGTATGAATTTGCCAATGCCAGAAGATGCTACGAAACTGCAAGAAGAGCCAAAGAATCGGCAGATAAAATGGGAGGAAAGAAATAATGAAAACTAAGTTCATAAGCATAGTGATGGTAGTAATAATGACAATTTCACTACTTGTTCCATGCACAGTCTTTGCAGAAGACGAAATCAAAGTAACTTTGAATGGTCAACAAATCTACTTCGACCAGCCTCCAGTAATAGTTGAGGGAAGAACGCTTGTTCCAGTAAGAGCTATTTTCGAAGCTATGGGAGCAATTGTCAGCTGGGACGGAGAAAAGCAAATGATACAGGTAATCACAGATTTCGGCATAATGCTGATGACAATAGGCAATCCTATGATTATCTACAGAAGTGAAACGGAAGACCGTTCAGTAGTAACAGATGTTCCACCGATGATTATAAACAACAGAACACTCGTTCCAGTAAGAGCCATTGCAGAAACTACAGGCTATGATGTTCAGTGGGATAATAATACAAGAACTGTTGTCATTACAGGGGAGATGTACAACCCCTATGCTCTTCCTGAAGCAGACATAAAAGGATACTACGAAGGAACACAAACACCTGATTTTGGTGCGTGTCTCGGAGTTGAGCTTGCATCCTATACAAACGGAGAGTACATCTACAACGAAGTAAAGGGCGATTGGGTTGTTGATTACATCGAAACATATCTTGTCTCCGCAGGATTCGTAATTGAAGGAGAATATGCAATAGACGGACAATTTCGATTTGAATTGAGTCATAGCTTAAGGTTTGATAACGTAACAATCAGATATTCAAAACCAGATAAACAGCTTCGAGTTAAATGCTGGCAAGGCTCAAGATATTAATAAATGAAAGGGAGCTATGGAGAAAAAATCCATAGCTCTTTTTTTGTGCAACAAACAAGGTTAAAGACAGATATTATAAATTGGATATATTCCAGCAATTGACTGCGTACGGAACATAGGAACATAAAAAACGAAGGGAGAAAACAAAATGGCAAACGAAACTGAATACAAAAATCTGTTGGAGTTCTTAAAAACAAACGAGGAAAAGCTCAAAGTGTTTTTGACAGCAGAAGAGAAGATGAAAGACTATCGCTACAAGCTCAGAGGTAAAAAGAAATCAAGGACAATTTTCATGTCAGTACCGCTTCAATTTCTCATGCAGGAATACTGCATAGAAAACGATTTGCGGATAGGCGATTTTGTTGAGCTTGCAATAATAGAACATCTGAACAGACATGGAAAAGCGGAACGATTGTTGGAGATAATAGAAAACCCTTCTCTTGCATCTTCCGATGAGGGGAAACAGGGGAAAAAGCAGAAAGTTGACTGTCAAACGACAAAAAGTGGAGGGGAAGTCTAAGGGGAAACCCTTGGGAATCCCCTCTTTTTTCGAAAGGAGCAAAACTGAATGAGAAAAGCGGCAATCTACGCAAGGTATTCAAGCGAAAATCAAAGAGACGAAAGTATAGATGCTCAAATCTGTGCAATCGAGGAGTACGCAAGGCGAAATAACATTGCTATTGTTGCAACCTACATAGATAGAGCGAAATCTGCTACAACAGCAGAGCGACCGAGCTTTCAGGAAATGATAAAAATGAGCGAAACAGGAGTGTTTGATACAATCATCGTTCACAAGCTGGACAGATTTGCAAGAAGTAAATACGACAGTGCAATCTACAAACAAAAGCTAAAGGCAAATAAGGTACAGCTATTGAGTGTTACGGAAAACCTTGACGGAACACCTGAGTCAATCATCTTGGAATCTGTTCTCGAAGCAATGGCAGAATACTATTCAAAAAATCTCGCAAGAGAGATAATGAAGGGAACTATGGAAAATGCGAAAAAATCTTCCCACTGCGGAGGGATTCCACCATTGGGATTTGATATTGTTGACAAAAAGCTTGTTGTCAACGAAGAAGAGGCAAAAGCGGTAAGGCTGATATTCGAAATGTATGCGGAAGGTAAAGGCTACACGGAGATAATAGAAACCTTGAACAGAAGCGGTTTCAAAACAAAGCTTGGAAAATCTTTCGGAAAAAACAGTCTTTTCGAGATACTCCGTAATGAGAAATACAAGGGAGTTTTCACATACAACAAATCTGCAAGAAAAACAGCTAAAGGAACATACAACAGACACGCATACAAGGATGAGGAAGAGGTTGTCAGGATAGTAGGAGGCTGTCCAAAGATTGTTTCAGAAGAAACATTCAACCTTGTTGCAGAAAGACAGAGGCAGAACAAGAGAGTCTTTTCATCAAATAGAGATAGGCAGAAATATTTGTTGTCGGGACTGGTTTTCTGCGGTAAATGTGGCTCACCGATGCACGCAAACAGACGGAAAAAAGACTGTCAGCTTACTTTCAGGTGCAACAAAAAGGTGCAGACGATTTCCTGCAATGCAAGAGAAATCAACATGGCATACCTCGAAAACTTTGTGTTGGATGAGCTTCAAAGGAATATTTTTTCTTTCAACAGAGTCAATGCAATAATGCAAATGATAGATTCCTACACTTCGGAAATGGAAAGGACTGTTCAGGATAATTCACAGGACATAAAAAAAGAGCTTGAAGAAGTTCAAAGCAATCAACAAAACATAGTCCACGCAATAGAAAAGGGAATGTGTGAAGAACATTTTTCAAAAAGACTTTCGGAGCTAAAGGAACAGGAGGAAACGCTAAAAGCAAAGCTATTAATAGTAAATCAACCTACATCTTTCAAAGTGACAAAAAAAGAGGTAATGCTACTGATAAACAGCTTTCAAAGAATGAGAGCAGAAAACAACTTCGAAGAGCTAAGAAAAATCATTCGAAATTTTGTTGAGGAAATCGTTGTCACCAACAACGAAATAGAAGTTTTTCTCAAAATCAGCTTTGGAGATGTCAAAATTCAAGGAAAAACACTAAAAACTCAAAGAGAAAAAATTTTCTCCGCGGACTTTCCTCTTACGAAACTTGCGTAAAGGAAAAAATGCCCCAAAACCAGTCCATCGACTAAGTTTTGGGGTGAATTTTTTTTCATCAAGCACATATAGTTTGTTCAAATCGTCTGTCAAATTCTAAAACTTTCAAACTGATTTTTCAAAAGAACAAAGTATTAAGGGGGGTTTTTTGCATTTTTTGCAATTTCCCCTTAATTTTTTTGGAAAGGGGACTCGAATCATGAGTTTCAAAAACGAAATTGTCGTGAACAATATTGTCAAAAACGTTCACACAAACGAGGTAAGCGTTGAGCTTAAGACAAACTATTTGGGAGAGGAGGTAACAAAGAGCATACCGAGAGGCGAAATGAACTACAAGGGACTAAGGGATTTGTGCAGTTTTGGTTTTCCGTTTCTTTCATTGGAAGAAATAAACAAGTTTTTTGATTCATTTGCAGAAGACGAAGAAAACCTTCCTTTGAAAAAGGTGTTCAACCTTCTTGGCTGGCACAAGGTGGAAGGTAAGCTTTGTTTTTTGCATCGCCAGGCGATGTATAAAGGCTCTGAACAAGGATTGAGCTATGTTGGCTCCCTTGACCTTTCCCAGAAAGGAAGCTTGTCAGAACAGCTTGATTTCTTCAATACGAAGGTAAAAAAATTTGTTGGATTGCAGACAGTTTGTGCTGTTGCTCTTTCATCTGCAATTGTTGGCATGCTTCCAGAGAAAGACCTAAAGTTCATTTTCCACATAGAAGGTGAATCAACATCAGGTAAAACAACAAGCCTGATGCTTGCAGGTTCAATGTGGGGCAATCCCCAAATTTCTCCTAAGGGAATCGTAAGAAATTGGAACACAACAGCCAATGGCTTGATTCAAGCGGTAGGAGGTAATAAGGGTATTCTCATAGGTCTTGACGAGCTTTCAATGACCGATGCGAATACGACACAGCTAACATACCTCTTGACAGGAGGTACAGACAAAAGAAGGTGGAGTAGCAATGACGGTGTGGAAAAGGATTTCCGCACCGTTTTCATGTCTACAGGTGAAATTCAGTTCAAGAAATCTAACTTCGGTGGTATTGCCGTAAGACTTTTCGAAATCAAGAATTACAATTTCACAGAAAGCAAAGAAAACGCGGACATGATTCTTTCAAGCATCCATGCGAACTACGGCAACATTGGTTACGAGTTCGCAAAGGTTCTTTCGAGCTATACTCCTGAAAAGATTCAGGAAATTCTGGAAAAAGATACAGCGAAAGTAATCAAGAGGATAAAGTTCCATGCGGAAAAACAAGGTAAGCAATACTCTCCTTTGTTTTCAAGACTTGCAGAAAAAATCGCAACAGTTGTTGTTGCTTCAAGACTTGCAAAACATAAGCTCGGCATGGAATTCGACATCAAGGAAATTGTCGATTTTCTTATTTGCGAATCTACAATTCTCCAAGCAGGACAAGAGCAGTCAAATGAAGCAATGATTAAATTTTTCGAAGAGTATCTCAAAAACAAAAGCAAATTCCCCGAAAAAGTAGACTTCAATGTCGCAGGTATTTGGGGTAAAACGGTTGTTCAGAAAGGCAATATTACGGAAATTGTCATTCTCTACAACCGCTTCACAGAAATCATGGGCAAGTTGGGATACCCCGATACTCGTTCTCTTTTCAGAAGCCTAAAAGAGAAAGGCTACATCAAGTGCGAAGAGGGTAAAAATTATCTCCGTCGCAACATTGGCAGTCTTACAAAGACTCCTGTTGTTGTCATTGATGTTCCTATGGTAAAGGAGGCTTCCGACATTGTTCTATAAGGTTTCAATAGACAGAAAATCATTAAAAAAAGGAGACTTTTCAGCCTCAAAAGGCAGAAAAATTCGCAACGGAGGTGAAGAGGGCAATCAAGCCCTCTTCAACCAAATTATCTATAATCTTTTGTTAAAGGAAGCGAGGAAAAATGATGTTTAAGGGTGTTTTCTACGGTCGATATTCGACCGACATGCAACAGGAAACAAGCATTACAGGACAGAGAAGAGCGGTGGAGGAATTTGCAGAAAAATTCAACATTGAAATTGTGGAAGAATACATAGACAGAGGCAGAAGCGGTCAGGGCGATAAAAGAGAAGACTTTCAGAGAATGATTGAAGACATCACGGAAGGAAATCTGAAAGTAAACTTCGTCATCGTTTGGAAGCTCGACCGCTTCGCAAGAAACGATTCAATACATCACGAATATGAATGCCTATTGGAAAAGCATGGTGTTTCGATACTAAGTGCCACAGAAAATGTCAACGGCAACGACCTTGCTAATAAGCTCGTAAAGGAAATCACGGTACTTTTCAATCAGGAAGAGGTAAGAAAACTCATAGAAAATGTCAACCGTGGTAAAAAGGAAACTGCATTGGAATGCAAATGGTGCGGTGGCACTCCGCCTCTTGGTTACGATGTTGACAAGGAGACACAAAAACTTGTGGTAAATGACACAGAGGCAAAAATTGTAAAGCTGGCATTCAAACTCAGAGCACAGGGCTTTTCATACACCTACATCATTAATAGATTAAATGGTCACAACTACAAGACAAAGCGTGGTAATGAGTTTGGTAAAAACAGTTTGTTTGACCTTTTCAACAACATCAAATACAAGGGCATATACGAGTACAACAGAGCTTCTGCAAAGTCAAAAACAGGCACATATAATCGTCACTCTTCAAAAAATGAGGACGAAATCATTCGCATAGAAGGCGGTTGTCCT
>JAFSGW010000087.1 GCA_017440585.1 Clostridia bacterium | reverse complement strand
CGCAGGTGCTGACCTTGCAGGCAGCAGCCGTCTCCAGTACCCCGCAGATGTTAAAATCATCCGTGTTCCCTGCTCATGCAGAGTAAACCCCATGTTTATTCTCCGTGCATTTGAAAAGGGTGCAGACGGTGTTATCATGTGTGGTTGCCACCCCGGTGACTGTCACTATTCCACAGGTAACTACTATGCAAGAAGAAGAATGACACTCCTCTTCTCCATGCTTGAATACTTAGGCATTGAGAACGGCAGAACACGTGTTGAATGGGTATCTGCTGCAGAAGGCGTTAAGTTCTCCACAACAATGAACGAATTTGTTGACAAAATCCGTTCACTTGGCGAAAACGTAAGATTGGGGGATTTGAGATGCAAAGATTAATCGACCGTGCAAAAGAGCTTTTGGCTGACGGCACAGTAGTTCGTGTCCTTGGCTGGAAAAAGGGCGATTTAGGCTTCAATCCCGAACCCGCCTATTTTGAAAGTGCAGAAGCTTTAGATAACGATTTCGTTTACGACGGTTTCTGTGGTGCAAATCTCAGTAAGTACATGATTGAAGCTTCCAAATTGGAGGGTAAAACACTTGTGTTCTTAAAGCCCTGCGATACCTTCAGCTTCAACCAGCTTATAAAGGAACACCGTGTTGACCGCGAAAAGGCTTACATTATCGGCGTTGGCTGTAAGGGTAAGCTCAACATTGAAGCTATCAAGGCAATGGGCATCAAGGGTATCCTTTCTGTAGAAGGTGCTTCTATGGATTCCGATTGCGAAAAGCTCACAGTAAAAACACTCTATGGTGACAAGGAAATAAATTACAACGATGCAATGCTTGAACGTTGCCACGTTTGTAAGGGTAAAGAGCATCAGATTTCTGATGAAGTAATGCTTGAATCCCGTGACACAAAGGATCAGGAACGCTTTGCTGAAATTGAAAAGATTGAAGCAATGACTCCCATGGAAAAGTTTGAATTTTTCAAGAAAGAGCTTAGCAAGTGTATCCGTTGCAATGCGTGCCGTAACGTATGCCCCGCTTGTAGTTGCCGCAAGTGTGTGTTTGACTCCACAAAGTTTGACACAGCCACAAAGGCAAATGTTGACTCCTTTGAAGAAAAGATGTTCCACATTATCCGTGCCTTCCACGTTGCAGGCAGATGTACTGACTGCGGTGAGTGCAGCCGTGTTTGTCCTCAGGGCATTCCCCTCCACCTCTTCAACCGTAAGTTCATCAAGGATATCGACACCTTCTACGGTGAATTCCAGGCAGGTTCCGACAGTGAAACAAAGGGCCCTCTCACCAACTTCACATTTGATGACGTTGAGCCTTCTATTGTTACAGAAAGGGGATAATGTATGTACAAGATAAATAAAGAAAATCTGTCCGCATTATTCTCTCTTATTGCGGATGCAAATGAACTCTATGTTCCGGCTAACATTAACGGCACAGTTAACTTTGCAGCATGGGACGAGGATGTAGTGGTTGACCTTGACACATTAAAAACCGTTAAGTCTCCCAAAGATGCATTCTTCCCCCAGAGCGAAACTTTATACACATGTAAGAAGGACGGCAAAAAGCTCAACATCACTCCCGAGGAATTACAGAATAAGGATTTTGTAGTTTTCGGTATGAAGGCTTGCGATGTACGTGGTTTAGAGGTTCTTGACAAGGTTTTCCTTGTTGACCCCGTTGACTCCTACTACAAGGCAAGAAGAGAACACGGTATTATCGTGTCTCTCGCATGCTCTCAGCCTGAGGAATCCTGCTTCTGTAATGCATTCGGCATAGACGCCGCAAATCCTGAAGGCGACGTACAGCTTTACATGACAGGTGATGAGCTCTACTGGAATGCTGTTACAGAAAAGGGCGAAAAGCTCACAAGCCTTGTTTCTTCTCTCCTCTCTGATGCAGACAGTGCAAAGGTAGAGGAAGAAAAGGCTTCCATTAAGGAAATTGTTTCCCGTCTTCCCTACTCCGACCTTTCTCTTGAAGGCTGGGGCGAGGAAGCAGTATTACTTGACAAATTCAATTCTCCCATCTGGGAAGAATTATACAAGCCCTGTCTTGCCTGCGGTACATGTACCTTCGTGTGCCCCACATGCCAGTGCTACGACATTAAGGACTACAACACAGGCAGCGGCGTACAGAGATATCGTTGCTGGGACTCCTGCATGTATTCCGACTTTACAATGATGGCTCACGGCAACAACCGTACAAGCCAGATGCAGAGATATCGTCAGAGATTTATGCACAAGCTTGTGTACTATCCTCAGAACAACGGCGGTATGTACTCCTGCGTAGGCTGCGGCAGATGTGTTGACAAGTGCCCTGCAGGCTTAAACATTGTAAAGGTTATCAAAGCTTTTGAAAAGGGAGGTAAAAACTAATGAGCGAATGCAATTGCAATCACGACAAGTTCTATGAGGATACACTTATCCCCAAGGTAGGCGTTGTGACAGATATTCGTCAGGAAACTCCCGATGTTAAAACATTCCGTGTAGTAGCTCCCGACGGCAGCAAATTATTTGAACATATGCCCGGTCAGTGTGCCATGGTATCTGTTCCCGGTGTGGGCGAAGCAATGTTCTCCATTACCTCCTCCCCCACCAATAAAGAATTCCAGGAATTTTCAATTAAAAAGTGCGGTGTTCTTACAGACTATCTCCATGCTATGGAGGTTGGTGAAGAAATCACCGTTCGCGGTCCCTACGGTAACAACTTCCCCGTAGAAACAGAGTTAAAGGGAAAGAACCTTCTCTTCATCGCAGGCGGTATCGGTCTTGCACCTTTACGCAGCGTTATCAACTATGTTCTTGACAACCGTGAAAACTACGGCACAGTTGATATTCTCTACGGCTCCCGTTCCGCTGACGATTTGGTTCAGCTTAAGGAAATTCAGGAAGTGTGGATGAAGGCTCCCAACGTTAACGTATACCTCACAATCGACCGTGAACAGGAAGGCTGGGATGGTCACGTAGGCTTTGTTCCTTCCTATCTTAAGGAAATCGGCTTCGATACAAACAAGGTTGCTCTTATCTGCGGTCCTCCGATCATGATCAAGTTCGTGCTCCAGGGCTTACAGGAAATGGGCTTTGACAAGAAGCAGATTATTACAACACTTGAGCTTCGCATGAAGTGCGGTGTTGGTAAGTGTGGCAGATGTAATATAGGTAGTAAGTACGTATGTAAGGACGGTCCCGTATTCCACTGCGACGAACTGGATGAAATTCCTGCAGAATATTAATGAAAGGATGTTACGCTAATGGAAAACATGGTTAATGTATATTTCTTCGGTAAGCGTTATCAGGTACCTGCCGACTTAACAATCATGACAGCTATGGAATACGCGGGTTATACACTTACACGCGGTTGCGGTTGCCGTCACGGTTTCTGCGGTGCCTGTGCTACAATTTACCGTATCAAAGGTCAGAACGAATTAAAGACTTGTCTTGCATGCCAGACACAGGTTCAGGAAGGTATGTACATCGCTACTATCCCCTTCTATCCTCAGGACAAGAGAACTTATGACATTCAACAAATCAAGCCCACTCAGCAGATTATGATGGAGCTTTATCCCGAAATTTACTCCTGCATCGGCTGTAATGCTTGTACAAACGCTTGTACACAGGATTTGAACGTTATGCAGTACATCGCTTACGCACAGCGTGGCGAATATGAAAAGTGTGCAGAAGAATCCTTCGACTGTGTAGGTTGCGGATGCTGTAGTGTTCGTTGCCCCGCAGGCATCACTCACCCCATGGTTGGTCTTCTTGCAAGACGTCTTACAGGTAAGTACATTGCTCCCGAAACAGAGCATCTTAAGGTAAGAGTTGACGAAATCAACCACGGCAAGTACGATGAGCTCATTGAGCAGGTTATGGGCAAGCCCATTACAGAAATGAAAGAGCTCTACAACACAAGAGAAATTGAGAAATAAGGAGGGATAAATATGTTTACAGAAGCAATGCGCGAATCTATCAAAAAGGTAGAAGCAACAAGAGCCGAAAGAATGAAGACAGAACCCAGAAGAATGACTGCTGAAGAAAAGGATGAACTTCTTAAATCATATCATCCCGACTATAAGGCAGAAGGCTTTGTTGAAATCAAAATCGGTCCCAACAAGGGCGAAAAGATTCCTACAGAGCTCGGTAACCTTCTCCACTCCAACAGCCGTCTTTTAGACGTTGAAATTGACCTTAACAAGGTTGACTACGAAACAGACGTTTTAGTTATCGGTGGTGGCGGTGCAGGCAGCAGTGCAGCTATTGAAGCTCACGAAGCAGGCGCTGACGTTATGATTGTTACAAAGCTCCGTATCGGTGATGCCAACACAATGATGGCGGAAGGCGGTATCCAGGCAGCAGATAAGGAGAATGACTCTCCCGTACAGCATTACATCGATGCTTTCGGTGGCGGTCACTTTGCAGCTCGTCCCGAGCTTTTGAAGAGACTTGTTATGGAAGCTCCCGATGCTATCCGCTGGTTAAATGACCTTGGTGTTATGTTCGATAAGACAGACGACGGCACAATGGTTACAACACACGGTGGCGGTACTTCGAGAAAGAGAATGCACGCTTGTAAGGACTATTCCGGTGCTGAAATCATGAGAACACTTCGTGACGAAGTTATCAACCGCAAGATTCCCGTAATCGAATTCACATCCGCTGTTGAGCTTATCAAGGACGATAAGGGTCAGGTAGCAGGTGCTGTTCTTCTTAACATGGAAACAGGCGATTACATGGTAGCAAAGGCAAAGACAGTTATCATCGCAACAGGCGGTGCAGGTCGTCTTCACTACCAGGGCTTCCCCACCTCTAACCACTACGGTGCAACAGCCGACGGATTAATCCTTGGCTACCGTGCAGGTGCTCCTCTTCTTTATCAGGACACAATCCAGTACCACCCCACAGGTGTTGCATATCCCGCACAGATTTTTGGTGCACTCGTTACAGAAAAGGTTCGTTCCATCGGTGCTATGCTCGTTAACAAGGACGGCGAAGCTTATGCTCATCCCCTTGAAACACGTGACGTTTCCGCATCCGCTATTATCCGTGAATGTGCTAACGGCCGTGGCGTAGAAACACCTTTAGGATCCGGTGTATGGCTCGATACTCCCATGATTGAAATCCTTCACGGTGAAGGTACAATCGAAAAGAGAATCCCCGCTATGCTCAGAATGTACCTTAACTACGGCATCGATATGAGAAAAGACCCCATCCTCGTTTACCCCACACTACACTACCAGAACGGTGGTCTTGAGATTGGTGGCGACGGCTTCACAAAGGCTATCGACAACCTTCTCGTTGCAGGCGAAGCTGTTGGCGGTATCCACGGCAGAAACCGTCTTATGGGTAACTCTCTTCTTGACATTATCGTATTCGGTCGTAACGCAGGTAAGGCAGCAGCAGCTAAGGCAAAGAGTGTTGAATTAGGTGCTATGAACCTTGACCACGTTAAGGCATATGCAGAAGAACTTAAGAATGCAGGTCTTGAATCCGAACAGGTTTCTCCCCTTCTTCTGCCCAAGTACGCTCGTCACGAACGCTAAAAATGACTGATTAAAACGCGCAGACCGTAAACTAATTTGCGAACTAACCACTCGTAGTACAACCCGTACAACTTCGGGTTAGTTCGCAAATTTCTGCATCGTTTTTCTCAGCCATTTTACTCCTATATAAATTTGAGGTGAAAAAATATGCGCGAAATTCAGGTACAGACAATTACAGACGTAGTTGAAAAGCTTTGTATCGAAGCAAACCAGTTCCTCCCCAAGGACGTGCAGGACGCTATAAAGACTTGCCGTGCTTGTGAAGACTGGGACATCGCAAAAGGTGTATTAGACAACATTATCACAAACTATGAAATCGCAGAACGTGAATGTGTTCCGATTTGTCAGGACACAGGCATGGCTTGTGTATTTTTAGAGATTGGTCAGGACGTTCATTTTGTTGGCGGTAACCTTACAGATGCCATCAACGAAGGCGTTCGCCGTGGCTATGCTAACGGCTACCTTCGTAAGAGCGTTGTAGCTGACCCCGTCAGACGTGGCAACACAGGCGATAACACCCCCGCAATGATTTATACAGAAATCGTTGACGGTGATCAGGTTAAGGTTACTGTAGGTCCCAAGGGCTTCGGTAGCGAAAACATGAGTGCAATCCGTATGTTCAAGCCCTCCGCAGGTTTACAGGGCATTAAGGATTTCATTCTTGAAACAGTTGAAATTGCAGGTCCCAACCCCTGTCCTCCCATGACAATCGGTGTTGGTATCGGTGGTACATTTGATAAGGCTGCATTACTTGCTAAAAAGGCACTTATGCGTCCTATTGATGTGCCCAACCCCGACCCCTTCTATGCAGATTTGGAAAAGGAAATGCTTGAAAAGGTTAATAAGCTTGGCATTGGTCCTCAGGGCTTTGGCGGTAAGAGCACAGCAATCGGTTTAAATATCGAAACTCTTCCCACACATATTGCAGGTATGCCCTGTGCTATCAACATCAACTGCCATGTTACAAGACATAAGTCGGAGGTGATATAATGGAAAAGAGAATTACACTCCCCTTAACAAAAGAGCTTGCAAAAACTCTCAAAGCAGGTGACAGCGTACTTCTTACAGGTACTATTTACACATCCCGTGACGCAGGTCATAAGAGAATGTGTGAATCCATCGCAAAAGGCGAGCCTCTTCCATTTGACCCCACCGATGCTACAATCTACTACGTAGGTCCTACTCCTGCGAAGCCCGGTCAGGTTATCGGCTCTGCAGGCCCCACAACAAGCGGTCGTATGGACGCTTACGCTCCCACAATGATGAGCGTTGGTGCACGTGGTATGATTGGTAAGGGTGCAAGATTACCCGAAGTAGTTGAAGCTATGAAAGAACACAGCGGCGTATACTTCGGTGCTATCGGCGGTGCAGGCGCACTTCTTGCCAAGTGCATTAAGAGTGCCGAGCTCATCGCATTTGAAGATTTGGGTGCAGAAGCACTCCGTAAGCTCTACGTAGAAGATATGCCCTTGGTTGTTATTATCGACTCAGAAGGCAATAACCTCTACGAACAGGGCAGAAATGCTTATTTAGCTGCTCATAATGAATAAGTATATATAGAAAAAAGACTTGGGAATTCCCAAGTCTTTTTTCTATATATACTGTAGGGACCGGCGTCCCCGACGGTCCGCCTATTCATTCTCCAAAACTTCAATCATTTTCTGAATAACCTTTAATATCTCATCATCATTTTTTGCCAAGCTTTCCATTGTCCATTTTATACAAGTACACATACCTGCTTCCAAACAGTCCCACCGACGTTCATTCCAATCTCGGCAGTCGTGCAGTGCTATTATTTGCCATTGCTGTTCAAGCGATAATTTATACCAATAATCTATTTGATTACAAAATTCATCTAAACGGCTATCCGTTAGCTCGGGTAGTATACGTTTACGAAAAGTTTCAGCAAAATTATGACAGCGGTCAAAATTCCATGCAATATTTTTCACTGTTTCAAACCGAGATTTAATTTCTTCAAAAGGAATTTTATTCATGTTCTGGCCAAAATAATCAAAAGCTTCTAGCGAGTTAGTCCATACACCATATTGGATACTTTCCTTTAACGATTTTTCAATGTTTCTAAAGCCATCCAGTAATGTACGTTCTTTTTGACCAATTCCACGAATAATATATAAACATTCGATTTCTTCATAAATAGGAGCAGTAGGTGACGGGCTTTGTTCATTGCTACAAGCAGGAACAATAATCTTATCCTTATCATAGCCAATCAACACACGTGACGGACCGAATTCAGCATTCTTCAATTTCGCAATGACAGGATATCCTCTGTCTATCGACTCAATTAAAGAATCTTCCATGTTGTGCCTAACCATATCATAAGCATATCCACAGAATTTCATACAAAAATCTACTGTTTCAATATCTTCTGAAGGATCATTACGGCTTTGTTCCATATTCTGCAAAAATGAGTTGCAACCGGATAAAGTACCAAACAAGAAATAATACATTTCCTGATACCATCCCAACTCCTTGTCACTTATTCCTGTTGGTATAATCTCAGTAATATATGTATGAACTGCTGCAAAATCACTCAAAAAACTGTGACAGCTGTATCCGGTAAAAGGAATATTAAAATTCAATTTTTTCATGTAGTATTCACACCCTCATACTATCCTCTTGTAATAAAATTATATATTACTTCATACATCAAATCAATAAATATTTTCGGACACTGCCCTTTTATACCGCTCAAAATTTTTTGTTCTGTGCAAATGGGGACGTGTTCGTTTTGTGTTGATGTATTCACAATCTCACAATCTTCTTCCCGCGTCTTTTTGCATATTCAAAACTTTTTCTTGCCCCTCCCTCTCTGTTTTTCACATAAGCCAATAAATAATCCGAATTATCAACCATCAAATAATTTCTCTTTTGTATAGCAGCTTTGTAGTGTACATTGCCTAAATCAGGAAATATTATTTCGTCATACCTTTTTTCTCTATACAAATCATCTATTCGCTTTGTAATATATGGAATTACAAGTATTAACTTAATTCTTTTATCTTTTCTCTTCAATTTTCCTACCACAGCTTCACATTTATTATCAAACGCTCCCATCCCTCCCGAATAATAGATTAAAACTCCGTCAGCTATTAACTCAATAATAGCTGACTCTATCCTATTATCTATATCTATTGGTAAGTCCCATTCCTTGCCATGTCCACAAAAACAGCAAATCTTTTCCAAACTCATTCACTCCATATTCACACATAATACATATATATTTTATCTTAATTTTGTTTTTTACGCAAGTGCGTATACGCTTTTGCGAACAAAAATATACAATTATTTTGGTGATTTAAATGAGTGTAAAAGATGCTGTTGCAGAAAGATTTTTGAATATCTGCAAAAACAGAAATATTAAACCTAATGAACTTGCTACAATGAGCGGAGTTACTCCATCCACAGTTTACAGCATGTTAGATTCAAGTCGTCGCAATATTTCGATTGTTGTTATTAAAAAGCTCTGTGACGGATTAGATATATCATTAAAAGAATTTTTCACATCTTATGAATTTGATAATTTAGAGCAAGAAATAATATAAATAGACAAAAGAGCCAATGGGTTTCCATTGGCTCTTTTATATCACATCATATTAACTATCAGTACTGCTATGCTAATCACAACCAACACCACACCGACTACTCTGTTCAGTGTTTCAGGTTTTGCCTTATTTGCAAT
>JAFSGW010000086.1 GCA_017440585.1 Clostridia bacterium | reverse complement strand
CAAGTGTACGGAGGAAACGATAGTCAGTCTTAGTAACCATGCTTCTGCCGTCCATACCAATACCGCCCACTTCAAGTGTAGCCCAAACGGGGTCACCTGTGAAGAGCTGGTTGTAGTCGGGTGTACGGGCGAACTTAACCATACGGAGCTTCATTACGAAATGGTCGATAAGCTCCTGAGCTTCCTGTTCTGTAAGGATACCTGCATCCATATCTCTCTTGATATAAATATCAAGGAATGTGGAAACTCTACCAACGCTCATTGCAGCACCGTTCTGTGTCTTGATAGCTGCAAGGTAACCAAAGTAAAGCCACTGAACAGCTTCACGTGCATTAGTAGCAGGCTGGGAAATGTCATAGCCGTAGGATGCTGCCATAACCTTCATATCTTCAAGAGCCTTAATCTGCATAGCAACTTCTTCACGTGCACGGATAACGTTGTCACGCATGCTGCTTTCGCCGCAGGCTACCTTATCCTTCTTCTTTTCTTCGATAAGGAAATCGATACCGTAAAGAGCAACTCTTCTGTAGTCGCCTACGATACGGCCTCTGCCGTATGCATCGGGAAGACCTGTGATGATCTTGTTGCTTCTTGCAGCTCTCATTTCAGGTGTGTATACATCAAATACTGCCTGGTTATGAGTACGGCAATATTCTGTGAAAATCTTAACAAGCTCGGGGTTGGGTGTGTAACCGTTTGTTTCACAAGCCTTTACAGCCATGTTGATACCGCCGAAGGGCATAAATGCTCTCTTGAGGGGCTTATCTGTCTGCAAACCTACTACCTTTTCCAGATCCTTCATGGATTCGTCAATGTAGCCGGGGCCATATGCTGTAAGTGTAGCAACCTTTTCGGTTTCCATGTCAAGCACGCCGCCGTTTGCTCTTTCTTCCTTCTGTAATTCGGAAAGTCTTCCCCAGAGCTTATTTGTAGCATCTGTGGGGCCTTCAAGGAAAGAAGAATCACCGTCATAGGGTGTGTAATTCTTCTGAATGAAGTCTCTTACGTTTACTTCAAGCTTCCAGATTCGGCCGTCAAAGCCTTCCCATGCCTTAAAATCAGTCATGTTAATTACCTCCTCTTTATATGAAAAAAATTAAATATGAAATTCAGGCAACTCTCGTTACCACATATCATTATACCGCATAAAATCTGACTCGTCAATCATTTTATAATAGGATTTGACAAATATTTTCAGTTATTTTTCAAGAAGAATGTCTATCTCTTCCTCAGTGAAAACTGCTATTCCATTAGCCTTTAAAAGCTTTGCCGTAATGCCGTCACCCTCTGTTAAAGTTTTGGTAAAGGTTCCGTCATATATCGCATTTTTACCGCAGGAGGGACTTTTCGCCTTAAGTACAGCACATTTCACATTAAAAAGCCTTGCCAGGTGCAACGCTTCTTTTGCACCCTTCTCGTATTGGGCGGTAACGTCAACCCCTTCGCGGTTTATTACCCTGTCTCCTTTAATTTCACTTGGCACCCTCGGGGTTGGTAAGCCACCGTAAATTTCGGGACATATGGGAATAAGATTAAACTTTTTCTCAAGCTCCTTTAAATCATACTCTCTCCAGCCTCCGTCATAGCGGCACGCCAGACCCAGTAAGCACGAGCTTATAAGTAAATTGTCCACTGCTCTCCCCTCCTTTCAACATGATTATAGCACAAATAAAAATGATAATCAATACTATTTTTGAAAAAACATAGTAAATTGGTATGTTTTTTAATTTTTACCTGCCTTAACCTTTTTCCGCAACTTAAAATTTCCCCTTTTTTATTGACTTTTTCAGGGATAACACTTATAATTAAGATAAAAATATAAAGAGGTGTTTTTTATGAAAATTTTTGTTGCGGTAGCCACTCTTTTCTCACTTTTTATCAATTCACTCAGCGGAGGGCTTATTACGACGGATAAAGACAATGCTGTTTCAGCCTCTGTCCATACAGACATTTCCTACGGTGAGGCAGAGCGTAATAAGATGGATATATACCTTCCCCCGAAAACATCCTCCGACCATACCTTTGGGGCACTACTGTTCATTCACGGCGGAAGCTGGACAAGCGGTGACAAATCCTCCGAGGCTTATCTTTGTAAAAGATACAGCGAAAAAGGCTATGTTACAGCTACCATAAATTATCACTACATTGACGCAGACCATCCCGTAAGCACCAACATGGACGATATTGCATCGGCAATCAATAAGCTTCAGTCCTTCTGCAGCGAAAACGGTTACAACGTTACTTCTCTTGCTCTTCACGGTTTTTCTTCGGGAGCACATATCGCAACACTTTTCTCCTACTCCTGCCCCGAAAGGTCAGTAATCCCCCTTGCCTTTGTTGTCAACATGGCAGGCCCTGCTGACTTCAACTCCGAAACCTGGCATGAATGGCACTATGACCAAAATACCGGCCCCTCTCTGGCAATTATGCTTTACGGCATGAAGGACCTGGGGGAAAATGTAAAGGGTCCCTCCGATATACCTCCCCATAAGCTTCAGGAAATTATTGATGCCATGTCCCCCGCCTTTCACATTAACGAAAACTCCATTCCCACAATCTGTGGCTATGCAGGTGACGGCAAGGATGGCATTGTTCCTACCAAAAATAAAACAATCACCTTTGAGAACCTGAAAAAGCATAACGTAAAGAGTGATTGCTTTACCTTTGAAAACTCCAATCATATCTTAATCGGTGACATGGATGTGCGTGAAGCTTTATATGCCAGGGTCGATGAATACTGCAAAGAATATTTCGGTTACTAATTTAAAAGCACAGGGAAAATTCCCTGTGCTTTTAAATTACATTCTTTTTGTGTTTATACGGTTTATAGCTCTCTTAAGCTTCAGCTCAGCAAGCTTGAACTCGAACTCGGTTCCATCGCTCTGCATACGCTCCTCAGCTTTTTCCTTAGCTTTTTCAGCTCTTTCAAGGTCAATTTCGTCTTTCCATTCAAAGGTATCGGCAATAATTGTTGCATTACCGCCCGTTACAACCAGTGTTCCGCCACTGCAGGAGGCAACACGCCACTCACCCTTTTTCTTTACCTTCACCTGACCTATTGCAAGAGGCGATATATACTCCGTGTGCCTTGCCATAATGCACACATCGCCCGTTATGCTTCTTGCAACCAGGCTTTCAGCCAGATCGTCATATACCAGGCGGTCAGGGGTAACTATTTTCAAACGGTACTCACTCATTTAGCCTGCCCCTTTTCTCTCGCCTCGTCAATTGTTCCAACGAAGAGGAATGCCGATTCAGGCAGGTCATCGCACTTACCTTCAATAATTTCCTTAAAGCCTCTCACGGTTTCGGAAAGGGGTACATACTTACCCTGCATGCCCGTAAACTGCTCTGCAACGGAGAAGGGCTGTGAAAGGAATCTCTGCACCTTTCTTGCACGGGCAACTATAAGCTTATCCTCTTCACTGAGTTCGTCCATACCCATAATTGCAATAATATCCTGAAGCTCATTATATCTCTGCAGTATCTTCTGCACGCTCTTTGCCACGTTATAGTGTTCCTCACCCACAACGTCGGGGGTAAGAATTCTGGAGGTGGACTCAAGAGGGTCAACAGCGGGGAAAATACCCATTGAGGAAATTGCTCTTGATAAAACCGTTGTTGCATCAAGGTGAGCAAAGGTTGTTGCAGGAGCCGGGTCAGTAAGGTCATCCGCAGGCACGTAAACCGCCTGAACGGAAGTGATGGAGCCCTTCTTTGTAGATGTAATTCTTTCCTGAAGCTGACCCATTTCCGTAGCCAGTGTGGGCTGATAGCCAACTGCAGAGGGCATTCTGCCCAGAAGTGCAGAAACCTCACTGCCTGCCTGGGTGAAACGGAAAATGTTGACAATAAAGAGTAGTACGTCCTGACCTTCTCTGTCACGGAAATACTCTGCCATGGTTAAGCCGGAGAGAGCAACTCTCATTCTTGCTCCCGGAGGCTCATTCATCTGTCCGTATACGAGGGCTGTCTTGTCAATAACCCCCGATTCCTTCATTTCATTATATAAGTCGTTACCTTCTCTTGTTCTTTCGCCAACACCGCTGAATACGGATAAACCGCCGTGCTCCTTGGCAACGTTGTTTATCAGTTCCATAATAAGAACTGTTTTACCAACGCCTGCACCGCCAAAAAGACCAATCTTACCGCCCTTTGCATAGGGGCAGATAAGGTCAACAACCTTAATACCTGTTTCCAGTATACCGCTGCTGCCCTCCTGCTCCTCGTAAGAAGGAGCCTGACGGTGAATACACCACTTTTCTTCGCATTCGGGAGCAGGAAGATTGTCAACGGGCTCACCTAAAAGGTTAAAAATTCTGCCCAGTGTGCCTCTTCCCACGGGTACGCTTATACCGCTTCCCGTGTCAATAACCTCGCTTCCGCGGCTTAAACCGTCGGTTGAGCTCATGGCAATACAGCGTACAACATCGTCACCAATGTGCTGTGCCACCTCAACCGTTATATCTGTATCGTTATTTTTTACAATAAGGGCATTATTAAGATTCGGAAGCTCACCTTCAAATCTTACGTCTATTACAGGTCCTTCAACACGAACGACTCTGCCAATATTCTTATTTTCCATCCCTACACCTCATTTTCATATCTCGCTTCCGGCAACAATCTCGGTAATTTCCTGAGTTATTGCACTTTGTCTTGAGCGGTTGTATTTAAGGGT
The DNA here is from genome assembly GCA_017440585.1 of Clostridia bacterium. Classification (GTDB taxonomy): domain Bacteria; phylum Bacillota; class Clostridia; order UMGS1883; family UMGS1883; genus RGIG1927. The sequence continues at coordinate 28,708 of JAFSGW010000086.1, read as the reverse complement.
TAAATCCGCAATCATTTCATCGGCATTCTTGTTTGCCGCCTGCATTGCATTACGCCTACTTGAAAGCTCCGATGCAACAGAGCTTGTAACCGCACCATATATAATTCCCGAAATATACTGGGGAATGAGCTGATTGAACACAGCCTCAACACCACCCTCGTATATGGTGAGAACGCCTGCCTTCTTTTCGCCCCTCTCACGGGGTGCAAAGGGTAACAGCTCCTCTGTTTCAGGTTCAAAGGTAAGCACATTTACAAACCTTGTATAGCTCACGTCAACACTGCCGAATTTGCCTTCCTTGTAGTCACGTGCAAGAAGCTGTGCAATACGTGTGCAGTCCCCCACTCTCACATTACCTGCAAGAGAATAATCATAGGTTAAAATGTTCACGTTCTTTTTGGCAAAATACTCGCAAACCTTTTTTCCCACGGGCACAATGTAATCGCCCTCCTTAATTTTAAGGGAACGGAACAGATTTGCGTTATATCCGCCTGCCAAGCCTCTGTCACCTGCAATTACCACATGGCAGGCAGGTTTATTTTCATCACCCTTACAAAAGGGCGACGAAAAATCGGTATTTGCCTCCATCAGATCCTCTGCAAGGGAACGGAGCGACTCAAAATACGGCTTTATTCTTTCCATATTTTCTTTTGCACGCCTTAACTTACTGGTGGCAACAAGCTCCATAGCCTTTGTAATCTGCTTTGTGCCTTCCACGCTCTTTATTCTGTTTTTAATAATTTTTGTAGACTGAGGCATTCCTTCACCCCATTAATTCAGAAATTTGTTTTTTGAATCCTCTATAGCTTTTATAATAAGCTTTTCCGTTTCCTCGTCAAGGTCCTTCTTATTTGCTATATTTTCAATTATCTGTGCAAAGTTGTTCTGCACATTTTCAAAAAGGAAGGCTTCAAATTCGGAAACTCTTTCCACGGGAATATCCTTCAGGTAATCATTTACACAGGCGTAAATAATAACAACCTGCAACTGAACCTGCACGGGCTTGTTTCTGCCCTGCTTTAAAATTTCCACAATTCTTTCGCCCTGGGCAAGTCTTGCCTTTGTATCGTCGTCAAGGTCTGAGCCGAACTGAGCAAAGGAAGCAAGCTCACGGTACTGCGAATACATAAGCTTAAGCTTACCGGAAACCTTCTTCATTGCCTTTATCTGTGCACTGCCGCCTACTCTTGATACACTGATACCGGGGTTAACAGCAGGCATAATACCGCTGTGGAAAAGCTCTGTTTCCAAAAATATCTGTCCGTCGGTAATACTGATAACGTTTGTGGGAATGTATGCCGAAACGTCACCTGCCTGAGTTTCAATAATGGGAAGTGCAGTAAGACTGCCACCGCCATACTCAGGAGCAAGGCATGCCGCTCTTTCAAGTAATCTCGAATGAAGGTAGAATACGTCACCGGGATATGCTTCTCTTCCCGGAGGACGACGGATAAGAAGGCTCATTGCTCTGTAAGCAACGGCGTGCTTTGACAAATCGTCGTATATAATAAGCACGTCCTTACCCTGTGCCATAAAGTATTCACCCATAGTACAGCCGGAATAAGGCGCAATGTACTGAAGCGGTGCACTGTCACTTGCCGTTGCGGAAACAACTATTGAATAGTTCATTGCACCGTTCTTCTCAAGTGTATCAACCACCTGGGCAACTGTGGACTTTTTCTGTCCGATTGCAACATAAATACAAATAACATCCTTGCCACGCTGGTTAATGATGGTATCTGTAGCAATAACTGTTTTACCGGTCTGGCGGTCACCTACGATAAGCTCTCTCTGACCGCGGCCGATGGGTATCATGGAGTCGATAGCCTTAATACCCGTCTGCAAGGGCACACTAACGCTCTTTCTTTCAATAATACCCGGTGCCTTTACTTCAACGGGCCGGAAAGTATCCGCCTTAATTTCGCCCTTGCCGTCAATAGGTCTGCCGAGAGCATCTACTACTCTGCCTATCAAAGCATCGCTTACGCCTACCTCAACAACCCTGCCCGTTCTTTTAACAAGGCTTCCTTCTTTAATACCTGCATCGTTACCTAAAATACAAAGGCTTACAGTGCCCTCGTTAAGGTTAAGTGCCATTGCCTTTTCGCCGTTTTCAAACTCTATCAGCTCATTTGCCATACAGTTTTCCAAACCCGTAGCTGTGGCAATACCGTCACCTACCTCGATAACTCTGCCGGTTTCGGTTTCTTTTGTTTTATCGGAATAATTTTTTATCTGTTCTTTTAAAATACTTGCAATTTCATCTGAATTAAGTCGCAAAATTTTCACTCCAAACTATTAAACTTTGCCTATATATCTCTTTATGGACTCCAGCTTACCGCTAAGGGATGCATCTATAGCGGTGTTTTCTGTTTCTACAAGAATACCGCCCAGGATTTTTTCGTCCGTTACAAAGAGAGGGATAATTTCCTTTCCCGTAGCCTTTGCAATCCTGTCTGCAATTTCCTTTTTCTTTTCATCGCTCAATTCCACAGCTGTGGTTATCGTAGCTCTTTCAATGCCTGCAGCCTTGAAATATGTTTTTTCAAACTCCTCTGCTGCCTTTATGAAAATTTCAAACACTCTCTTTTTGGAAAGCATTTTCATAAAATTAAGCACAAAGGGATGCACACTTCCGCCAAAGGCCTCGTCAATGAGCCTTTCACGCTCAGAAAAAGCAATTGCAGAGGAAGACATTATCTTAATATAGCCTTCATGCTCCGAAAGAAGACCTTTCACCAATACAAGGCTTTCGTAAACCTCTTTTTCACAGCCCTCTTCCTTTGCCACGTCATAAAGAGATGAGGAATACAGATTTATTCTCTCATTCATCAGAGCCACCTAACCCTTCCAGGGCTTTGTTTATAAGCTCTTCATGGTCGTTTTCATCAATATCCTTTTCAATAATCTTCCTTGCAATGTCCACAGCCATCTGGGCAACATCATTCTTTATGCCGTTAAAAGCGGCTTCACGCTGAGCTTCAATATTCTTCTCGGCTCTTTCAATCATTCCGGTAGCCTTTTCCTCGGCCTCCTTCACAATTGCCTCACCGCGAAGATTGGCACTTTCCACCGCATCGCTTACTATTTTTTCAGCCTTTTCCTGTGCACCGCTGAGCTTTTCCTCGTATTCCTCACGCATGCTGTCTGCTTCAAGCTGTGCATTCTTTGCCTTTGAATAATCTGCTTCAATTTCCGCATTCCTGGCTTCAAGCATTTTTTCTATAGGCTTAAAGAAAAGCTTTTTCACCAGAAGAAATAAAATAAGAAGATTGACCCATGTAAAAATGAGAGTCCATGTATCCAAAGTTACAAATGGTGTTTCCATGGAAACTCCTCCTTCTTTTTATTAAAGCTTACCTATAAAAGGATTTACGAAGAGAAGTATCATAGCTACAACCAAGCCGTAAATACCTGTGGATTCTGCAACCGCACAACCAAAAAGCATTGTGGATGTAATGTCACCCTTTGCTTCGGGCTGACGACCTACTGCCTCTGCTGCCTTACCTGCAGCAAAGCCCTGACCTATACCGGGACCTATACCTGCAATCATTGCAAGACCTGCACCGATTGCACTGCCTGCCATTACTATTGCTTTTGCTAACATTGTTGATTCCATAACGAAACCTCCTGAAATAAAATATATATAATTTATAAATTAAAAACTATTATTCACCTGCACCGGATACGTTAACCATTGTAAGCATACAAATTATATACGCTTGTAAAAATCCGGTAAACAAGTCAAAATAAATGGATAACACCGCAGGTATACCCACCTGCAGAATAGGGATATTTGCAATAAATTCAACAGGTATCCAGCCCAAAAGCAGATTGCTTGCCGCAGCTAACGCCGCATACATCAGGCTTGTTATTACAATACCTGCCGCAATGTTACCAAAGTGACGGAACGCCATTGAAACGGGGTTTGCAATTTCGCTTATAATGTTTATGGGTGTGATAACCGCTACAGGCTCAGCGTAGCTCTTGAGCCACCCTCCGACGCCCTTTGTCCTGATGTGGGTTACAATAACCATTATTGTTGTCAGAACTGCCATTGCAGCCGTGGTACTGAGGTCACCCGTTACTGCACGCAAACCCGTCAGGCTTATCAGGGAGCCAAACATGGAATACGCAAAAAGTGCACAAATGTATGGAGCAAACCTTACCCACTTTTTACCCATAACACCGGTTACAAGATTCATAAGCATAAAATATATTTTTTCCGTCACAAGCTGTCTTTTCGACGGGTTTTTCGTTTGAAGATTTCTTGTCAGGAAATATGAAAGAATGCTTACGAGCAAGATTACAATCCAACCGTTTACAACAGTTTCGGTAATTCTGATGCCCGCTATTTCAAACATCACCTTAGGACCTGTAATTTCTATATTCACTCTGCCTTCACCTCTCTATTGTCCTCCCTTGCCCTCATTTTACCTGCCACCATAACCACAATGCGCTGATAAAACAAAGGTATAACCGTACTTACCCAATTGAACATATCAAATTTAACTGCTATAAGAATAACAGCCGCAGCAGCAAGTAATCTGTAGGTATACGTTGCCGACACTCTTTGCTGAGCATTCTTAGGGTCCTTTTCAACATTTTTCGAAACGGAAACAGCCAGCCACAAAAAGCTTAAGGAAACAAAGCTGTTGCCGAGGATTGCTCCCCATAAAACGCTTAAGGAAAACTGCCCTGTAAGTGCAAAAATAAGAACCATAACAGCACCAAGTATAAAATTACCTGCCGTAACACGTAAAACATCAGTCTTCACGTTTTTCGTCATGCTTTCTGCCTCCCATTTCCTTTTCAACCGTTTTTATAAACTTAAACATGTTAAGTGCAGATACCGCCACACCTGCTATTATTGCCACAATTACAACCCATGAGCCAAGACTAAGCTTATTTTTTAACCATACGGCTATAATTGTGCACAAAAGAACGGGCGTAACCATATCAAGCCCGAACTGGGTAATATGCCCCGCAGCTCTCATATATCTGTATTTGTTTTCATTATCCGGCATATTATCAGTCACTTTCTTTACCACTTCTTAACTTGCTAAATATTTTATACCTTTTTTACCCAATAGTCAACAAAAACACGCCTTGTTCAAAGAAAATTCATTTTTATACACAAAAAGAGGGCAGCCTACTGCCCTCTTCTGTCAGTTATTCTGCATACTGGCTTGTATAAAGCTTGTAGTAATAGCCCTTCTTTTCCATAAGCTCGTCATGTGTACCGCACTCTTTAATTGTACCCTTGTCAATATACATAATGCGGTCTGCATTTCTTATTGTGGAGAGGCGGTGTGCAATAACAAAGCCCGTTCTGCCCTCTAAAAGGCGGTTAATACCCTCCTGCAGTGCCTTTTCCGTCTTCGTGTCAATACTGCTGGTTGCCTCGTCAAGAATGAGTATCTTGGGGTCAGAAAGAAGCACTCTTGCAAAGGAAATCAACTGTCTCTGACCGGTAGAAAGCCTGCTGCCCCTTTCGTTAACCTCTGTTTCGTAGCCCTTTTCAAGCTCCATTATGAACTCATCTGCACAAACAACCGAAGCTGCCTTCTTTATTTCCTCATCGGTTGCATCAAGCTTACCGTAACGGATATTATCGTACACCGTACCGGAGAAAATAAAGGTGTCCTGAAGCATTACGCCCACGTTTTCACGAAGTGATGAAAGGGTGAACTTTGTAATGTTCTCTCCGTCAATTAAAATTTCGCCCTTCTGTATGTCGTAAAAACGGGTTAAAAGGTTAATGATTGTAGTTTTACCTGCACCCGTAGGACCAACAATTGCAATTGTTTCCCCTCTTTTAACCTTAAAGGACATATCATCAAGGATTTTAACGCCCTCTTCATAGGAGAAGTCAACATTTTTAAACTCAACATCGCCCTTTGCCTCGCCCATATCCACCGCACCGGGCAGGTTTTTAACAAGCACGGGAGTGTCCAGAACCTCATAAATACGCTCTAAGTATGCCGCTGTATTTACAAGCTGATTATAGTAGTTACAAATATTAAGTATAGGTGTCCAGAAAAGTGATACATAGCCTACAAAGGCAATAAGTGTACCTGCGGTAATACTGCCTCCCGACACAAGCTCGCTCCCGCCCACTAAAAATACCATGCAGGTTGTAAGGGTTGAAATTGTCTCAACCATGGGCCAGTTGCATATGTCAATAATTTTTGCCTTCATAAAGCTTGTGCGCACGTTTTCGCACTGTGTTTCAAAAATTTCCCTGTTCTTTGTTTCGCGGTTAAAGGACTGTGTAACCTTTATGCCGGAAATGCTCTCGTGAATATAGGCATTGAGGTTACTTTGCTTTGCAGAATAATTCTGCCACACTCTTCTCTGCTTGTTTTTCATCATAAATATAACAGCCGAGAAAATAACCACACCACAGAGCATTATAAGGGAAAGCTTAACGCTTAAAACAAGCATCATAACAAAGGTTACGATTACTGTAAAGGTGTCGGTAATAAGGTTTATAAGACCACCCGTCATAAGGTTTGAAATGCTGTTAACGTAGTTTATAACCCTTACAAGGATTTTGCCGTGAGGACGTGAATCGAAAAAGTCAAAGGGAAGCTGCTGAAGCTTCATAAATACATCACGTCTTAAATCGGCAACAAGGCTCTGACCTGCAATGTTCATAGCCTTAAGGCGGAAACGTTCAATAACTGCATTGAAAACATAAATGGAAAGAAGCCCCAGACCTAATAAAACCACTGTTTTAAAATCTTTATCAGGAAGGCTTACGTCCATCGCATGCCTTGTTATCATAGGCGAAAGCATGTTGAGAATGCTTGTTAAAACTACCAGCCCCAAGGTTAAAAACATTAAATTTTTAACAGGAAGAAGGTATTTTGCAAGTCTTACAATGTACTCAAATTTAAACTGACTTTCCAGCTTTTCATCAACGTCAAATTTATTACGAGCCATTATTCTCCCTCCTTCACGTTAAAGCTGCCCATCTGGGTGTCGCACACTTCCTTGTACTTGCCGCCTAAAGCCACAAGCTCCTCATGTGTGCCGCGTTCAATAATGCTTCCCTTTTCCATAACAAGGATAAGGTCAGCATTTTTAACAGAGCTTATACGGTGTGCAATAATAAACATCGTTCTGTTGCCGCCTTCACGGGCAAGCATTTCCTGAATATACTTTTCCGTTTCCATGTCAACAGCACTTGTGGTATCGTCAAGAATAAGTATGGAGGGTTTCTTCAGAAGAGCTCTTGCCAGAGAAATTCTCTGCTTCTGACCGCCTGAAAGACCAACGCCTCTCTCGCCCACGATTGTGTCGTAGCCCTCGGGCATTCTTTCAATAAAGCCGTGTGCATCAGCCTTTATTGCCGCTTCCTTAACCTCTTCAAAGCTTGCCTCGGGGTTGCCGTAGGCAATGTTACCCTCAATTGTATCGGAGAAAAGGAAAATATCCTGCATAGCCATAGCCATGCTCTTTCTTACGTGCTTTAAGCTCATGTCCTTAACATTCATTCCGTCAAGGAGCACCTCGCCCTCGGTTGCATCGTAAAAGCGGAACATAAGGTTTGCCACAGTGGACTTACCTGAGCCCGTTTCACCGATTATGGCAATTGTCTGCCCTCTCTTTGCCTCAAAGGACACATTCTTTATTGCAGGAGCACCGTCGTAGGAGAAGGAAACGTTTTTAAAGGTAACGTTACCCTCAAGACGCTTATTTCTCTCCTTATCTGCCTTATTGCCGTAAATTGCAGGCTCTGCAAGGTAAAATTCCTTAACCTTTTCCGCAGAGGCAAGCATGTTGCTTGTATCGTTTATAAGCCAGCCAAGGGAGCGCATAGGTGCATTAAGTGCCCAGCTCATGGAGTTGAAGGTTACATAGTCACCTATTGTCATTTTTTCACTTATAACCATCCAGCCACCCACAACAAGCACCAGCACGTTAAGGGTGTTTGCAAGGAAGTTCAAAAGGGGCATATATTTCTGTGCAATGCGGTTGGATGCAATGTTTGCATCCTTATAGGCATTATTTGCCTTGTCAAACTTTTCAAGCTCAAAGCCTTCTCTTACCATAGCCTTTACAACTCTGTTACCGGAAATGTTTTCCTGGGCAACGGTGTTGAGCTGACTGAGGCAAGCACGTGCATTACGGAATGCAGGGCCAACCTTTCTTGAGAAGAAAAAGCCTGCCGTACCTATAACAGGTGTCAAGGCTACAAGAATAAGTGTTAAAGTGGGATTGATTGAGCCCAAAATACAAAGTGCAGTTACAAACAGAAACAGATTTTCTATCATACCGTTCATAACCCACGCTATAAAGTGACGGATGGAATCAATATCACCCGTAAGACGGTTCATTATGTCGCCCGTACGGTTGGAGTCAAAAAAGCTGAAATCCTGCTTCTGAAGGGAGGTATACAGCTCAACTCTCATATTCTTTATAATCTTCTGGCTTGTGCCTTCAAGTATGTAATGGTCAATAATTCTGAATACATCCTTTAAAAGTATTGCAATAAGCATTGCGGCAACAAGAGTGCCTAAAAGCGATATATTCCTGCCCTCAAAAACCTCATCCACTATCATACCCTGGATAAGGGGTCTCACATTGCTTAAAACAGTGTTTGTAATTGTCAGCAAAAATGCAAAAACCATACCCGGAACATAGGGCTTAATGTACTTGAACATCCACTTACTTGTTTTCATGCTATCGACCTTCTTTCAATTTGTATGTTAGCACCAATTATACCCAAAGTCAATTACAAAAAAGGCGTAATTTCAAGTTTTTTTCTTTCCTGAAATTACGCTCTTAATTATTCAAAATACTTAAACTTTTTCACATCAAAAAGACCCTTATCGTTTATCTTCACATCAGGAATAACCGGAAGCGAAAGGAAGGATAACATCATAAAAGGCTCAATCTCATCATTAAAGGAAATTTCCTCTGCACATTTTAAAATCTCTTTGTGCATCCTCAAGGCTTCTTCTTCATCCTTATCGCTCATCAACCCCGCTATGGGAAGCGGCATATAAGCTTTAAGAACACCCTCTTTAACAACGCTCATACCGCCATCTCTTCCCAGTGCATTAACAGCAACAGCCATGGACTCGCAATCAGAGCCAACCACGGTAATATTATGCGAATCGTGTCCTATACTCTGGGCAATAGCTCCGTTCCTTATACCAAATCCCTTTAAAAAACACTTTCCTATATTACCTGTCATTTTGTGTCTTTCCACAACAGCACACAGGTTAAGCTCCTTTTCATCCTCTGTTTTATACAGCCTTGTAAGAAGAGAATGGGGCAATATTTCAATAGCATTCATACCCTTTTCAAATTTTATTTCAAAGTCCTCTCCTTTTACAGGATTAATATGAACACTACCCCGCACCCTGCTATCATCTGCAGAATGTTTTTCGAAAAGTGCCTTTCCGTCCTTCGCAATGAGCTTGCCGCCCTTAAAAACGTGTGTTATACGAGAGGCAGTAATATCCTCCGAAATCATAATATCTGCATTATATCCCGGAGCAATGGCACCTCTTTTGCCTAAATTATAGCACTCTGTCGGATTAAGGCATGCGATTGTCAGTGCATCAAGTGCATCCATTCCTTCTCCGACAGCAACTCTTACACAGTTTGCAATGGAGCCGTGCTCCATAATATCGCCTAAGTACCTGTCATCTGTGCAGAACAAAAACCTTCTTAAGGTATGTGCATTCACGGCTCCCACAAGCCCTTTTATATCCCTCGCCTGCGAGCCTTCCCGCATCAGCACGTACATACCGCAGCGTGCCTTATCAAGTGCCTCTTCCGTATTTGAGCATTCGTGGTCAGTTTTTATCCCCGTTACTGCATAGCCGTTCAAGGCCTTGCCCGAAAGAAGCGGAGCATGCCCGTCAATAACCTTGTCTGTATCAAGCTTTTCCAAAACATCTCTTTCGCAGGAGAGCACTCCCGGGTAGTTCATCATTTCACCCAGTCCCAAAAAGTCGTACTTACCCATAAGACTTTTCATCTTTTCTGCATCTATTACTGCTCCTGATGAATCAAAGGCTGTGGCAGGCACGCAGGAGGGAAGCATAAAATGTATGTTAACGGGTAAATCCTTTGCTTCCTCCAGCATGAAGCGGAGCCCGTCCTCCCCTGCAACGTTTGCAATCTCGTGAGGGTCCGCAATAACCTCCGTAACACCTTTCACTGCACAAAGCCTTGCAAAATGCCCGGGGGTCAGCATGCTTGATTCAATATGCACATGACTTTCAACAAATGTGGGCATAACAAAACCGCCCTTTGCATCTATCCGGCACTCTCCCTCATAGTCTCCACAGCCCACAATAACACCGTCAGTAATACCAAGGTTACCTTCTATTATGCTGTGGGTAAAAAGGTCGCATATTTTTGCATTTTCAATTACAAGGTCACACTTTTCTTCACCTGTGGCAGCCTTTATACGCTTATAGTTGTTCACTATAGTGCTCCTTTACAAATAATTTTACCGCCGTTGCACTTTTTTCTGCCGCAAGGCGTGCAAAGGTGGGGTAATCCATATGGCTGTCATCCCCTGCACCGTCACTGATTGCTCTTATAACCGCAAAAGGTACTTTATTTACATAGCACACATGTCCCACGCTGCCGCCTTCCATTTCGCAGGCAACAGCATTGAAGTTATCTCTTATGTAAGCCTTTTTATCGGCACTGTTTATGAACTGATCGCCGGAGGCAATTGTGCCCGTAAGGCTCTTTAGACCTATTTTTTCAACACACCTTGCCATATTCTCTGCAACGCAGGCATCCGCAGGGATTTCTATAATATTAATTCCCGACAAAAGCCCCACGGGGTCACCTAAGGGTGAGGTATCCATATCGTGCTGTACAACAGAGGCGGACACTGCCACATCGCATATATTGAGCTTATCCGTAAGGGTGCCTGCAACGCCCGTGTTTAAAATAACATCGGGGTTGTATTTAATAATCATAGCCTCTGTGCAGATTGCCGCAAAAACCTTACCTATACCGCACACGGCAGTAACAATGTCCTTGCCGTAAAGAGTACCTCTTGTGAAAGTGATACCGCTCACGGTTTCCGTTGTCTTGTTTTCAATTTCCTCGTTGATTTTGTCAATTTCAATCTGCATTGCGCAAATAATGCCTATCATATTTTTTCTCCCTTGTAAGTAAAATCGTTCTTTTCGCCCTTGCCCTCTAAAACCTTAAGGTATTTTTCGCACTCTGTCTTTGCCTTTTCAAGGTCAAGCTCCATATAGTTTCCGCATTCCTTTTTGCTCTGACCGTACATCTTCTCTTCCTTGAGAATGCCTCTTAAAACCTTCTTTGTTTCCTCAAAAACAGCATCTGCCTCAACATTCCTTGTTAAAAGGTAAAACCCTGTTCTGCAGCCCATAGGCCCGAAATAAATAACCCTGTCACCAATAGAGCTGTTTCTTACCAATGTTGCAAACATATGCTCCACGGAATGCATTGTCACATTGTCCATATAATCTCCCATATTGGGTTTTCTTGTTCTCAAGTCAAAGGTTGTAACGTCACCGTCTATACGGGAAATGTACATACCCTCCTCCAAAAGGTCGTGGTCAACTGTAAAAGATGCAATCTTATCCATCACTTCACCTTATCCTTTTCAATATTATATCAAGGGCACAAAGTGCACTCTTGTTTCTAACTCTTTCTCTGTCACCGTGCTGCACAAAACGGAAAACCTCTGTTCCCAATTTGTCGTTCACGCCAATATACACAAGCCCTACGGGCTTTTCCTCCGTTCCGCCACCGGGGCCTGCTATGCCCGTAACACTAACTGCAATGTCACTTCCCGAAGCCCTTCTTGCACCCTCTGCCATCTCACGGGCGGTTTCCTCACTTACGGCACCAAAGGTATCAAGTGTTTCCTTCTTCACCCCAAGAAGCTGCATTTTAGCCTCGTTTGCGTAGGTTATAAAGCCAAAGCCGTAAACCTCGCTTGCACCGGAAACTTCGGTTATCATTTTACCTATAAGCCCACCGGTACAGCTCTCTGCAGTGGCAACGGTCAATCCCTTTTTCTTGAGAGTGTCTACAACCACCCTTGCCATGCTGTTGTCATCACCCTCGGCATAAATATATTCACCTAATATTTCATACATCTTTTCGCAGGCTTCATCAACCATTCTCTGTGCTTCATCCTCGCTTTCGCCCGAGGCTGTCACACGAAAGGTTACCTCACCCTCCTTTGCATAGGGTGCAATGGTGGGGTTTGTCTGGTTTTTGATTAAACTGTCGCACATTAAAGCCGCTCTGCTTTCCCCAATGCCGAAAAGCCTTAAAACACGGCTTTTTAATACCATGCCCGACTTTTTCTTCAAATAAGGAAGCACGGTTTCGTTGAACATGGGCACCATTTCCCTTGGGGGTCCGGGAAGCATTATTGCCGCCTTTAACCCATCTTCAATTATACAGCCCGGTGCTGTTCCGTTATTATTTTCAATAACAATACATCCTTCGGGCAAATATGCCTGCTTTTCATTGTTTTTTGTAAGGTTTCTGCCCGCTTCCTTAAGGTAAGAAACCATTTTTTCCATGCATTCGGGGTGAAACACGAGCTTTTTCCCGAATGCCGCAGAAACAGTTTCCTTTGTCAGGTCATCGTCTGTAGGACCAAGCCCCCCTGTCATAATAATAACATCTGCCCTGCCTTTTGCAAGGTTAAGAAGCTCCTTTAGCCTTTCGGGGTTATCCCCTACAACGGAGGAATGGTTAAGAGCAACCCCTGCCTCTGTAAGACGTGATGCTATATAATGTTCATTTGTATTCAAAACCTGCCCCATAAGGAGCTCTGTTCCTACACAGATAATTTCTGCCGTAAGCATATTACTCAGCCTCAATTCTTATCCACTCTGTATCCTCTAAAGCTTTTTCTACCCAGTAATCCATATCAAGCTTGCTTTCGCTCTTTAAAATATTCTCAAGCTTGGGCTTTGTTGTGGGATGCTTGGGCACAAATACAGTACAGCAATCCTCATAAGGAAGAATGGAGGTTTCAAAGGTGCCTATCTTTCTGGCAATCTGAATAATTTCCTCCTTGTCCATACCTATAAGAGGTCTTAAAACGTTCATTTCCGTAGATGCATTTGTAACGGAGAGTGCCTCAATGGTCTGGCTTGCAACCTGACCTAAGCTCTCACCGGTAATTAATGCCATGGATTTATTCTTCTTTGCAATTCTTTCTGTAACCTTCATCATCATTCTGCGCATAATAATGGTAAGGTGCTCCTCAGGGCAATTGTCACGTATTGCAAGTTGCTGCTCTGTAAAGGGCACAACATACATTGTGAAGCCGCCTGTGTACTGAGCAATAATCTTTGCTAAGTTTACAACCTTTTCCTTTGCAAGCTCACTTGTGTAAGGAGGCGATGTAAAGTGCACCGCTTCCAGCTCAACGCCGCGTTTTGCCATCATATAGCCTGCAACGGGCGAGTCAATACCGCCTGAAATTAAAAGGGTTGCTCTGCCGTTACTTCTCACGGGCATACCTCCATGACCCTTTATAACTGCACTGTCGGAGAAAACATATGCTTCCTTGTCACGTATTTCAACCCTTACCAAAGCATCGGGAGCATTTACGTTAACCTTAAGACGGTGGCACCTTGACAAAATTGCACCACCCATGAGGCGTGAAATTTCAGGTGAATTGTAAGGGAACTTCTTATCGCTTCTCTTAGCTTCCACCTTAAAGGTCTTAACGTTTTCCATAAATGGAGCAAGGTATTCACTGCCCTTTTCCAGTATTGTATCCATATCCTTTTCAAAAACGCCTGCTCTCGTTATGGAAACAATACCGAAAACCTTGGAAATACGTGTTGCCAGGGCATCAATATCTCTTCCCTCGCAGGGGGTAATGTAAATAATTGCCTGGCTCTTTTTAACAGAGGCAATCCATTCATCACCTGCCGCACGGCGTATGTTTCCCACAAGCATGTCTTCAAATTTATTACGGTTTAAACCCTTAAGTATAATTTCACCGTATTTAACCAATAAAATTTCTCTCATAGCTTTATCTCCTGAACAATCTGATTATTTCTTTTATCGCATCTATCGTTTTATCAATTTCTTCCTCTGTTGTGTACCTTGAAAAGCTGAAGCGCACAGCATTGTCGGCAAATTTCGCCTTCATCGCCGCTAAAACATAGCTCTTGTGCTTACCTCCTGCACATGCCGAAGCACTTGACACACATATGCCTTTAGAGTCAAGTGCATTGAGCATAACCTCGCTCCGCACCCCTTCAAAGGACATATTTAAAATATAGCAGGAGGAGTTTTCACAGCCGTTATAATGCACCCTTCCCAAACCAAGAAGCTCATTCTTCATTTTTTCACGAAGGCGGGCTATCCTCTCATTTTCGGCAAGGTCAATCATTTCAACAGCCTTCCCGAAGCCTGCTATGGCAAAGCTGTTTTCCGTGCCGGGGCGTATATCCTTTTCCTGCCCACCGCCGAAAACGCTCTTCTTCAAATCATTTATACCGCTTTTTATAAAAAGCACACCTACGCCCTTTGGTCCGTGTATTTTGTGACTGCTTACACTCATCATATCCACGCCCATTTTGTAAGGCTTTGTTTCAATATGCCCAAAGGACTGTACCGCATCTGTGTGCACCATTACACGGGCATTTTTCGCCTTTGCACCCTTTGCAATTTTTTCAATATCAATAATTGCACCTGTTTCGTTGTTTACGTGCATCACACTCACAAGCACGGTTTTATCGTCTACCGCATCAATAACCTTGTAAGGGTCAATACTGCCGTCTGCCTCAGGTGCAACTTTTACAACCTCAAAGCCCATTGCTTCAAGATAATCCATCGTTTTCAGAACTGCATCGTGCTCAATAAGGGTTGTAACAATCCTTTTACCCTTTTTTATGTTTGCACCACCCAGTATGGCAATGTTATCGCTTTCCGTACCGCCGGAGGTGAAGTATATTTCCCCTTCACTCACGCCAAGGTATTCAGAAACCTTCTTCCTGGCTTCCTTCAACATTTTCCCGGCTTCCCTTCCCACCAGATGGGTGCTCGAAGGGTTGCCCCAGGTGTTTTTCATGCGATCTGTCATTACATCAATTACTTCAGGTGCCACCCGTGTTGTGGCACTGTTGTCAAGATATATCATAATCAATTCTCCATCAGAAGTTTATTTCGTTTGCCAGCATAAGCAATATGTAACCGAATACCATAAATACCGCAGGCAGAATAACATACTTTTTGTGGCTCTTCCACTTTCTGCAGAAAACTATTGCAAAAAGTGAAAACAAGGTTGCCGTAAGCCCAATCATAAAGGTATGTGTTGCCAGAACAACATGCTTCATGCCGCCATGAGCAAGATAAGGAAACACACCAAGCCTTAAAATTACGGCACACAATAAAAGAACAATACATTCTGCAATAACAATTTTACCAAAAACGCCAAGCTTTTTCTTTTCGCTGTTCACACGCTTCGCCTCCACATAAGTATCTTATTATATAATACCACTAAAAAACAAACATTTCAACAACATTATTTTTTGACATTCGGGAATAAATATGATAAAATGTACTTATCTATGCGGAAAGGTGGGATTTATATGCAGCATGTTGAATCTGAAATTATGCACATTGAAACAGATATCATCGAAGAAACGGATATTACGGAAAAAATTACCGAAATGCTTACGGAGCGTAAATTTTCCGAGCTTAAGGCACTTATATCGGAAATGAATCCTGCCGACATCGCACTTATCATGCCTGAGCTTCCCGAGGAAAAGATAGCTATCTTCTTCCGTCTTCTGCCTAAGGATTTAGCTGCCGAAACCTTTGTCGAAATCGATACCGACATGCAGGAGGATTTAATCCATACCCTCTCCGATGTTGAACTCCGTGAGGTTTTCAACGAGCTTTATGTGGACGATACGGTAGACATTCTGGAGGAAATGCCTGCAGGTGTTGTAAAGAGAATTTTACGGAATACCGACAGTGAAACGAGGCATATTATAAACGAGCTTCTACAGTACCCCGAGGACAGTGCAGGAAGCATCATGACAACTGAATATGTCCGCCTTAACTCGGCTCTCACAGTTGCAGATGCGCTGGCAGTTATCCGCCGCAGCGGCGTTGAAAAGGAAACCATCTACACCTGCTATGTAACGGACAATAACCGCCTTGTTATAGGTATTGTAACTGCAAGAATGCTCCTTACCTCCTCACCGGATAAAATAATTGAGGAAATAATGGAAACAAACGTCATTGTTGCCAAAACCACCGACGACCGCGAAAGCGTTGTTACAGCCCTTCAGAAGTATGACTTTGTGGCACTTCCCGTTGTGGACGAGGAAAACCGCCTTGTGGGCATTGTTACTATCGACGATGCTATCGACGTTTTGCAGGAAGAGGCAACGGAAGATATTGAAAAGATGGCAGCTATCACGCCTACTGAAAAGCCCTATCTTAAAATGAGTGCATGGGGACTTTTCGTCTCGCGTATTCCCTGGCTTCTTCTGCTTATGATTTCAGCCACCTTTACAGGCATGATAATAACGGGCTTTGAGTCCTCCCTTGCCTCCCAGGCAGTTTTAATAGCATTTATTCCCATGCTGATGGGCACGGGCGGCAACTCGGGCAGTCAGTCCTCGGTTACTGTTATCCGAGCCTTAAGCCTTGACGAATTAAAGCTTGGCGATATTTTCCGTGTTGTATGGAAGGAAATCCGCACCGCCGTACTCTGCGGCTTGTGTCTTTCTGTTGCCTGCTTTATAAAAATATGGCTTGTGGACCGTATGCTTCTTTCGAACCCCGATATAACCCTTATGGTGGATGCAGTTATATGTATTTCACTTTTCATAACGGTTATTTCGGCAAAAATAGTAGGCGCGGTGCTTCCCATGCTTGCCCAGGCAATAAAGCTTGACCCTGCCGTTATGGCAAGCCCCTTCATCACTTCAATAATAGACGTGCTCTCGCTGATTGTTTATTTCCGCGTGGCAACAGTATTTTTAGGTATATGATTATGAAAAAAATTATTACATTTCTTATAATATTAATACTCGCTTTTCCCGTAGGTGTATCTGCTGCAGAGAAGTATATTTCAATTGACCCCTACCCCTTCTCGACACATGTTCTTGGCGAAGACCTTGTTATATATGGCAAGACAAATATAGCCTATGTCAACATAGGCTTATATTATCCCGACATACCCGGCTTTTACGGCTACGCTAAGTATATTATGACTATTTCAGCCAAGGAGCTCAGAGAAGGCTATTCAATCCCCACTGATGCTCTTTCTGACCGGTGGCCCGAGGGCACCTGGAAGGTAATTGTCCAAAGCGGCACTACAGTGGATGAGCTTTACATTCCAATGACAGCACAACCCTCATATAACCGATACTTTCGCATTGCAGAGTATGCCTCCGATACACTGGTAAATGTTAAAACGTATCTTTGTCGAGGCATTGAAAAGAAAAACGGTGTTTTAAAAATAACCTTGGAGGACGGAACTGAAATCCGCATTTTTTCCTGGAATAACCTCGCACCTTCTACGAAGGGTACGACACAGCTCTTCATTGCCACATATGAAAACGGTTATATGACTGATGTGAAAACCTATAAGGGCAATCTTGTCAAACATGGAAACCATGTCCGCCTTAATATTAACGAAGGCTCCGACAGACTTGAAATTTTCTGTTGGGAAGAAAATCTTATCCCCGTAAATTGAAAAAAGCTGAAAGCATTTAAAGTGCTTTCAGCCTTTTTTATGTTATCCTTTTTTGTTCAACTTTGTATATGCTTCCTGGACAATCTGTGTCTTCTTTGCTTCCATTTCAGCATATGCAGTAGACTTTATTGTTGATGCAATGGATGTATCTGCTCCTATTGCCTTAAGCTCATTTTTAAGCTTTTCCATCTGGCCGTCAACCTTTGCATAGCATTCCTTTTCTATTGCCGATGCAGTGCCCGAAAAGTATTCCACTGCGGCAATTTTTGCATCACGCCAGGTCATTCCGGGGTGTGCATTGCGGTATGCGGCTGTCCAGTTTTTAACGCTTGATGCAAGAGCAATTACTCTTCCTTCAAAATCGCTCTGTATAGCATACAGCTCGGAAACATGCCTTGCCACAATCTGCTCTGCTGTTTCACCCTGGGGTTTTTCTTCCTTCTGAGGTTTATTGTCCTGGGGTTTTTCCTCAACTGCAGGCTTATTTACCTGCGGCTTCTCTTCAACTGCAGGCTTGCTTTCCTGAGGCTTATCATCTTCGGGTTTGTTCTCCTGAGGCTTTTCCTCATTCTGTACGGGCTTTTCTGTCTTTTCGGTAGCCTCCTCGGTGGGTGTCTCCTCACTCTTTGCAGTAGCCTCTGCTATGATCTGGGCTAAAATTTGTGTTTCCGACTTTTCGCCCGACTCAATCTGCCTTCTTTCTTCCTCTGTATATTCTCTCAATTCAAGGTTTATGTATTCCTTTATCTTGTCAGAGCGCTCGCTGTCAAGCTGCTTCTTCCTTTCGGCAGTTACCTCAGGAGACTCTGTAAGCCCCTGGTATAACGCCTTTATATTTGAAGGGTTTATAAGCTTCCAGTCAACCGCACTTATGTACGACCAGAAATATATCACGCAGGCAATCACTGCCGCAATTACCAGAGCATATAACACACCCAATATAATTAACAGTTTCTTTTTCATGGCATTACCTCCCTCAGTATTATACATTTTTTTGCACTACCTGTCAATGAAAGCAGCATGAACAAACTGTAAATTCACCCCTTCTTTTCAGGAAAATACATATAAAGATTGCACTTAAGCATACCATTATAAAGCTTACGCTTTTTGTCTGCTCCTTTGCCGAAAAACTTCTCAAAATCCTCATATGAGGTAAGGATAAGCTTGGAGGCATTTTCATATTCGGCAAACTTTCTTCCCATAACACCATAGAGCCTTTCTACGCTCTTTTTATCCATAAGTCTTTCACCGTAAGGCGGGTTGCACATTACAATGCCTCTGTCGGAAAAAGCCCTTACATCCTTAACGTCTGCCTTAAAAAACCGTATTTTATCGGCAACCCCTGCTTTTTTAGCATTGGAAATAGCAAGCGAAACCGCATCCGGGTCAATATCCGAGCCGTAAATTTCAATCTTATTGTCTCGTTCCTCGTTGTCCCTTGCTTCTTCACGGGCATATTTAAAGGTATCGTTTTTAAACATGTCCCACTTCTCGCACTCAAAGGAGCGGTTTATCCCCGGTGCAATGTTAAGGGCATATAAAGCTGCCTCAACGGGTATTGTTCCGCTTCCGCAGAAGGGGTCAATAAAGGGTCTGTCCCCTCTCCAACGGCTTATGTCAATCATGGAAAAGGCAAGTGTTTCCCTCAAGGGGGCAAGCACACCCTCTGCACGGTAGCCTCTCTTATAAAGAGGTGCACCCGTTGTATCAATGTAAACGGTTACAATATCCTTCATTATGGAAAACTGTATTCTGTACAACGGGCCCGTTTCTTCAAACCAGGAAACATTGTACTTTTCAGAAAGGCGTTGCACGACAGCCTTTTTTATTATGCTCTGGCAGTCGGGCACGCTGAAAAGCTTGGATTTTAAGGAATAGCCCTTCACGGGGAAGGTATCGTTTTTGCCTATAAAGTTCTCCCAGGGAAGCTTTTTCACGTTATCAAAAAGCTCCGTAAAGCTGAGTGCCTTGAACTCACCCATTTTTATCAGCACTCGCTCCCCGCTGCGAAGGTTTATATTGGCAAGAGCTATTGCCTCCTCGTCACCCTCAAAGGTAACGCTGCCGTCAACAACCTGTGTTGTTTCATAGCCAAGCTGTCTGACCTGATGTGCAGTTATGGATTCTGTCCCTAAAGGACATGGCACTGTAAGAAGTAATCTTTGCATAATTAATTATAAGCTCCTTTTATCTGAATGCATCAGTATCGTTTATTCCCAGCTTATACTTGCCCCATACTCTGTCAACGTAGAAATATACGCCCTTGCTGAAGCAAAGTCCATCGGTTTCAACATTCTTAACCACAACCTCACTGCCACTGTTCAAGTTCAGCTTCCTTACAACATCCTTGGTATCGGCGTATACAACCATATGATCCGAAAAAGCAAGCTTTTCAACTGTTTTTTCCAAAGCAAGCTGCATTGCATTGCCCGAATCATAGTCAAATACAACAATGCCCTTTCCCTTTTCCTCAGGTGCTATAATAAGCCTGTTACCAAAAACCAGAATATCATTTACGGCAGTATCTAAAAAAAGAACCTCTTCCTTTGTCTTTCTGTCAATCTGCATAATGTATCTTGTTTCATTATCTATATAATAAATTGCACCGCTTGTACAATAAACAGCATCGCTGTCAATGTCATAGGTTTCCTCGATTCCTTTTTCTATTCTGGAGAAAACCTCAACCAATCCCTCTTTATTTTTTAAAACAATATTGTCATTGGATACAGATAAAACCTTCCTGTCTTCAACCCAGATTTCAGCTGTTGCGTCAAAAGCGTGCATTGTCATAACATCGCCATCGGAATTATTGAAAAATATGTATTCCCCGTCTGTTACAATATTTGTATTCTTATCAACCGCAATGTTTACCTCGGTAGCCTTTTCCTTTTTTGGTGCAAAAGTAAAAACAGAAATAATTAAAATCATCAGAAGGGCAAGTCCGCCAAACCAAACAATTTTTTTAGTTTCCTTTAACATAACATTTCACATAACCTTTCTTTTTTAAAGTTATCATACCACAAACCTTACAATGTGTCAATCAATACAAAAAAGGCACCCCTGAAGGGGTGCCTTTCAGACTGTCGATAAACCCTAAATTTTGCACAATAGCGAAGGGCTCGGGGAAGAAGGTTCCCCGAATAAAATCGGAGGGGCAATCGCATTGCTCCTCCGAAAGTGCCGATTTTAGGGGGCTCGCAAGCCCCTTGCACGATGCTGAGCTATCCGAAGCGTTAGCGAGGCTAATAGCTCGTATGCGAAAACTGTCCGCGATTGGCAAGCCATGGGCGATGACAGAGCGGTTACAGTTGACCACTGAAATTGGCACTTTGTTCCTCGGAAAAATATTAACAAAAAATATTGCTCTCAGCAAGATTTTTTGTTGCGTGTCGACTTTTTCGACACGCTCAAAGGCACCCCTGAAGGGGTGCCTTTGATGTTGATTTTATTCTGCTATAATTGCAGGTGCGAGAGGTTCAAGACTTACAAGGTCCTTAACGAGCATAAGCTTTGTGCCTGCTTCTACCTCTACCTTTGTTGCTTCCTTCTGATTAAGTGTAAGCTTTTCAGAAATTACAACCTTTGTAAGTGCGCCTTCAGCATCGTAAGTTGCCTGAACGAGGTAACCTTCTGTGCCATCCTTAGCAAGGATTTCAGCATAGCCTGCAGCATACTTGATGTTGTTTTCGAATGTGATTACTTCCAATACTTCGAAGTTATCGAAATACCAGTAGGGACCACTACCATTGTTGGAGGAAGCTGCGCTGCCGCCGCTGCCAAGCCATGAGAAGTGGAAGTAAATGTAACCGTCATCGGGAGCTGTGATTGTGAATGTGTTTGTCTGCCATTCTGTAGAAACATTCTTGGGAATGTTCTGACCGGAAGCACCCTGAGAGTAGGACTTTGTCTTCTGGAAGGATGTGCTGATGTAAGATGCATCAGTACCTGCAGCAGAATGCTTATAATCGTAGGATACGATATATGTCTTACCCTTTTCAACCTCGATAAAGTTAGCCATGGAGCAAAGACCTGTTACGCCGTCGTTCCAACGTGTACCAACTGCATAGTCATCAGCTGTGAGACCTGTGAGGTAAAGAGCAGATGCATTTGTGTCACGGTTTACCTGGTAGAACCAGTCCTGACATGTTGTTGCAAAGTTATTACCTGTCTCAGGGCTCTGCCATGTACCCCAGCTGAATGTGCCGTCTTCACCCATAAAGTCGCCGTCAACAACCAGATTGGAGTTCTTGTCAGCCTTGATTACGTCAAACACAAGTGTTGCAACGTTTTCGTGAAGGATAGAAATCTCTACAACGTCCTTGCCGTCTGTAGCCTTCGCATTATAGCTGTACTTGTAAACAAGGCTACCGGCTACCTTATCTTCAATAGTCTTGTAGTTATCGGGAATCGTGTAAGAATTTGTACCCTGAGGTATCTTTATAATTACATCATCCTTAAGTGTATTGCCTTCTGCGTCAACATACTTAACTGTAACGTCAATTCTGTCTTTATCGGGGGCGGGACCTGTGCCTGCCTCTTCAAGAACGAAATCGTCTACACAGAATACACTACCTGCGCTCCAAGCGTATGCGATAAAGATGTAGTTTGCATTTGTTGCGCCTGTTGTATCAAATGTAAATACTCTCTGATTCCAGCCCTGACCATACGCAACGTCACGGGGAGAAGTCTTGTTTGCGTCGTTCACCCAGGAAGAATAGCCACCAAACTGAAGAAGATGGTCAGAGGAGTTATTTGTAGCACCCTTAGAGGATGTAACACAAACAGCACTCATCATACTGCTGCCTGCACCAACCGCAGAATCACAGTATTCCCAGAAGCTAAGGTTATATACCTTACCTGTTTCAATCGGAATATATGTACCGAAGTTAGATGCGTTTGCACTACCAACGTCAGCATTTCTCTTCAAGGAGTAGTTGCCCTCATGTGCAACCTCTGTTGTTCTTACCCAACCTGTAATTGTAGCAAGACTGCCACCATTGTTACTTGTCCAACCATCCACGCCTTCTTCAAAGCCGGGGTTAGCAAGCATGTTTGTACCCATAGCCTGCTTTTCAAGCTGGAACACAAGAACACATACGTTTTCACTATCAGCAGAAACTGTTATAGAATCAGTACTCTTGCTGAAAATATACTTATATACATAGCGATACTGGTCATCGGAGGTAGAAGGAAGGCTCTTATATGATGCAGGAACGTCATATGTTGTATCAACGTCCGCAGAAACTATTACATCTTCTTTAAGTGTTTCACCGTCAATATCCTGGAACTTGATTGTAACAGGAGCTGTAACTGTGGGACGTGTCTCGTTATAAAGAGTTGCAACTTCATCAGCTGTGATAGCTCTGTTATAAATTCTTACATCGTCCATAAGACCGATAAAGTCGGGGTTGTCACCGTTGTTCCACTGTGTACGACCGATAAAGCCTGTTTCAGAGTAGGAACCTGCAAGGGAGTTTACGCTGTTTGTAAGCTTGGAGTAGCTGCCACTGTTTGCTACTGCAACGCCGTCAACATAAACAGTTGCTGTTGCAGGAGAAGATGAAAGGTCGTATGTAAGAGTAACCAGCTTCCATGTCTGAGCAAAGCCTGTAACTGTTGTATCGATAGCCCAGTCATTAGCACCGTCAGCTGTACCACGGTCCATGAATGTGAGCTGACCGGAGCCGGGGATATATCTTAAGAACTGAGATGTCATTGTACCGCCACCAAAGTCAAAGAAACGGTACATTGCAGAGTTTGTAGCAATAGTCTTGTCTACATTTACCCACATAGATACACTGTAGCTGTCTGTAAGAGCTGTAGCATAGTCAGAGGGAAGAATAATAGCAGATTCACCGCCTGCAAACTTAGCAAAACCGTCTACAAGAGTGATACCCTCAACCTCAGCATTAAAAGCCTTAGCATTCTGAGAGTTATCGTAAAGAACGCCACCCTTGCCGAGAGCCTTTTCAAAGTCATAGTACATAACGAGACCGTCAGCAACAATGTTACCGCCTATAGCTTTCATACGCTTTGTAACAGATGTTGTGAAACCGTTACACTCGATAGTTGCAATAAGGTTAACACTCTCTGTTGTTTCGGGAGCTGTAAAGTTACCGTCACCGTCAAGCACTGCAGGATCAGAACATTCCCATGTGATTGTTGCGGGGTAGTAGCCTGTAATTGTGTGTTCCTTTACAAGTTTAATGTCAGAGTCTACAGATGTACCCAGCTTGGGGAATACATCGTTCTTCATCCATTCAATATAAGGAGTGAACATGCTCTTAACTATGTAAGGATATTCATATTCATAGTATACGTCCTCATCAGCTTCAGCATAAAGACGTGCTGTAAGAATTACAAGCTCTTCTTCGGGCTGAGCGGAGTATGCACCTGTTTCAGCATCAATAGCAACAGAGGAGGATGTCCACTGAACACCGATGCCTTCAACGCCTGTTTCTCTTGGAAGGGCGATTGTACCAAAGCCTTCAAGGCTGCCCTTGGGCATTGAAACCTTTTCCCATGCCTTAACAGCTGCCTGGAAATCAGCACTGTATTCATTGGAGGGAATGAGCTCATAAAGCTCAAAATCATCCACGTATGCTACGTTCTTTGTAAGACCGTAAACTTCAAGAACAACGTTCTTGATTACGTTGCTGCCGTTACCCTTAAGAACTGTGGTGTACTGAACCCACTCGCCCTTGGAGTAAAGCATATCCTGATCGTTGGATGCAGTACCTGCCTGAACCCAACCGTTTGTTTCTTCTACAAGAGAATCAATAACTGCACCGGAAGAATCCGCAAACGCGAAGGTTACACGGGGTCTTCTTGCTACTGTATCAACGTTCTTATACCAGAAAGAAAGATAGTAGCTTGCTTCAGCATTATCAACAGCAAAGGTCTTCAGGATTGCACCATCACCCTTTGTACTCTTGATAGCCTTAAGGCTATTTGTACCGCTGTGTGCTTCAGCTGTTGAAATCTCATAATACTCTTCGTTTGTTGTAAGACCTGTGAGACCATCTTCAAAGCCGGGGTTAACGATAAGGTTTTCACCGGACTTGTCGTAAACGAAGCCTTCTCCGTCCACGAAGTAACCCGCTGCGGCTGCAGGGATTACGCTCACGATCATAACAGCAGCTGTCAAAAGTGCTATGATCCTACTTTTTTTCATATAAAATTCCTCCTTAATGCCCAATATGTCTATAACGAGCACAATTATATGATAATTATAGCACGATTTGAACCGCTTGTACAGTAAAATTTTAAAAATTTTTAAAATATTTTAACACATTCTTTTAACGGTTGAAAAAACGCTCTCTTTATTATATAATATTAGACAATATTAAGTATCAGGAGGAAAACTTATGATTTCTGTAAAAAAGCTCCTTACGGCACTGGCTGTAACAGTTTGCGCCGCTATCCCCCTTTCGGTTTCTGCCGCAACAGTTGCCGACTGGCAGTTTAACGAATCAGCAGTTAAATCCGGTTCAATTGAATCGGGCAGCATGGTCCTTGCCGACAAGTCAGGCAACGGCAACAACCTTACAATGCGCCACTTCGGTCTTAACTACAAGAAAACTGCATCCTTCTCCGACGAATCTATCGATGGAAGCACAGGCAGTCTTTTCTTTAACGGCAATATCCTTCAGGGTGGTATTGACTTTGTAACGGCAAGCGATGCTCCCATAAACAAAAACAACTTTGCCAATGGCTACACAATTGAAATCATTTACAAAATGCCTTCAGACTGGTCTGTAGCCGACCGCTGGCAATCAATTTTTGCCCGCCTTGCTCCCTCTGAAAATGCACCAAGCATCGAAGGTGAAAAGGTTTCCACCTCATTCAATATTTCCAACTGTAAAGAAATTCAGCTTTCCGTGCGTGATAAAGATGGTGAAAGCATCTCCGATGCGTGGTCAATTGCCATGGACAAGGCTGAAAACTGGTATCACATAGTTATAACAGGCGACAATAACGGTGTCCGCTCTTATGTAAATGGCTGTGAGTCCTTCCGCAATGCAAATGTCAGTCATATGCAGGGCTTGTATGCAGACTCCGCCGACGGCAGGTTCCGTATTGCCTCCAAGGGCACGGGCACAACTCCTTCCAAGTATACACGCGGATATATTCAGCAGATACGTATTTCCGACACAGCCCTTCAGAAGAAGGACTGGCTCATCCCCAATCCCGAAAAATACATGGGTGAGTACGGCGACAACTCTCCCTTTGAAGAAACTGATGAAAAGCGTTACAACATGGTTTTCGTTCCCGACACACAGAACACAACAAAATTCTGCGGTAATGTGCTGGATAAGGCTGTGGGCTGGATAATCGACAATAAGGATTATGCCAACATTGAAGCCATTGTTTCTCTGGGTGACAACGTTGAAGACTTCTGGGAAACACCCCAGTGGCAGCAGATTACAAAAACCTATACCTCTCTTGCAGAAAGCGACATCCGCACAATTGTTCCCACCGGCAACCACGACTCGGGCAACGGACAGAACTTCTGGTATTATGAGCAGTATTTCGGCCCTAACAGTCCCTTTGCAGAAACCTCCGCTGATTATATGCTTGAATACTCCCCCTCCGGAACAGGCGGTGTTGCCGACGTAACAGCAGGAAGCTTCCCCTATAAGCTTGTTTATATCGACATGCACAAGCTTTCCGACGTGGCAGAGATTGCATGGCTCCGCGGAGCACTCACACGCTACGCCTCCTGCCCCACCATCGTGGTAATGCACGACATCCAGAACTGCTCCGACACACGTCCCAACGAAACAAAGCTCTCCACAAATGGTTCAACCCTCTGGAATATTGTTAAAAACCACGACAATGTTTTCCTTATGGTGGGTGGTCACAGCCACGGCTACGGCGTGCTGGAGCTTACAAATGCCTTCGGCAACAAGGTACACAGTGTTCTTGCCGACTATCAGTTTGCATACAATGGTGGTAACGCCCTCATGAAATTTGCCGAGTTTGATGAAGCAGGCGGCAAAATCCGTATTTCAACCTTCTCCCCCTATGCTGCCACACTTTCCGACAGCGAAAGAACCTTCTTCGACGTTAACTACATGACAGGTATAGGCAACTACGATGAAATTGAGATTGACTTTATTAAGCGTTTTTCCAATTTCAAAACCTATAAGGCAGTAGGCGAAAACATTATGACTAACCCCTCCTTTGAGGATGAAAACGGCAATTTCAGCTTAGACGGCTGGCTCAGTGCACAGACAAACAACACCTTCGGCTCCCCCTATTCAACAAATCACTGCTATGCTGTAGGCAAAACGCAGAACGTAACAGACAATGGTGCAGTAAGTGTTGCATCCAACACAATCCCCGACGGCAACTGGGCATTCGGCTCCAGATGGAACGACGGCAAGGACGGCTTGTGCTCACTCAAACGCTACGTAAAGGTTGAGCCGGGCAAAACATACATTGTTTCCTACAAGGCAAAGCACAAAACAGGCTCCAATAGCGGTTATATGATAACAAGCCTTGTTGCAAATGAAGGTGACGATGAAAACACAGCAACCGCAACCTCCTCCGGTCCCGTGGGCACAGAATGGACAACCATTGAAAGAGCCTTCACTGCAACTGAGGATACAGACCACATTCTTTTCTGGTTCCGCTGGCTCGGCGGTGACAATAACGGTGGTATGGGTCCCTATTGGTATCTTGACGACTTCAGTGTAAGAGAAGCAACAGCAGAAAATGTATCCTTCACTTCAAATGTTGCCACCATAAAGGATGGCGAAAAAATCACCGTAACCTTCAACTTCAATGAAAGCTCAGAAAGCATCTATATTGTTGCAGGCTTTGACAATGACAATAAGCTCATAAGCGTAACAACAACACTTGACGGCACAGCAGAGCTGACAGGAGCAACAATTACATCTGTAAAGGTATTCTCCTGGGGCGGAATTAAAAACATTGCTCCTCTTGCAACAGCAAAAGTAGCCTATATAAACTAAACACTACCCAAAAGGCACGGCTAACAAGCCGCGCCTACTTTTTTCACACAGCAAAAAAACGGCTCCTCTTTCGAGGAGTCGTTTTTTGATTGTTTAGTTATTCCGTACTCAATTAAAATCGGGGTTTTCCTGATCGTGTCCGTCATCGTTATTGTCAGGAGTTTTGTTGTCGTTTTCTTCGAATCTGTCAAGTAAACCTTCTGCATTGAATGTAAGATTTACTGTCTTCTTGTCAACAACCTCAAATGTTACCTTGTCTTTTACCTTGGAATTGTTGTTATTGATACGGATATAGTTAAGCAAGAAGCCTTCTGTGTAGATTTCTGCATTACCAAGTGCTTCAATTGTCACCTTGTATACGTTATTCTGAACATCGTAAGAAGCATTTGTTACTGCAAAGTGAAGTTCATCTGCACCAAGTCCATATGCACCACTTGTTGTAAGGTTTGTATTTGCCTTCAATGCACCATCTACTGCAACAAGTCTGATACCTGTCTGGTTTACGTATGCGTTGAGCACCTTATAAAGCTTTTCGCCTTCCTTAAGTGCATCCTCGTCCTCGTAACCTGCATCACCTTCAGGGTTGCCCTTTACAAGTAAGCCTGCTGCTACCTGGTAAATACTTCTTGTTACCATGTTTGTTTTATCGTTGTTTACAAACTCAATACCATCAACAACTACATAAGGTGTTGCTGTAAACTTACGGTAGAAGTTACCTACTGCAAGGTTCTTAAGTGCAGATGTGAACCATGTCTTGTCATCATCCTGCCAGGTTGCTGTCGGAATCTTTGCAGTTGCTTCGCTGCCCTGAGCTGTAATTACTATGCCCATTTCTGCGTTTTCATCTGTTGAAACAAGTGTATCGCTCGTATTTACCTTTGTAATGAAACGAAGACCGCTGTCTGTTCCGTTTACCTCACCTTTTTCGTTTACACCGTCACCTACTCTTACCTGTGCACCCTGTACCATTGTAAGACCGAGAGGCATTGTTGTATAACCAAACTTTGTACCT
>JAFSGW010000085.1 GCA_017440585.1 Clostridia bacterium | reverse complement strand
TTTCCCTAAGGAAAGGGTCGCAGAGTTTTAATCGAGCAAATTTTTTGTCAGAGGATACTAAAAGCGGAGACTATACTGACGTATAGTCGAGCATTTTGGTGCCCTATGGCGGAAAATTTGCCGATTAAAACCATATTGGGTTCGACTCTCCTCGCCTTGTGTAAATAATGAACAAAAGTGCAAAATAATTGCATAAAACATCAACATTTTTGTATTTACAATAAAAGTGTAATGTGATAAAATTGTAGGCGGAGAAGAATTTTCCGAAAGGATGGAGAAAATGAAAAAACGCATAATTTCAGCTCTGCTTATGAGCATTATGGCAATAGGCCTTCTTGCAGGCTGTGCCAAAACCGAAGAGGTAGCTACAGATGCTGTGGTAGATACTATTTACATAGGTCATCACTATCTTCCCGAAATTGACCCGTATTACAAGGACCCTATTACCGGGGAATATACTGTAGCACCTGACAAGAGACTGGCGGGTGTTAAGGCACTTGAAACAGTAAAAGAAAAGCTGGGTGTTGACCTTAAGTGGAAGGGCTGGATTAACGGTGCAACCCGTGACTGTCTGCAGACAGTTCTTGCAGGTGACCCCTTTGCACATATGGCGGTTTTGTCGGGCTCGGCTCAGGCAACCGTTTTAACACAGAACGTACTGCAGCCTCTTGACCCTTATCTTGACGTGTTTGACCACCCCGACGCTGAATGGATTGTGATGCCCGAGGTTTTCGGTCATCATTACTTCATGGAGCGTGACCTTATCTACGTTACGGACTGGCCTATGGTTTTCAACATTAACCTTATTGAGGCAGTTCCCGAGCTTAAGGACGAAAACGGCAACACAATATTCCCCTACGACTTATACCGTGAAGGCAAGTGGACCTGGAGCGAATTTGAAAAGTATCTTGACAAAATCCAGAGATATTATTCAGGCAAGAAGGGCGTTGCAGGTAACCCCATTGTGCCCTTTAACACAAACTATATTTACGCTATCCAGATGGCACTTCACTCCAACGGGGCGGCAATTTATGACGGTAATGCATTGAATATTGACACACCCGAGGCTATAGAGGCGGCAGAGCATCTTGACAGCCTTATCACAAAGGGGCTTGTAAGCTGTACTGCGGCAGAATTCGGCAGGACTGCATCAAATGGCGGTACGGGCATCGATGGCTATTTCCGTAACGGCGAAAGCGTGTTCACTCACATGGCACGCTGGAGAATGGGCGGTGCAAGTAATGTGCTTGCAGGCAGAGGCGAAAGTATGGGTATGATTTTCTGGCCCAGACCCGACGATATTCCCTTCACAGGCGAGGAATATGTTGAGGGTGCAAGTAAGTACCGCATCTGTAAGCCTGCATGTGATGCTATTGGTCTTCTCCGTGGCTTCGACTTTGAGGAAAGCAAGCTTGCCGTTCAGGCATATGTGCTTTACACAGAAGAGCTCTATAAGAACATGGGCAGAACAGAAACCATTGAGGAATATCGCCGTACAATGGCTCCCAGTGAAGCGATTGTGTTCGGTATTGACATTTTCCATCCCGAGGTTGGCGACGACAACCTTAAGGTGTTTGAAATGATAGGCGGACTTAAGGCTAACGAATTTTCCGAAAACATGGGCCTTATGGGTGCATACTGTGTTGACATTTTCGGTAACAGCGTTTACGGCGTAGGCGGTTCACCCAAATATGCGGCGGCTGTTAAGGCAAAGAAGGCAACACTTTATGACCGTATCGACAGAATAGGTACATCTCTTAAGGCTACAGACGCCCTTGATGCGGTGGCTCCCTCCGTTCAGCAGAAGGATGCCTCCAAGCCCTTTGTGTTCCCCATGGGAACAGACCCAACAGATATTGACTGGGCTGAATATTTCACCGCAAACGATAACGTTGACGGTACATATGACATTAAAACAGAAAACGGTAAGCTTCTGGTAAAGCCCAACCCTGCTATTGAAGAATCCGACGAGGAAGAGGAAGAAGAGGCTAAGGTATGGGACTTTGAAGAGGGCAGAATGAGCGTTGATATATCAGCGATTGATTTTAACACAACCGGTGCTTATCTTGATTCCATGATTGTAAAGCTTACCGACTCATACAACAACACAATCGAAAGAAAGTTCTCTGTTTATATTTATGACGAGAACAGCACCACACCTCCCACACTTATACTGAAGGAGGAATTCGGCTCCCTGGCACTTGAAACAGACACGGGCAGTATTAACTGGTTCAACCACTTCTGCCAGAAGGCTGAGGACGTTAACGGCGTTGATTTGAAGAACTTTGTAACTGCCGACGTAAGCGAGGTTGACGTTACTGTTCCCGGTACATATCCCATAACAATTTACGTTGAGGACTTTGTAGGAAACAGGGCAGAGGAAAGAATAGAAATAGTAATAAAATAAATGCATAAAAAAATCCACTGCATCGCAGTGGATTTTTTATGCATTCAGTCCTGTTTCGTAGAGTTTCTTATATGCTCCGTTTAACTGAAGTAATTCTTCGTGGCTACCCATTTCCTTTACACCGCCATCCTCAATAACAACGATTTTGTCGGCATTTTTAATTGTGGAAAGACGGTGGGCAATTATGATTGTGGTTCGGTTTTCGATAACCTTATCGATAGCTTCGTGAATAAGCCTTTCCGTGCGGTTATCCACGGCACTTGTTGCCTCGTCTAAAATAAGTATGGGGCGGTTACGTAAAATGGCACGTGCTATTGCAATACGCTGTTTCTGACCGCCTGAGAGCCTTACACCACGCTCGCCCACGATGGTGTCGTAGCCGTTTTCAAGCTCATTTATAAAGCCCTCTGCATTGGCAAGACGGGATGCGGCAAAAACCTCTTCGTCGGTGGCATCGGGTGCACCGTAGCGGATGTTTTCACTGACTGTTCCGTGGAAAAGGAAAACGTCCTGCAATACCATGGATATGTTTTCGTGAAGTGAATGAATTGTCATGTCACGAAGGTCAACACCATCAAGCAAAATTGCACCCTTTGTGGGGTCGTAAAAGCGTGTTATAAGTGAGGCTATAGTTGTTTTACCAACGCCCGTTGAACCAACGAGAGCCACCGTTTCGCCCTTATTTATCTTAAGGGAGAAATCACTGAGCACTTCGGCAGATTCGTTATAGGAGAAGGAAACGTTTTTAAATTCCAGATTACCCTCTGCTTTACCGATATCAACAGCATGTTCCTTATCGGTAACAGCACTTTTAACCTCAAGCATCTGGAAAATACGCTCACCTGCAGCTAAAGAGTCCTGCAAGTCTTCATTTGTGCGGGCAAGAGAGTTTATGGGAGCATAGAGAGAGGAGAGGTAGAGAAGGAATGCCACAACCTC
Source organism: Clostridia bacterium (assembly GCA_017440585.1). Lineage (GTDB taxonomy): Bacteria > Bacillota > Clostridia > UMGS1883 > UMGS1883 > RGIG1927. The sequence continues at coordinate 15,033 of JAFSGW010000085.1, read as the reverse complement.
GCCTGCATCAATTTCACCGCCTGCTGCCATAATACCGCCTATACCTATTACAAGCACTGTGCCAAGCTGATTTAAAAATGCAATGAAGGGGTGAACAATACTGCTCTTTTTAATTGCCTCCATTGTAAGATATGTGTACTGATGTGTTCTTTCGGCAAACTTGTCCCTTTCACGGTCAAGGCAGTTGAAAACCTGTATTTCCTTTATACCGGAGAAGTTGTCCTGCAAGGTGCCGTTAATTTCAGCAACCGTCTGATGGCGGTTATTGAATAAGGGGCGTACCTTTTTTGCATAAAACCACACACATACCCCGACAAAGGGCAACGTGAGTATTGCATAAACTGCAAGGCGTACATTCATGGACAAAAGCATTATAATAACACCAAAAAACATTACACTGTGAGCTAAAATGTCGGGTGCACAATGTGCTGTGAATAATTCAAGTGTTAAGGTGTCGTTTATAACACGACTCATCAGCTGACCTGTCTGCTTGTCGGAAAAGTAGCCCGGGGAAAGACGCTGGATGTGGTCGTAGAGCTTGTTACGCATCTCCTCCACAAAGTTCCATGCGGCATAGTGACTTACGTAAACCTTTACTGCCTGGGTGATAAAAATGCCGAAGGCAATAAGAAGGAAAATAAGTGCAAGCCGTGGTGCCTCAACGGGAAGGCGCGAGGCATCAGTGGCAATTAAATTAACAAGAGATGATATAAGACGTGGTGTGTACAAGGACAGCACCGAGTTTAAAATAGTGGCAACAGCTGTTATAAAAAGAAACAGATGATACCTTTTTGCCGCCTTTAATAATTTCAATGCGGTTTTCATTGGGAACAACCCCCTTTTTTAATTTGATTAGGTAATTGCAACAGTTTATAAGGTATGGGGACACAGCCATTCATTCATTTGCCATTGGGCTTGTGGCAATACGGATTTGTGGGCTGACTATGGGTAGGCAATGTCCCCAACGTGGGCTTTAGTCGGAAATATTCAACATCTGCAGGAATTCATTTTCTGTTATAGTGGGTACGCCGAGCTTAAGAGCCTTTTCAAGCTTACTGCCTGCCTCTTCGCCGGCTAAAACATAGTCGGTTTTTTTGCTTACCGAGGAGGAGGTTTTACCGCCGTTGTCCTCGATTAATTTGCTCGCTTCACTTCTTGTAAGGGTGGGAAGCGTACCCGTTAAAACAAAGGTTTTGCCATTAAAAAGGCTTCCCGTGGGTACACTTTTTGAAAGGAAGTTTACACCTGCCTGCCTTAATTTTTCAATAAATGCCACGTTCTGCTCAGTCTCAAAAAAGTGCTTTATGCTCTCTGCCATAATTAAGCCAAAGTCATCGCAGGCACATATTTCCTCCACCGTTGCACTCATCAGAGAATCAAGTGAGGGGAACCTTTTTGCAAGCTCCTTGCCTGCCTTTTGCCCGATGTTACGGATGCCTAAAGCAAATATCAGGCGGGAAAGGTCGTTTTCCTTTGATTTTTCAATGGCACTTATAAGGTTTTCGGCACTTTTCTGCCCCATCTTTTCAAGGGGGATTATGTCCTCCATAGTAAGATAATACAAATCTGCCGCAGAGGATATAAGCTTGTTGTCCAGAAGCTGATTTATAACAGCAGGGCCTAAGCCTTCAATGTCCATAGCACCCTTTGATGCAAAATGGATAACGTTTCTTGCAAGCTGTGCAGGGCATGAGGTGCCGCTGCAGCGGTATGCAGCTTCATTCTCCTCACGGTATACGGGAGCATTGCACACGGGGCAGAAAAGAGGCATATCAAAGTCCTTTTCATTGCCCGTTCTCTTTTCATGAATAACACGTACAACCTCGGGAATAATTTCCCCTGCCTTCTGAACAAGGATTGTATCGCCGATTTTAATGCCCTTTTCACGGATAAAGTCAAGGTTGTGTAAGGTTGCACGGGAAACTGTGGTGCCTGCAAGGCGGATGGGGTCAAACTCTGCATTGGGGGTTAAAACGCCCGTTCTGCCAACCTGGATAACAATGCGGTTCAATTTTGTTTCCTTCTGCTCGGGGGGATACTTATATGCCGCTGCCCAGCGGGGGTATTTTGCAGTTGAACCGAGAGTAGCACGCTGAGCAAGGCTGTTTACCTTTATAACGGCACCGTCAATGTCAAAGCCAAGCTCGCCTCTTCTTTCGCCTATATTTATTACCTCACTGAAAGCATCCTCAATTGAATGGAAAACCTCCTTTATGGGGCTAACCTTAAAGCCAAGGGAGTGAAGGTAGTCAATAGCCTCCTTATGGGTTTTCAGTTCCTTGCCTTCAATTTGCTGAATATTGAAAACAAAAATATCGAGCTTACGGGAGGCAACAACGCTACTGTCAAGCTGTTTAAGTGTGCCCGAGGCAACATTGCGGGGGTTTTTGAAGGGCTCCAATCCCAAGTCCTCCTGCTTTTTGTTCAATGCCTCAAAGGACTTATGGGGCATGTACACCTCACCACGTACCTCAAGGTAGGGAACGGCCTCGGTTAATTTAAGGGGAATGGAGCGGATGGTCTTTAAGTTTTCCGTAACGTCCTCGCCGTCGTCACCGTCGCCACGGGTGGAGCCACGGAAAAACACACCGTCACGGTATTCAAGTGACACGCTTAAGCCGTCAATTTTTAATTCCGTTACGTACTCTACCTCTTCGCCCAGAGCCTCCTCGGTTTTTTTGCCGAAGTCAATAACCTCTTCCTTACTGAAAAGGTCGTTAAGGCTTTCCATGCGTACATCGTGATGCACACTTTCAAAGCCCTCAAGTATTTTGCCTCCAACTCTCTGTGTGGGTGAGTCAGGGGTTATAAGTGAGGGGTCTTCTGCCTCCATACGCTTTAATTCACTCATTAACTTATCGTACTCAAAGTCCGAAATTTCTGTTTTGTCCAGTGTGTAGTAAAGATTTGAATGATAGTTTATTAAATTACGTAATTCATTAATATCCATTTATATTTCCACCATATCGTCTGTGTAAATTGCTTTTCTTAAATATTCGCAGTCACCTGCATCAAAGTTTTCGATATATTTATTCATTGCCTTTATAACAACGTCGGGCTTAAGGTTTGCATTGCTTCCTGCACTAAGGAGCATTGTCATATAGCCGTCCTCAAGCTTAATGTCTGTAATGTCGCCTCTTATGTCTGTATCCTTTATACCGCTTTTTGTTTTCTTGGGCACAACCATAGAAGGAAGGGCAAGAAAAGCTTCAAGCTCCTTTTCTGCGGGAAGGCTGCAGTATACGTTGTAAAGACAGTAGGAAAGCTTTTTTACCTCGGGCTTACCTTCACAAACCTCTATAATTTCAAGCCCTTCGGGCATAACGGGCTTAAAGCGGTTAAAAAGCTCTTCGGCTGTTACATCCTCGCTTACGGCAAAAAGCATAATTTCGCATTCGCTTTCATAAAAAACAGACAAGGGAAGAGCGAAGGAAATTTTGGGGTGAGGGTTAAAGCCCTCGGAATATGCAACGGGGATATTGCCACGGCGGAAAACACGGTTGAAAACCCTTACCATGTCAAGATGAGAAATGTATTTTGCTCTGCCGCACTTTCTGTAGCGGGCATAGAAAGGCTTATTTTGTAACACTGCATTTTCCTCCTTTGCAAAGAGTGTTTGCACCGCAGGCGGAGCATTTTTCACGGCAGTTGGGTGTGGTTGAGGCTTCCTTTGCCTTTTCATTTTCACGCATGAGGAAGTCCTTCGTTACGCCGATGTCCACAAAATCCCAGGGGAAAAGGTCACTGTATTCTCTCTCTCTGGTATAGAAGGTGCGGTCAACCTTTGCATTGTCAAATGCTTTCTGCCACAATTCAGGCGAGAAGGTTTCGTTCCATGAGTCAAACTTACAGCCTAAACGGTGAGCCTCAATAAGAACACGGTTAAGCCTTCTGTCACCACGTGCAAAAATACCCTCAAGCACGCTTACTTCGCTTTCGTGGTAGCTGTACTTAACGTGGCGGTTTGTGATGGCATTCTTTAAAAGCTGCTGCTTTCTTCTCAATTCCTCACGTGTGTTCTGCCCCGCCCACTCAAAGGGGGTGAAGGGCTTGGGAACAAAGCTCGAAACGCCTATATTTACACTGGGGGGACGTTTTTTGTTTTTGCTTACCTTGTAGTATTCCTCAACAACCTTATGCGCAAGGTCGGCAATGCCTAAAATGTCCTCATCGGTTTCATAGGGGAGCCCTATCATAAAGTAAAGCTTGATGGTTGTCCATCCGCCTTCAAAGGCAAGGCGTGCACTGCGGAGTAAATCCTCCTCGGTAACGTTTTTATTGATAACGTCACGCATTCTCTGTGTGCCTGCCTCGGGGGCAAAGGTTAAACCGCTCTTACGTACCTTCTGCACCTTTTCCATTAAATCAATAGAGAAGTTGTCCACTCGTAAGGAGGGCAGGGAAAGACCTATCTTTTCCTTTTCGGTAACCTTTAAAAGCTCGTTGGCAAGCTCGGGGAACTCCGTATAGTCACTTGTGGAAAGTGAGCAGAGAGAAAGCTCTTCGTAGCCTGTGGAGTTAATAAGCTTTATTGCATCCTCCGTTAAGGTTTTGTAGCTCTTTTCCCTTACGGGGCGGTAAATCATGCCTGCCTGACAAAAACGGCAACCACGTATACAGCCACGGAAAACCTCGATGGATATACGGTCATGAACAATGTTTGTATAGGGCACAATGAACTTGTCGGGGAAGGTAACGGTATCAAGCTCTTCTATAATACGCTTTCTGACCTTTTCGGGTGCCTCGGGGCAGTTGGGTGTGAAGGCTTTTATTGTGCCGTCTTCGTTATATTCCACATCATAAAGGCAGGGAACGTAAATACCTTCAATTTTTGCAATTTTCTTTAAATAGTCAATCCTTTTACCGCCTTCGTTCTGCCATTCAATATAGGCATCCATCAGCTCATTTATTACCTCTTCGCCTTCACCCATAGTGAAAAAGTCACATATTTCAGCCAAGGGCTCGGGGTTATAGGCACAGGGACCGCCTGCATTTACAAAGGGGTCACCCTCGCCTCGTTCGCTTGCAAGAAGGGGCACGCCTGCCAAATCCAGCATATTCAAAATGTTGGTGTAGCTCATTTCATACTGAAGGGTGAAACCCAAAAAGTCAAAATGGCGTACACTTTCACGGCTTTCAAGGGCAAAAAGAGGTGTGTTTGTTTTTCTCATTTCCTCTTCCATATCTACCCAGGGGGCAAAAACCCTTTCGCACCAGGTGTCGGGACGCCGGTTTAAAACGTGGTAAAGTATTTTCATGCCTAAATGGCTCATGCCAACCTCGTAGGTGTCAGGAAAACAGAAGCCGTAGCGGATGCGGACTTCCTTGGGGTCTTTAACTATACTGTTCAGTTCACCGCCTGTGTATGCACTGGGCTTCTGTACGTTTTTTAATATATTATCTATGCTGAGCATACAAACATTCCTTTCCTCATAATTTCACAGACTATATTATATAATTTTTCTGCCTGCTTTTCAACAAAAAGATTACTTTTCACCCTTAAAAAATGCCGTGATTTTAAAGTTTATGTTTTTGTCCATGCGGTTTTTCTCGCCCGTGATTAAAATTACTGCCAGAGCTATGGGAAGATAGGGCGGAAGGTGGCACTTGAGGCACAGAGCTATTGCAAAAAGTACAAAGAAAAGGGAAACAAAAAACGCCCTTTTGCCGAAAAGTGCGTTCACAATCCCTCCTCCGTCAAGGGGCATCACGGGGAAAAGGTTAAAAAGTGCAAGAGACAAATTTTCCATAGGATATATGCCCAGAAAATACATCAGGAGATTAAAAAGGGGACCTGCAAGAAGGATTAAAACCATGCTGTGCCTTTCGGGGAAAGATTTAAGGTTTAAACTGCAGCCCCAGGGATAAAGGCTTACAGAAACGACCTTCTCCTTCAAAAAAAGGCTTACTGCCATGTGGGTAAGCTCGTGAAGAAAAATGAAAAAATAAAGAATGAAATACCCTTTCCCGTAAGGCGTGAGCCCTATGAGGATAAATACGGGGATTGTCAGAGGGTGAATGTGAAATATACCGATCAAAAAAACTCACTCCAAAACCTTATATAATTATATTGAAATTAAAAGGAAAATATGATATAGTGAAGTAAATATGTATGGATGGTGAGAAGATGAAGAAGATAGTTTACATTGAAGGTATGATGTGTGAGGGCTGTGCCAAGAGCATGAAGGAAGCCTTTGAAAACATGGTAGGCGTGGATTCCTGCAAGATTGACCTTAAAAAGAAATGTGCTGTGCTGAAGCTTCAGGGTAACGTTATTGATTCGGCTCTTTCCGATTGTGTAGAAAGAACGGGCTTTAAGTGCACGGAAATTAAAATTAAAAAGGGTTTGTTTTAAAAAACTGTAAGGGAGCGTAAGGATATGGTTAAAAAGGTAGTTGTAGCTGTTTTAATCTGTATCCTTGCGCTCCCTTCTTTTGTTTTTGCCGAAAGCTTTAATTCCGATAAGTTGAATTTGCCCTTTCCACCCGTAAGGGACCAGAAAAAGAATCCTGATTGCTGGAGCTTTGCGGCAACTGATGCCCTGGAGCATTCCATGGTTAAAAAGGACGGGGCTGATTTTTCACGTGAAGAAAGCCTTTTTTCGGAGCTTCATATGGCAGCGGCAATAAACAGAATTGACAAAATGCCCTATAAGAGATTTACACGCTCCCACGAGGCGGGCGGTAACCGTGAAAGTGCAGTGGCATACCTTACCGGAAGCTTTGCTTCGGGACCTGTTTTATCCTCTGATTATACCGAAAGTATGCACAAGGCATACCTTGAAAACAGCTCTCTTTACCGCATGCTTCCGCTTTTTAAAAAGAGGGCAACCCTTACAAAGGCACAGTTTTTAACAAAGAGAGATGAGGGCAGCAGCTACGCCCTCTGTGATGACAAAACGGGCGTTATAACCTATGGCAAGAGGACTGAGATTATTGATAAAATAAAAAAAGCCGTAAAGGAATACGGCGGAGTGGCAGTTTCCTATTACGGCTATGAAAAAGGCTCCCATAACTATTACAATAAGGAAACTGCATCCTACTGTGTGCCCTGGGAGGACTATATAAATAAAAAAACACCCGACGGAAACTTTGTTACGGTTTCCTCTTCGGGCTATCGCTTTGACAGGGCAAGCAATCATACGGTGCTCATTGTGGGCTGGGATGATGAATATTCCCACGAAAACTTCAAAAGCACGCCTTTCTCCTTTGACGGGGAGAAATATACCCCCGAGGATGGGGCGTGGATTATAAAAAATAGCTGGGGCACAGATTTTGGCGACAATGGATACGAGTATATATCTTATATGGAGCCTACCATATGCCAGAATGCAACAGTTTACGATATGGAAAAAACAGGTGAATACCATGCTGTGACTCATACCCTAAGAGGCATGATGGGAAGCGTGAGGTTTCCGGGTACCGCCTACGGAGTATGCGCAGTGAACCGCTTTGAAAAAGAAGGGCTTATAAACGCCGTGGGGATTTATGTATGCGATACAAACCCCTACATGGAGATACTTATTGACACAGAGCCGGGCGATGAGCTTAAAAAGTTCACCCGTGCACAGTTTAAAGAGAAAAGCGAAACACTCATTGATGTTGAAACGGGCAAGGAGAGAAAGCTTTTAAAATTTGAAAACAACGGTTACTATATGCTATACCTTAAGGCGCCTGTTTACTCAAAGGGCAGGTTTGATATTTATGTAAGATATACCATTCCGGAAAAATGCGACATTCTTCTGCCTTCGGGAAACAATGTAGGAAGCGGAGAGGAATTTGTTCCTTCCGTTACATACTGGTCGCACTTAAAGGGCAGTGGCAGCGTGCATGAGTGGAGGGGTATAGATGCAAACTGGTGCGTGAACGCCTTTATGACAGAGGAGGACTTTGAAACTGTTAAGGCGAGCAAGGTAAAGGACGGCTTTAATTTAAGGCTTAAAAGGTATAATAAGGACACGGGTTGCAGAGTTCTGGCAGTTTTTTATAAGGGTGATATGGTTTTAGCAAAAAAAAGCTATACCCCCACCTTTGATGAATACGGCGAATGGAAGGAAACTGAAAAAATTGAAGGAGCAACAAGTGTGAAGACATTTGTAATGAAAAAACATTTTGCTTTTACTGGCGATAAACCTAAAATTTCGCACTAATGCGAAGGGCTCGGGGAAGAAGGTTCCCCGAATAAAATCGGAGGGGCTATCGTATTCAAAATGAACCCGTTTGCGGTGCCCAGCATTGTTGCATTTCATGCTCCACTTGCTGACCGCTGCACAGCCCTACACCCTCGTTTCATCTGCCACCGGCAGCACTCGGGTTCGGTTCCCTCCGAAAGTGCCGATTTTAGGGGGCTCGCAAGCCCCTTGCACGAGAAATTGGCACTTTGTTCCCTATAAAATACAGACAAAAAATATTGTCCTCGGCAAGATTTTTTGTCCCGTGTCGATTTTTCGACACGATTAAATAAGCGTGTCGGCTGACACGCTTATTCTTTTACTTTTACTGCATAAACATAATCTGAATACAAGGTGAAGGGGATAGATTCACCGTTTAAAAGCACGTGTGTTGTTTTGGGGGCATAAATTTTAATTGCCTCCTCACGCTTTGTGCAGGGTGTTAGTGAATTGGACTCAATTTCAATAATACCCGATGCAATGTGCATGTACATATCCTTTACAGGAGCAGGGCAGTCTATTACCTCGGTGGAATTTACCGTAAGTGTTTTACCGCCCGAAATGTAGAAGGCACCATTTTTTATAAATGCCATATCGCCGTCAAAGGAGCAGTCCAAAAACCTTCCCGGAGCATCGTTTTTAACATAGAACACACAGCGGTCCGTTTCAATGTCAAAAACTGCAGAGGATGAGGTTAAATCCTCGGGTGTTGTGCTGTAGGAGGACACTCGCTTTTTCTCATCCTTCCAGGGAAGAAGAAGCGTTGTCATGGAAGCTGACTGACCGTACTTTGTAAAGGTTGCCATATTGCTTGCCTCTGCCATGCCGTAGCCGGAGGAGAAAATATCCTCTTTTATTTCGGCAGTGTCCGCATCGGGGCACACAAGTGTTATGTTGCCCTCTTCAAAGAGAGTGCTTATGTGATTGTTATAGTCACATTCAGGATTTGAGAGAGGCATAAAATGCCAGTTCTGATTGAACCTTAAGGCAGGGGTATCTGTTGCGACATAGTCAGAAACAATTGCAAAGCCTTCCTTCTTTAAGAAGAGAACACGCCTTTTATGTGTTGCCTCAATATCCTTAAAGGGCTTTGCCACACTTTCGGCAAAGCAAAACCGTGGGTTTGCAACAAAGGAGGTTATTTCAGCCCCGCTCATGGAATGGGGCAGGTTTGAAGCATTTTCAATTTCAACAGTGTTATGTGCCGCCGCCGTTTTAAGGTGTGCGGAAATTTCCCCATGAGAGTAGCCGTAACGGCCTGTATCCACCAAAAGGGGACGGTTATATGCATAGAAAATAATGTTTCCTATGTCGTTGTGAGCATGACCGTCAAAGGGGATGGAATGCATTGCAAGATACATTGCCTCCTCCTTGGCAAAGCTGTTTCGCATAATTACACTGCCCGAGTAGGGGTAGTGCACACAAAGGGGCACATCGGGAACATTTTTGCCCTCTGTAAGGGCTTTATACTTTTTCGTGGGGAACATTTCGCCCACTGCCTTAAGGTAGCCGAGCTTACTTGTGTAGTTTGAATCGCCCACATTGGTGTCGTAAAGGTTTGGGTAAATAAGGTCAAGAGAGGCATCGAAAGCCTTTTCAATACGGCTTCTCATAAATGCGCTGTAGGGGTCATTATTCATATGTGCAAACTTTACTGCCGAGGCAAAAAGGTCGGTACACCAGAAGGAATATGCAAGCCCTGCCTCGCGGAAGGAAAAATCAGGGGAATACATTTTGTCGAAAAGGGTGTTCATAATGCCACGTGCGGCACTCTTCCATTTTTCGTGCTCCTTTAATTCGGGCAGAAAGTCAATTGCTTTGGAAAGACCGCTTGTACGTACAACAGCCCAGTTGCTCCAGCCTAAATCCGGGTTTTCAAAAAGGTGCTTCATGTCCTTATACATCATGTGAAGGATAGAAACAAGGTAATCCGGCGTCATAACAGGGGTGTCAATAAGGGCATTCAATACGGCGGTGAAGTTTGAAAGGCGTTCACCTGTTTCAAGCACACGGTTGAAGCCGCCCTCCTTCTTTTTTGAGAAGGCATCCATAAGGAATAAAAGCTTTTCGCCGTATATTTTATTTTTTTCAACATCGGAAAGATACTGATACGCCATTGGGCGTGCAAACCAGAAGCGACAGGTGACGTTTAAATATTCGCTGTCACTTCCCTCCGGGGATGTCCATTCGGGACCCGTGGGGGAGTTTTCCCAGGAATAGACGTTGCCCTTGACCTTGCTCCAGGAAAGTGAACTGTCCCAGGATTTGTCGCTTATGCGGAATATGAGAAGCTCCTTTGTTTTGCCCTTCGGGACAGAAAAGCGTGCCGAAAAGCGTGCCGACGTAACACTCTTAAGGTCAACACGGGAAAAATCGAACGCCATATACACTCTGCCCGTGCTTACCCCAAAGGGGATGAGCGGGTCGTCGCTTTCCTCACATATGTCGTAAATGTCCTCCCCTGCAAGTGGTGCAGAGGGGTCACGTGTTGAAATATAGGCATGCTTTGATGCCATAACTTTTGTTTCACTGCCGTCGGCACCCGTTAAAATAACGTGAGGCGGAAAAATTGAGGAGGGGGAGTACATAAGTGCACCATCCTTTTCCTTTTGCCTGCTCATTATCATAAAGGAGAGGTCCTTTTCAAGAAAGGGCATTATATCAAGCGAGGTATAATCCTCCGTGGGGGCTACAAAAAGAGAGGACAGATAGCAGTCTGCCTCGTTGGGCCCTGACAGAATGCCGTGACGTGAAATGTAGGCTAAAGGAAAGTTCCTGTCCTTTTCCCCTATAGCTTCCCCCGTGGAAAGAAAGTTTTCCTTACGCTGAATAAAGTAGCGGAGAAGCTCCTTCTTTGCATTGTTATAGTCATGACAATGCACAAAGTAGTTCACCTTGTCCATATTGGGATGTGAAAGGTTGAAAATATTGAAAAACTCTGAAATCTGCATAAAAACCTGTAAGCTCCTATCGTCTTCTGTTAAAGGAATTTACCCCACGGCACACATATGCCGTTTTATATTTTTTCCATAAAACTTCCTTGGCATTCCGTGCCTTTTCCTCATCGTCAAAAATGCCGAACACTGTGGGGCCTGAGCCCGACATCTGGGAAGCTATTGCACCCAAGGCGACAAGGTCCTCCTTAACACGGGTAAGAACGGGGTAGTGTGCTATGCTTACATCCTCAAGCACGTTGCCCATGTTTTCGCACATTTTATATAAGTCGCCCTCTTTAAGTGCCTCGATAAGATTGTCCGTAGGGGGATGCACAATGTCGGGGCATGCATCGATATTATCGTAAACCCATTTCGTGGATATGGAGAAGGAGGGCTTTACAAGAACAATGTGGCAGGCAGGAAGGGGCGGAAGGGGAGAGAGTTTTTCGCCAATGCCCTCCGCAAGGCGTGTTCCGCCTATAATGCAGTAGGGCACGTCTGCACCTAAGGCGGTGCCTATTTCGCAAAGCCTTCTTGTGGAAAGCCCTGCCTCGTAAAGACGGTTAAGTCCGGTAAGCACAGCAGCCGCATTTGAGGAGCCTCCTGCTAAGCCTGCACCAACGGGAATGTGCTTCTTAAGGAAGATTTTAACGCCTCCCTCAATGCCCGTTTCCGCAAAAAATGCCTCTGCGGCACGGTAGGCAAGGTTTTCCCTGCCTGTGGGCAGAAACTTCAATGAACAGCTTAAGCTGATGCCATCCTCCTGCTTTGTAAGCTCCACAATGTCGTAGAGGGAAACGGTCTGCATAACCATTTTAACCTCATGATAGCCGTTTTCAAGTGTGCCTAAAACATCTAATGAAAGATTGATTTTTGCAAAAGATTTAACTGTAAGAGAATCCATAATAAACCTTCTCTCTGAAATTTATTAAATTAATTATATCAAATGTTGTCGTAATATGCAACAGCTTAAAATTTTTGCAAAAAAACTATTGACAAGGGGGTATAAATCGTGTAAAATAGCAAAGGTGTAAAGTTAAATGACTTTACAAGGAGCGTCAGTTATGGAAAAAAATCTTAAATACAGTGCACTTTTATCAATATACGGTGCACTTTTAACAGAAAAACAGCTTGCAACAATGGAATATTACTACGATGAGGACCTTTCCTTGGGCGAAATTGCCGAAAACACGGGCATAAGCCGTCAGGGAGTGAGGGACTTTATCAAAAGGGCAGAGGAAATGCTTGACTTTTACGAGGAAAAGCTTTCTTTGCAGGCAAAAATGAAGCTTATTGACCGTATTGAAGCAGATGCGGAAAAAATAAGAAGCTGTAATGCCAAGCTCAATAAAAGCATTGAAACACTTGCAGGCAACATAATTGACACGGCGCACAAACTCAGATAAAGGAGAAACAAAATGGCTTTTGAATCCCTCGGCGAAAAACTGCAGAATACGTTTAAAAAGCTTACGGGCAAGGGCAAGGTTTCCGAAAAAGACCTTAAGGAGGCAATGCGTGAAGTAAGGCTTGCACTTTTAGAGGCAGACGTCAGCTTCAGAGTTGTTAAGGATTTTGAAAAGAAGGTCTTTGAAAAGGCTGTGGGAAGCCAGGTTTTAGAAAGCCTCACTCCCGGTCAGCAGATTATTAAAATAGTTCGTGACGAGCTTACGGAGCTTATGGGCGGCAATCAATCCAAACTCACCGTTTCCTCCAAGCCTCCCACGGTTTACATGATGGTTGGTTTACAGGGTGCAGGTAAAACAACAACCTCTGCAAAGCTTGGTGCACTCTTAAAAAAGAACGGCAAAAGGGTGCTTCTTGTGGGCTGTGACGTGTACCGCCCTGCGGCTATAAAGCAGCTTGAGGTGGTAGGCGGTCAGGTAGGCTGTGACGTGTATGCGGACTATGAGGAAAAAAGCCCCGTAAACATTGCTAAAAAAGCAGTTTCAACATGCGATTTATCCAAATACGATACAATTATTCTGGATACGGCAGGTCGCCTTCATATAGACGAAGCTCTTATGGGCGAGCTTGTTGATATAAAAAATGAAACACATCCTGCAGAAATACTGCTTGTCATTGATGCAATGGCAGGTCAGGATGCTGTGAATGTGGCAGAAAGCTTTAATGAACAGCTTGGCATTGATGCAATTGTTCTTACAAAGCTTGACGGTGACACCCGTGGCGGTGCGGCACTGAGCGTTAAGGCTGTAACCGGCAAGCCCATAAAGTTTGCAGGTATGGGCGAAAAGCTCACAGACCTTGAGCCCTTCCATCCCGACAGAATGGCGTCACGAATTCTCGGCATGGGTGACGTTTTAAGCCTTATTGATAAGGCTCAGGAAGCCATCGACGAGAAAAAGGCTATGGAGCTGGAAAAGAAAATCAAGGAGCAGACCTTTGATCTTAACGATTATCTTGACCAGCTGGAGCAGATGAAAAATATGGGCCCTCTGGAAAACATGCTTAAGCTTTTGCCGGGAGTTGACTCCAAGGCACTTAAGAATGCAAAAATTGACGAAAAGAAAATGGCACACATTGAAGCCATTATCAAGTCAATGACACAAAAGGAAAGGGAAAAGCCCGAAATTATTAACCACAGCAGAAAACAGCGTATTGCAAAGGGCAGTGGCGTTGAGGTTGCCGAGGTTAACCAGCTTTTAAAGCAGTTTGAGCAGATGAGGAAGATGATGAAAATGTTCTCTGACCCCAAAAAGCTCAAAAAAATGAGATTACCGTTTTAAATTCAGGAATTAAACCTGGTTTATTATAAAAAAATTATTTTAAGAGGTGTATTAAAATGGCAGTAAAAATCAGACTCAGAAGAATGGGTGCTAAGAAGGCTCCTTTCTACCGTGTAGTAGTAGCAGATTCCCGTTATCCCCGTGACGGCAGATTCATCGAAGAAGTAGGTACTTACAATCCTATGACAGAACCCTCCACATTCACAGTTGATGCTGACAAGGTTAAGAGCTGGATGGCTAAGGGTGCTCAGCCCACAGATACAGTTAAGGTATTACTCAAGAAGAAGGGTATCATTGGCTAAAATTTTGCGCAAAACCGTCCATCTTGCCACTTTAGCCCTCGGGGCGGTGCAGATAGCACAGCACCCGATGACCAAAGAGACAATCTGAACGATTTTTCATCAAAATTGACTGAGCGAAAGGATTACTACAATGAAAGAACTTTTAAAGGTAATAGTTCTTCCCTTGGTAGATAACCCCATGGATGTTGAAATTACAGAAACTGAAAAGGAAGACGGCGAAATCCTTCTTTCCTTGAAGGTTGCATCCAGCGATATGGGTAAGGTTATCGGCCGCCAGGGCAGAATTGCAAAGGCCATCAGAACAGTTATGAAGGCTGCTGCAAACAAGGACGGCAAAAAGGTTGCTGTTGAAATCGTTGAATAAATATTCGCCTATAAATGCGAATAACACAGAAAAGCACTCCTCGAAGTACACAAAGTACGTCGTCGGAGTGCTTTTCTGCATTCTTCATCATTTCTATGCTGAATATTGAAGCGGTTTTTGTGCAGTAAAATTGCGAAGTAAGAGAAACAGCAGGCTCCGAAGGAACCTGCTGTAGAAAACATAGTGTATTCTGTTATCTCTTGGAGTTTTTGCATTGGCGTTTCACAGCGTTTTATATCGTGTATAACGCTCATATCGTGGGATATTGTGGGGGCGTAATCGCATATCGTTTGATATTTTGGGTACTGCCTCATAGAATGTTGCACCAAATTAGCACCAAACTCACACCAAGATTAACACCCAATCTGTTCGACAAATTGGAATTTATCAATACCTATTACCATAAAAAGCTTTTGCTTTTTCCGTATATTTCTTTACGAACTCGGTCTTTGCGTTTGTATAAGCATCTCGATTATGCTCGTATTCTTTCCATAAAGAAATCTTTAATTTTTCATAC
>JAFSGW010000084.1 GCA_017440585.1 Clostridia bacterium | reverse complement strand
CGGTCCCTACAATGTGAGATAAAATTTCTTTGCGGTCTTTAGTGCAGATGGTTATAAAATAAGCACCGGGAGATGAATAATCAAAATTCTTTAATCTGATTGTTTTACGGTTAGGCATAGTATGACCTCATTTTTTAGGGTGGGGATTCTTTTCGTCGGTGAGACCAATTATATAGTCAGCAGAGACTTTGTAAAAATTGCATAGTATGGCTAAATCTTCAATTTTTAATTCAGCTCTGCCGGTTTCTATGTGGTTGTAGCCTTGTTGCGATTTTTTTATCAATTCGCCAATTTGAGCTTGAGTAAAGTCATTGTCTTCTCTTAAATTTTTTAATCTCGTCCTATAATCCATAAAATCAAATCCTTACATAATCTTTATATAAGGATAACATACTCATAAATTGAGTATTGACATTTACTCAAAAATTGAGTAAAATAATATTGCGACATGATTCTGTGATGCGACACAGTTTGCCTAAACAGGACAAAACCGAGTGGGATTAATTCCACTCGGTTTTGTATTTTGTCATTTTATGGACGAAACTGTAATGCATCCTGTGCGGAAATAAATGCATCGGATTTATCAAGGAAGCCTTTAAGGGTGTTGTCAAGGGCGGTTTCATTGGGATATTCAACACAGGGAAGCTTATGGGAATAATCAATCCACGAGGAGAACATCCAGCCCGGCTGGTTGACAGCTGTTGTGTAACAGATATAGCCACGGTGATTTGTGCCGTTACATGGGAAGGAAAAGGCTCCGTAAATATCCTCGGAGGTGCTTTCCCCGAAGAACATATCGTCTGCAGTGCGGATTTGCTTACCCAATAAGTGGAAGGATGAGGCATATGTCACGCTGTCAAGGTCATAGAGCAGCTGAGCGGATATGTTGCCTCCATCGCTCCAACCGTGATTGTAGCCATAGGTGTAGGCAGGGATAATGCGGATGCATTCCGTGCCGTAAAATTGAGGCGTTATTTCCCACCTGAAGTGGTGGAAAACCTTCCATGTTTCACGCTCACCGGGAAGCTTTACCGCAACTGATGTCAAGAGCAGCTCTTTTTGGTCATAGACCGTTGAGTGGATATAGGTTTTACGCCCGGAGATGATTTCTGTGGTTGTCACCTTTCTGCCTTTATTCATTGGATGAAGCTTGGTTACTGTTTTTACATCAAGTGCGTCGGAGCAGTCAATAAGGTCAGATGCAGTAAGGTCATTTAAAACTTCCTTCGGGAAGCCGAGGGATGCAAGGTGCAGTTTTGTGCTTTCTGCCTCGGGAGGTGTGTGCTCCTCCCACTGCATATTATATTTGCCCCATATTGCATAGCTGCATATACCGCCTGCCACTATCGTGAATGAAATGAGGGAGCATATGAGCCAGTTGGGAACTTTAAGCACGGGAGGGGTGATGGTGTAGCCTGCCTCATCAAGGGCTTTTGAAAGGTCATAAAGGCTTATTAGGATGAATATAAAGGCAACAACCATTATTATGCCTATGATTATGCCCTTATAGTTAAGGAGTGCAAGGGCACATAAAACTGCATACCATGTAATAAGTGCCTTTATACCGCCTGCACCCTGTGGCAGGTCGGCCTTTTTCTGTACAGCCTTTATGCCTTCGCCAAAGGCGAAGAAAAGAGCAAAGGAAAGAAATATGCTCACAACGCTCAATACCGTCATAAAGGGCATGCTGTAGATTTCCTTATGATAAATGGTTGTGTTTATTATAAGGGATGATGAAAATTCAAAAAGAAGAAAAATGCTTATGAAAAAGCAGGCTGAAAACCACTTGTTTTCTTTTCTTAAGGAGCGGAAGCCCGTAAAGATAAGAAGTATGCCTAAAAGAGGCAGAATGTAATTAAGATTAATAAAATTAAGCTTTATTATCCAGAGGGCAAACCCTGCCAGAATACTGCGGAGTGCTTTGGAAAAGGGATTCACGCCCGATACCACATCCTCGGGAGGCAGATATAAGAATTCATTGTAGTTATTCATAAAATTCACCTCCGATAATTTTTTGAAGGCGTTTTTTAATGCGGTACAGCCTGCCCTCTACGGCACGTGGTGAAAGCTTTGTTTCACGGGCTATCTGCATTGTTGACTGAAGGTAGTAATACTTTCTGTAAAAAAGGGCTTTATCCTTAGGGGAAAGAGCATCCAGTGCAGAAAGAAGCCTTTTCTGCTCCTCCTTTTTGATAAGCACCTCCTCGGGCGACATTTCAGGGGAGGGGACGGTGTCTGTAAGGGGCTCAAAAATGTCTGCGTGTGAGCCACGGGTGCGGTTTAATGCACAGTTACGTGCTATGGCTGTAATGTAGGCTTTAAAGGAGCCACGGTATGGGTCAAAAAGGTCAATTTTGTCCCATATCCGCATTATAACCTCATTGAAGCACTCCTCTCTGTCCCCATCTTGAGGGAGGATAGGTGCGATAACATATTTTATGAGGGGAGAATAGTATGTAATTAAATTGGTTAAGCCTTCTTCGTTACGGATTTGTATTTGATTTATAATTTCCGTTTCGTGCATGTTATCGCCTCCTTCTACAAATATATACACAAAAAATTGGAAAAACCCACGCCAATTAATTCAGTTTTGCGAGGAGATAGGAAAAATTGTTCAGAATTGACAAACCGAACCCGAAGACGTACAAAGGTACTTCGAGAGGTGAGGTTTGTCGATAGCAAAAAGGCATAAAATAAGAGAAAAACATCGCTATAAATGCGATGTTTTCTACTTTAATAAAAATTTAAAGCTATTGAAAATGCCTGATAATTTATTTCAGCCTTTGCTTTCGCCTTTTTGCGGTCTGGGCGATTTTAACATCTCCTCAGTTAGCTTTATCGAT
>JAFSGW010000083.1 GCA_017440585.1 Clostridia bacterium | reverse complement strand
TTCAACACCTACACCGTAAGAAACTCTTCTTACTGTAAATGTTTCGGAAATACCGCCATGCTTCTTGGAGATGATTGTTCCTTCGAACATCTGGATTCTCTCCTTAGCACCTTCTTTTACCTTAACATAAAGCTTAACTGTATCACCAATGTTAAGTTCGGGAAGGTCGGATCTGAGCTGATCCTGTGTGATAGACTTTAAAATATCCATCGTTACACTTCCTTTCTTGTTTTAAGCGTTCGTACGAAGGTTCTGCAGAGGACCGCTTTTATAATTTGCCATAACATATTAACACACTTTATTATCTATTGCAAGCCTTTTTTATAAAAATTTTTAAAAACTTACTCTCAGCTCTGTAACCCTGCCTATTATCCTCAAGGTTTCCTCTTTTGTGTCAACCTTAATGGGCGGATATTTAATGCCGTCGCCCTCACAAGTTAAGGTCACAATATTGCCCTTACGGCTGTAACGGCGGATAATGTAGCTTCCGTCCTCCATAAGCACTGCAACCACGTTGCCGCTATCGGCAAACTGTTGTCTGCGTACAACAACAGTATCGCCTTCAAATATACGCGCCTTTGCCATGCTGTCGTCCTTCACCTTAAGCCCTATGTAGTCCTTGCCGTGAAGCTCGCTTTTATCAATATAAATGCTTTCCGTAACATCCTTAAGGCGCATCATTCCGCTTACGGGGTCAAGCCTTTCTGCCACAAATATTTCACGTGCGTTTGCCTCAGCCACTTCTTTTTTGTCGCTGAGTCCTGCCGCATAGGAGGGAGCTACATCAAAAATTGAAGCTACCCTTTCAACAAGGGTTACGTCTGCTTCGCTGTAGCCCGTGAGCAGGTTTTCAAGCCTCTGACTGCTTATGCCCAAAAGGTATACCATGTTTTCTTCCTTAAGCCCTGCGGACTGCATAAGAGAATTAAGTCTTTCACCAAAACTTGCCATTTTCATTTCCTCATTAATTAAAAATGAGTGGAACAAAAGCCCCACTCATTTTTGATTATTCTTCCTCTTCGATTTCGTACTCGTCTTCGTCCTCGTGAACTGTGAGCACGCTCTTGATTGCGCTCTTTTCAAAAGTGAGCTTTGTTCTGTTTGCACCTGTTTCAATAACAACGCGGTCTTCCTTAATGGAAACAATGTTACCCATAATACCGCCGATTGTGATAATTTCATCGCCGGGACGCATGTCGTTGAGCATCATTCTTGTCTGCTTTTCTCTCTTCTTCTGGGGACGGATAAGAACAAAGTAGAAAAATACAATCATGAGAACAAGATAAATAACTGTTCCGCTGAGACCACCCATTGCACCGCCTGCTGCTGCACCTGTTGCTGCTTCTGTCATTTCACATACCTCTTTTCTTTAATTTAATATATATTCAGCAATATCCATTGCCAAAGCATGCTTTTTTTCAATATTTTTGTCGGTAAGGGCATCAATTTCACTAACTACCCTCACTGCCAGGTAAATATCACCTTTTGTGTCAACACCGAGGCTTTCTGCCACCTCGTTGCCCGTTATTGCTATGCCCACAACCTCACCCGAGGCATTTTTGAACCCGTCACCAAAGCGGGATATATCTTCAAAAACACCGCTTGAGGCGTTATTCATAAGATACTTACCCTCAATGAAGTAAATGCGGGCAACCCCTGCACCCAGGGCATTTGTAAGCTTTCTTCCGGAGTTCTGCCTGTCAGCTTCTGTAAGTGACTCATTGAAGGAAATTTCCATCATATCTGCATTGAATTCTCCGTCGCCGTTTATGTCGGAGGCAACACTGTTAAGGACAATATCCTTATTTTCTTCAAATGCCTCCCGGTCAAGAAAGCCATCGCCGATATACGCCATGGTAATATCGGGGTTCTTTCTGTCAACACAGCTTTTTACCGATATGAGCACTCCCACAATTACTATTATGATAAGTGCCGCTTTATGCCACGTTTTCATAAATTTGTTTGTCGGAGCCGGCTTCTCCGACTCCGCTCGCCTTTCTTTGATTGTTTCGTCGGAAGAAAGTCTCGCTCCGCTGGATTTGCCCTCTTCGCTCGTGCATGTAGCCACATGCCTTTTTACTCGCTACCGACTCGCCCGGATTGCGTTGCAATCTTACTTGTCGGAGAGAGGCTTCATTGTGGGGAACAAGATTACGTCACGGATAGATGTATTGTCTGTTAAGAACATAACAAGTCGGTCAATACCGATACCAACACCGCCTGTGGGAGGCATACCGTAACGGAGAGCATTGATATAGTCCTCGTCCATCATGCCTGCTTCCTCGTCACCTGCCTCGAGTGCCTTAACCTGCTCCTCAAAGCGTTCCTTCTGGTCATAGGGGTCGTTAAGTTCAGAAAAGGCATTACCCAGTTCCTTACCCATTACGAACACTTCGAAACGCTCTGTAAATGCCTTGTTATTGGGGCAACGCTTTGCAAGGGGAGAAATTTCAACAGGGTATTCCGTAATGAATACGGGACCTGTAAGGTGCTCCTCTGCCTTTTCTTCAAATGCAAGAGCAATCATTTCACCTATAGAGGGGTCTCCCTCAACCTCGATGCCGGCTTCCTTAAGTGCAGCCTTTGCTTCCTCCACTGTTGTGATTGTATCAAAGTCAATACCGGAATACTTCTTAACAGCTTCCTTCATTGTCATTCTTGCCCAGGGACCTTCAAGGCTGATTTCTGTACCGTTGAAGGTGAACTTCTTTTCACCGTTTACCTTTTCGCAAACGTGTGTGATAAGACCTTCTGTTAATTCCATCATGCCTTCGTAGTCTGTATAAGCCTGGTAAATTTCAATACTTGTAAATTCGGGGTTATGAGTTAAGTCCATACCTTCGTTTCTGAACTGTCTGCCCATTTCGTAAACTCGCTCTAAACCGCCAACGATAAGTCTCTTAAGGTTCAATTCTGTAGCTATACGAAGGTACATATCAATGTCAAGAGCATTGTGATGTGTAATGAAGGGACGTGCTGTTGCACCACCTGAGATGGAGTTAAGCACGGGTGTGTCAACCTCTAAGAAATCACGGGAGTCAAGATAGTTTCTGATTTCGCGGATAATTGCACTTCTCTTCTTGAAGGTTTCACGAACAGAGGGGTTTGCAATCAAGTCCATATATCTCTGACGGTAGCGGATATCGTGGTCAGCTACCTCGTTCTTTACGTATTCGTTGCCCTTAACGGGAATGAAAAGGTTCTTTGCAAGAAGCACAAAGCTTGTAACGTTAATGGAAATTTCGCCTGCCGCTGTTCTGAAAACAACGCCCTCTGCACCGATAACGTCCCATACGTCAATTTCAAGCTTAAAGCGGTTGAACTCGTCCTCGCCGATTTCGTCTCTCTTTAAGTAGAACTGAATTTTTTCGTCACGGTCAAGTACGTCTGCAAACATTAAACCGCCTGCACGTCTCTTTGCCATAAGCCTGCCTGCTGCACGAACCGTTTTACCTTCAAGCTCTTCAAAATGTTCCTTAATATATGTCATGGAATGAGTTACGTCATATTTAGTAACCTCATAGGGGTCTCTGCCCTCTGCACGAAGCTCCAAAAGCTTTTCTTCACGAGTCTTCTGCTGATTGGGATTATTATTGTTATTATTCTGTGCCATTTTTTTCATCCTTTCAGTTTATATACTGCGATAAAGTATTATATATCACTTTTTTCTTATTTTCAAGCTATATTTTGTTTCTTGAGTCAACAATTATTGTAACGGGGCCGTCATTTACTAAAGAAACCTTCATATCCGCACCGAAAATGCCCTTTTTTGTAGCCTTTCCCGTTGCTTCCTCACACCTTTTGCAGAATTCCTCATACATACCCTCTGCCTCAACAGGCTTCATTGCCCTTGTAAAGCCGGGGCGGTTACCGTGTTTGATTTCTGCTAAAAGGGTAAACTGGCTTACCGCTAAAATTTCGCCGTCAATGTCGTTCACGGAAAGGTTCATTTTGTCCTCTTCGTCAGAAAAAATCCTTAAGTTAACGCATTTTTTCACAACGTAGTCCATATCCTCCTTACAGTCGCCCTCCTCGGCACCGAAAAGAATGAGAAGTCCCTTTCCTATTTCACCCGTTATTTTGCCATCTACCTCAACCGAGGCTTCTTTAACTCTCTGCACTACCGCTCTCATATTCTACCTCCGGCACATCCTCTTCGGGGTACATATCCCCCACAACGCTTCCGCCCTCACGGGCATTTACGTAATACTTCTGGCTTTTTGAAAGGATGTTATTCATTTCAAACACAACAGCCTTGTCTGTTGCTTTTTTTGCATATGTATCAATTTTATTGAAAAGCTCCTCCGTCCTTTCAAGACCCAGAGGGCAGTTTGCCATTACGTCAAGTATTTTATTTGCATACTCAACATAGAGCTGCTCTCTGTCATGGCGCAGGATAATATCATCCCACACCTCAAGTGCCTTTAAATAGTCGCCCTCTGCGGTGTAAACCTCTGCCATGTCACGGTAGTAGCTGTAATTCTTCTTATTGAATTTATGAGCCTTTTCAATAAGCTCTATTTCATCCTTATAGGAGCGGTTTTCACCCTTTGAATATGCCTTATATGCCTTCTCCCAGCCCCCGGAATTGAAAATTTCCATGACAGCACCAACACGGTAGCAGTCACCGCCCTTTTCATATTTTCCAAGGTCGCACTGATGTTTGCCTATTCCGTAGGGAATGTGAGCAAAGGTGAAAAGTGCTCCTGTAAGTATTGGCACAGCCATAACAAGGGCAACTGACTTATTCACGCCAAAGTCCACGCTTTCGTCACCTGCTGCATAATACATGCCTATAAGAGGCAGGGTAAACGCCAGTGTGGCAGAGGAAGTGAAAATAACACCTACGGTAAAGAAAAGCATCATAAGGCTTCCAAAGCTTCTTTCCTTTTTATAAAGCCTTACGCCCACCCAAACCATAACAGCCATAATAACAAAGCCGAAAATGCCGTATGCCTCGCTGAAAAGGTTAAAGGTTATATCAGAAAGGGCACTGCCTTTACCGATAATTTCCGCTGTGGCATTATAGCCCATACAGCCTATGCCGAAAATGCTCACAAGCCCCTTTATGGCACCGTTAAAATACCCGAGGTTTGTAAAAAGCACCGCCACGGCACTTATAACATTTATTGCACCAACTGCAACTGTTGCCATAAGAGCAGTTAAAGCCTCCGCCTTTTTGTGGCGGTGGGTTATTGCCCATGCAAATGCACTTAATACGAAAAACAGGTATCCCGTAACGCTCTTTGCCATTATGAGTACATAAAGCATAAGAGGCACAGCAAGGTAAAAGGCACCATGCTTTTTATTTTTACCGAAAAGGGCGAAGGTTGCACTTAAGCCTATAACCGCAATAAATGCACTTGTTGCACCTGAGCCATTGGTAAAGCACATGCTGCAGTCAAAAAACCTGCTTTCAATAAACACCTGATGCAGTATTACCAGCACCGAATAAAATACCGATGCCGCATATACAAGCCTCAGCATCATATTTTTAAAGCCTTCACTGCCCATCCGCCTTCTATACTCTGCCACAATAAGGCTTCCCATTGTGGTGGTAAGAAACAGCACCGATAACGCCGTATGAGCACCCTTGTCGCTCACCCACAGAAGCTGCAGGAAGGAATATACCGTAGCAATTGAAAGGAAAAAGGCACTTCTTGTTACAAATATAACCCCGTCCTTTATTATCCTTAAAGCAAGGTATACCGAAAACAAGCTAAGCGAAGCATAAACGGTAATTGTTTTTTCAAAGGATGATGCAAAGACGGGTGCAAGAAACAAAAACAGCACCGGAATCATATGCATTATATCAATTTTTCTCTTTTCCACCGTAAATACCTCCTTTTTCTTTAGTTTATAAATGGTGGGAAAAACCAATTTCCCACCATTATAGTTTTTATTCTTCTGTTTCATCCTGCCTGATCAATTTAACCGTTGCTCTCACAACACGTCTGTCCTTGAATTCTGTTACGTTAATTTCAAGGTTGCAGGATTCCACCGTAAAGGTTGCCCCGTCCTCAGGGATAGACTCTGTAGCATGAAGCACAAGACCGGACAAGGTGTCGAATTCATCCACGGGAAGCTCTGCTCCCGTAAGCTCAGCAAGCTCTTCAAGGGGAGTAAGACCGTCTATATCCCATTCGTTTTCACTTACGGATATAATGTCCTCAATTTCAACCTCTTCATCCTCGTCGTATTCCTCGTTTTCAATTTCACCCACAATTTCGCCCAGAAGGTCGTCAAGTGTGACAATACCTGCAAAGCCGCCGTATTCATCGGCAACAACGGCAAAATGTGTTTTTTCCTTCTGCATATTGGAAAAAAGCACGTCTGCAGAAATTGTTTCGGGCACAACATATGCCTGATGAATAATTTCCTTTATGTCCTCGCCCTTATCGTAGAAAAACTCGTACAATTCACGGGCGTACACAACACCTACGATATCGTCGATGTCCTCACCGCACACGGGGAAGCGTGAGAAACCGCTTTCACGGACCTTTTCCTCCCATTCCTCCGCATTCTCATCCATCATGAGCACACAGACATCCTTACGGTGTGTCATAACATCGGCGGCAGAGTTGTCGCCAAATTCAAAAATATTTGTGATAAGCTCCTTTTCCTCGGGAGCAATGGTACCCTTTTCGCTACCAAGGTCAACCATCATCATAACATCGTCCTCAGTAACCCTTTCTGCCTCACCGTCGGGGTCATTACCCGAAAGCGCTACAAAAAGCTTTGCCAGAAGATTATATGTCCATGCAAGAGGTCTGAAAATATTCCACACCAACCCCACAAAGGCAGCCATCGCAAGGGCACACTCGTCGGGCTTTGCAGTGCATATTTTCCTTGGCATCATGTCGGCAAAAACAACTATTACCGTAACATAAATAAGAGAAAGCAAGCCGATTGCCAGATAGAGGTTATCTGTAAAATCAAGTGCAAAAGCAAAATTTACAACTATGCCGACAGTAATTGCCAGAATTGTAAACACGCTTACTGCAACCCTCAGTGCCGAAAGCACCCTGCTTTCCTTTTCCATAAAGCCAAGCACTCTCTTTGCTTTTTTGTTGCCTTCCTTACTGAGCTCTTTCATTTTGTAGTCATTAACGCCTTCAATTGCCGTCTTTGCCCCTTTACAAAGTGCGGCAAGAACAATAAATACAATCTGTAACGTGACGACAGGTAACGGATCAATCACAAAATTTCATCCTTTCGTTATATATAATTCGATTCATTTTATCACATTTTATTGCCTTTTTCAAGGTTTTCTTACACAACATACAAAATAATGGAGAAAAAGAAGCAAATGCTTGCCGCAAGCACAAACAAGTGCCATATAGCATGCATGTATTTAACCTTCCACAAATAGAAAATAATGCCTAAAATATACACAGCACCTGCTATGCACATAAACACAATTCCGCCTGTAGGCAGAAGCTTTACAAGTGTGGGAAGCTTGAATATGATTGCAATGCCCATCACCACGTAAAATATAAGGCTTACTGTTTTGAACTTGTCAAGTGCAATAGCGTTTAAAATAATGCCTAAAATTGCACAGGCCCATATTGCAATAAGAATGCCCAATCCGCCATGACCCCAGAGGGTGCACAAGCAGTAAGGGGTATATGTGCCTGCAATCAAAAGGAAAATGGAGCAGTGGTCAAACACTCTGAAAACCTTTTTCGCCGTGGGGTTTGTAAGGGAGTGATAAAGGGTGCTCATTGTGTAAAGCACAATCATTGTTCCGCCGTAAATTGAACCGCCCACAACACCCATCACGTTGCCTCTTATAGCCGCAAAAACAATAACCAGCACCGTTGCCGCAATTGCCATAAGTGCACCAACTCCGTGGGAAACGGAGCTGAAAATTTCTTCACCTAAGCTGTACTTTTTTAATTTAATTGCCATAAATTTTCACCTCTTCCAGAGGGTAATTATATCATTATTTTCCCGTTTAGTAAAGAGCAAATATTTTTTTAACAAACTGTTCACTCGTTGTTGACATTGCCCCCTCCCTATGGTATAAATCAAGTATAAACCTATATTTTAAGGAGATTTATCATGAAAAAAAGAAATCATCATGCTCTTTGTACAACTCCTCCCATGGGCTGGAACAGCTGGGACTGCTACGGTGCAGCTGTAACCGAGGAGGTTGTAAGGAAAAATGCCGACTATATGGCACAGAACTTAAAAAAATACGGCTGGGAATACGTTATTGTTGACATTCAGTGGTATGAGCCCAACGCCGTAAGCCATACATATAATGACTTTACCGCACTTGAATTTGACGAATACTCCCGTCTTATCCCTGCGGTAAACCGCTTCCCCTCATCAAAGGACGGTGCAGGCTTCAAGCCCCTTGCAGACTATGTTCATTCCTTAGGCTTAAAGTTCGGTATTCACATTCTCCGCGGTATTGCCCGTGAATGTGTAAAGAAGAACACCCCCATCAAGGGCACAGACAAGAGAGCACTTGACATTGCACGGGTGGACTCTACCTGCCCCTGGAACACAGATATGTACGGTGTTGACCCCTCAAAGGATGGTGCACAGGAATACTACAACTCCCTTTTCGAGCTTTATGCTTCCTGGGATGTTGACTTTGTAAAGGTTGACGACATTGCACGCCCCTATCATGCAGGCGAGGTTGAATTAATCCGTAACGCTATCGACTCATGCGGAAGAGATATGGTTCTCTCCCTCTCTCCCGGTGCCGCTTCCTTAAGAAGTGCGGAGCACCTTTGTGACCACGCAAATATGTGGCGTATGACGGACGACTTCTGGGACAAGTGGGAGCTCTTACGTGATATGTTCGACCGTTGCCGTAACTGGCAGAACTTAAAAATTGAAGGTGCATGGCCCGACTGTGATATGCTTCCCTTGGGCAAGCTCCGTGTTTGCGACGGCAATGGCGGCGAATGGACACGCTTCACAAAGGACGAACAGATGACTCATATGGCACTGTGGTCAATTTTCCGCTCACCCCTTTTCTTCGGTGGCGATATGACCATGAATGACAGTTGGACGGACAGCCTTATGATGAATGAGGACTTAATTGACCTTAATAAATTCTCAACCGATAACCGCGAGCTTTACCGTGACGAGGCAGGTGCCGTTGTATGGTATGCAAAAAGCACAAAGGATGCTTCCTGCTACCTTGCACAGTTCAATATGTCCGATAAGGATATGACAGTTGATACGCCCCTTTCCTTAATCGGTATGGAAAAGGCAGCTGCAAAGAACCTCTTCACAAAGGAAGAAACAGTATTCGAGGACAGAGTTTATTCCCTCGTACCTCACCACGGCGTAAAGATATACAAATTAGTTTAATTATAAAAGGACTCCCGATGGAGTCCTTTTTTGTCTTATTGATTTCCCCGTTATTATGTGATATAATACACTAAACACATATCGTACGGAAAGACAAGGGGATTGTTGAAAAGATTCATCAGAACACAACAGAACCGTCCCCCTGTGTTTCCCCCTGTGTTTCGGTCATGGCTAAAAGACGCTAGAGAACGAATGTCGCAATTAATGGAAAAATATTCCAAGATTATGGAGTAAAAATGTATGATGAATGATATATTCAGATTTCTTTTTGGTGCAATGATTGGAGCAGTTTTTATATTTTCGGGAGTTTTTGGCTGGAGAAAACCGAGCATCAGGCAAGTAATTCGTAAAACAAAACATGGAGAAACTATTAATAAAATTGCAATGATTAGCGTGGGAATTGAGATAATAATTGGTGCATTTGTGTTGGCATTTTTCTAACCAAAGGTGCAACTGGAATGCAAATGAGGACGGGTCTGTTTTTGCACATTTCTTTCTCTGATTTTTAAAACGTGCAATTTCAGGCACGTCCCCAGAAACACCCGGGGACGGTTCTCCTGTCTTAATGTTGTAGGACAACAAAACCTTCCCCCTGTGTTTAAATTATTTTGAAGGGAGAAAACAATGAAGCATTTACGAAGGACATTTATTCTGATATTATGCATTATATTAATAATCATTTGTTTCGTTTTTCGCTCCTGGATAATTTCAGGAATAGGTTCGTTCATTAATTCATTGTTGTTTTTTGATTCGTCCCCAACACCTTCAGTTACCTACGGTGAATTTCCCCTTTGTATCAATTATCAAGTCAATAACGAGGATATGACGTTAAAAGATACCGTAATCTGCGAATTTGATGGTTTTAATGTTGTGGGATTAAACGAAAAACGAAGAAAATGGAAATCCTATTTAAAAAGTGGCAAAGAACGGCTTACACTTTTAAAAACAGAAAATGTGGAAATCTATTGTTGGTATGGCTCTGCTGAATACTACATGGATGATTTACGCTATCAAACAATCGGGGAATATAAGTCGCTTTTTAAGGAGCCTCTGACACTAATCGATTCTTCCGGTGAAGATACAGTTAAGAGAATCATTTCTTTGGAAGAAGCTGAAAAGCTGTATAATATTACAATTCAAAACATTGATTATGCTAAGCCTATAGAAAATACGTTTTCTACATAAGGAAGACAAGCTAAAAAAGTCAGGCTTAGGTGCAATTGGGGACGTGCCTGTTTTTGCACATTCTTCTTGCTTATTTTTGTTGAGCACAAGGGGACAGGTGTTCTGTTATGTTGCGGTTCTCTTGTCCGGATTCTACACTTCCCTTCAAAATACCTTAAACTAACTTAACCAAATAAAAGGGCTCCATCGGGAGTCCTTTTTTGTTGCATAATTCTTCTTTGTTTTACTGATAATAACCCCGAGGTGATTTTATGCAACTGACAAAAAGCCAGTATTCACGCTTTGTAAAGCAAAGAACGGAGCCATCCTCAACCGTCCTTAACACCGTAAAGGCATACGTTACAGGCGGTGCAATCTGTGTTTTGGGGCAATGGCTGAAGGGGTTTTATTTATCCTTAAGCCTTTCTGACAGCCTTTCCTCCACAGCAACCAGCGTTACCCTTATAGCCATAGCCGCCCTTTTAACGGCACTTCACATTTTTGATAACATTGCACGCTTTGCGGGGGCAGGCACCCTTGTGCCCATAACGGGCTTTGCCAACAGCGTTGTTTCCCCTGCCATAGAATACAGAAGCGAGGGGCTTATAACGGGCACCGCACCTAAAATTTTTGTAATCGCAGGGCCCGTAATAGTGTACGGAATAGCCGCCTCTGTTATGGCAGGGCTTGTCTACTACATTTTTATGCTTTAGGAGGAACTATGTCATTTACTGTAATCGGCAGATCAACCTTAGCCTTTACCCTGTGCCCCTCGGTTACATCCTTTGCTGCAATAGTTGGCAAAATGGAGGGTGAAGGGCCATACGGCAAATGCTTTGACCGTGTTGAACAGGATGCCTACTTCGGGCAGAAAACCTGGGAAGCGGCAGAAAGTAGCATGTTCAAGGAAGCTGTTACAACGGCAATTGAAAAGGGCAAATTCCGCACCGGAGATATTTCCTTCCTTGCCTCGGGGGACCTTTTAAACCAATGCACCGCCACGGGCTATGCGGCACGTAAGCTTGCCATTCCCTACCTTGGACTTTACGGAGCCTGCTCAACAATGGCAGAAAGCCTCCTTGTGGCATCCCTCCTTATTTCGGGCGGAGCAAAAAGAGGCGTCGCTGCCACCTCAAGCCACTTTTGTTCAAGTGAAAGGCAGTTCCGCTTTCCCCTGGAATACGGTTCCCAGCGTCCTCCCACCTCACAGTGGACCGTTACGGGCTCCGGTGCCGTTGTGCTTGAGGATAAGGGTAAAGGTCCCTTCATAACCCATGCCACCATAGGCAAGGTGATAGATGCAGGCATAACCGATGCAAATAACATGGGTGCCGCCATGGCTCCCGCCTTCTGCGACACCCTCACACGCCACCTTACAGCACTTAAACGAAAGCCCTCCGATTACGACCTTATAGTTTCCGGGGATTTAGGGCATTTAGGCAAAAAGGTTGCATCGGATTTATTAAAGCAGGAGTATCATGTAAATATTGATGAGGTTTATACAGACTGTGGCTGTATGATTTTTGACAATACAAAGCAGGACGTTCACTCGGGTGGCTCAGGCTGTGGCTGCAGTGCATCAATGCTTGCAGGCTATATCCTGCCCGAAATGAAAAAGGGGAAGCTAACAAGGGTGCTTTTTATTGCAACGGGTGCACTTATGAGCCCCACCATGAGCTGTCAGGGTGAAAGCATTCCCTCTGTTGCCCACGCCATCGAATTCAATGTGCAATCTCATTAATTGCTCATTGCTAATTATTCTTCCGCATTGTTTCGTACTTCTTTTTTGTGGCAAGCCCTCCCCGTATGTGCCTCTCCTCCTTGTTGTGCTCCAAAACCTTTTTAACCTCTGTTGCCAGTGCAGGGCTCATTTTAAGAAGGCGTGTTGTTACGTCCTTATGCACGCTTGATTTTGACATGGAAAACTTTTTTGCCGCATCCCTTACGGTTGCCCCGTTTTCTATTATGTAATGAGCAAGGCTTCGTGCCCGCTCCTCAATATAATCCTTCATACTATATCCTCCCTTGCTCCCATTTATATGAAAGCCAAAGGGAAATAAGAACGAATTGGCTGTAAAAATAGTCCAGACCGCCAAAAGGCGAAAGTATAGGCTAATAATTTCCAATCTGTTTTAACAAATCATAAATTTCTCAGCAACGAAGAAAGCCCTCGCTAAATGCAAGGGCTTTCTTTGATTAAATGCCTTTTGGCTATCGACAAACCTCACCGCTCGACGTACCTATGTACGCCTTCGGGCAAGGGGAAACTACGGGGCGGACACCGCAGTTTCCTTCGGTTTGTCAATTCTGAACAATTTTCCCTACCCACTTAAAAAGGGGCTACAGCCCCTTTTTAAATATTAAGGTTATTTTTGTACCTTCTCCCAGAACACTCTCCAGCTCAATTTCAGTATCGTGATACAAGGCAC
>JAFSGW010000082.1 GCA_017440585.1 Clostridia bacterium | reverse complement strand
TTGTGGTAACGAATTCGTTTTCACAGCAGGCGAACAGGAATTCTATGCAGAAAAGGGCTTCCAGAACGAACCCCAGAGATGTAAGGAATGCAGAATTGCAAAGAAGCAGTCTCTTAAGGAAAACAGAGAAATGTATACTGCTGTATGCGCATCCTGCGGCGGTGAAGCTAAGGTTCCCTTCGTTCCCAAGAACGACAGACCTATTTACTGCAGCGAATGCTTTGCAAAAAACAAGTAATCTCCTTTTCTTAGAGGTCAGGTTATGCGAGCAACAAAAACGAGAGTGTAAACTCTCGTTTTTTTGTTGCCTGTATAGCCTCCATCCGTAGGGACCGGCGTCCTCGACGGTCCGCCCAGGGACCGGCGTCCCCGACGGTCCGCTTTTTTAAATAATTTATCCTAATTTTGTTCTTGTGTGCATATAATATCTACACCAAAAAATAAAGGAAGTGTTATTATGTGCGGTATCGCAGGCATTGTAAACTATAAATCGCCCATAAATGCACAGGATGAAACCTATAAGAGCATGCTTTTTGCCATGAAAAACCGTGGTCCCGATGACGAAGGCAGTTATTTTTCAAAAAATGCCCTTTTGCTTCATAAACGCCTTGCAGTTATTGACCCTGCATCCTCCCGTCAGCCCATGACAATTGCAAGGATGGGCAAAGAATACACCATTGTTTATAACGGGGAGCTTTATAACACAGACGAGGTCAGACATGACCTTATCAGTCAGGGCTACAGCTTTACCACAAAGGGCGACACCGAGGTTGTTTTAACTGCCTTTATTGCATACGGCGAAGGATGTCTTGACATTTTTAACGGCATTTTCGCCTTTTCTGTATGGGACGGTGAGACTTTATTTTTTGCCCGTGACATGATGGGGGTTAAGCCGTTTTTTTACTACGTTTCCGAAGGTGAATTTATTTTTGCCTCCACCGTGCCCACCCTTCTTAAGCACCCCCACGTGCCCCACAGCATAGATGCTTCTTCCGTAAGCGAAATACTCCTCTTAGGACCGGGCAGAACACCGGGCAATGCCGTCTTTTCCTCCATACACGAGCTTCCCTGCGGCTTTTTCGGCACCTTTGGCAAAAACGGCTTAAAAATAAAAAAATATTTTCACCTTACCGACAAGCCCCACGTGGAAAGCTTTGCCGAAACAGAAAAGCACATACACCACCTTGTCCGTGATGCCATATTACGCCAGACTGTGTCCGATGTTCCTTTGGGCACCTTTTTATCGGGCGGGCTTGACTCATCTCTCATATCTGCAGTGGTGGCAGAAAGCTTCCGTGAAAAGGGCAAAACCCTCGATACCTTCTCCGTAACCTACAAAAATCAGAAAGAGCATTTCAAGGCAAGCCATTTTCAGCCCGACAGCGACGAAAAATACATTGAAATAATGGCAGAACACATTAAAAGTAATCACCACGAGGTTGTTTTAGACACACCTATGGTCATTTCCGCCCTTTACGATGTTATAGATGAAAAAGGGCTCCCCTCCATGGCAGATGTGGACTCCTCTCTCCTTGCATTCTGTAAGGAAATTAAAAAGAAGGTAACAGTTGCCCTGTCAGGTGAATGTGCCGACGAAATTTTTGGTGGCTACCCCTGGTACAGAGACAAAGACATCCGCTCTCAGGCAGGCTTCCCCTGGGCACAGAACACAGCCTACCGTATGGAATTTATTGCAGAGGGCATGAAGGATAGAATTTCACCCTCCTATGTAAATGAACGCTACAAGGATGCCCTTTCATCTGTTTCACTCCTTCCCGATTTATCACCTACCGAAAAAAGAATGCGTGAAATGTTTGTTTTAAATACAGACCACTTTATGCAAACCCTTTTATTCCGAAAGGACAGCTGCAGTATGCACGCCTCATTGGAGGTACGTGTGCCCTTCTGCGACAGACGTATCTGCGAATATATGTATTCCGTACCATGGGAGTATAAAAATTATCTTGACCGTGAAAAAGGGCTTTTACGCCACGCCTTCCGCGAAACGCTCCCGGAGGAAATTATATGGCGTAAAAAGAGCCCTTACCCCAAAACCCATAACCCTGAATACCTTTCTGCCTTACGTGAAATTTTCTCCTCTATTATCCGCGATAAGGATAACCCTCTCTGGGACATAGTAAACATAAAAAAAGCCGAAACACTTCTTTCTTGTGAAACCTCACAGCCATGGTACGGTCAGCTGATGACAACACCCCAGACAATAGCCTACTTTATACAGCTTGAATACTGGATAAGGAAATTTTCTGTAGTATTAAGGAGTGATTGAGCTGAAAAAATTTATCCCCCTCCTTCTTCTTGCGGTTTTACTTTTATCTCACGCCGTCTTTGCAGCTACTGATTCGTCAAAGCTTTTATACCTCACCTTCGACGATGGTCCTACCCACAACACCCCTGCCATACTGGACATTTTAAAAAAATATAATGCAAAGGCAACCTTCTTTGTGCTTGAGGGCAGGATAACGGAAAACCCCGACCTTTTAAAGAGAATAATTGCCGAGGGGCACCATGTGGGGCTTCACGGCGTTAGCCACGATGTAAATAAAATCTATTCCGCCCCTTCAATACCATTGGAGGAAATGAACAAGGCAAATGAAACCTTATACAACACTATAGGCTTTAAAACAAAGCTTATCCGCACCCCCTACGGGAGTTACCCCTATATGAGTTTAGAGCAATACAAAATTTTAAAAGCTGCAAACTATAAATTGTGGGACTGGACCGTTGACCCCCGTGACGGAGTTGGCACCCCCTCTATCGACACAATGCTGAAGCACATTGAAAAGGACCTTAAGGGCAACGAAAAGCCTATAATTTTACTCCACGACAAAAAATCCACCGTAAATAATTTAGACACTATTTTAAATTACCTTTCTTCACGGGGCTACAGTTTCGCCCTTATTGACGAAAGCATGGACAGCGTTAATTTTATGGAATTATACGGACCTGCCAAGAACAAAAGCAGTTGACTCTCGTCAACTGCTTTTATTTATTCTATATCCTTAACCTTTTCTTCTGTGTAGGAATATTCCTTAACATTCTTGTTTCCGTCAGGGTCGGTAATCTCTTCCTTTATGAGATTGTTTTCTTCGTCATAGGTGTATACTCTTAAGCTTTCCTTTGTTGTTAAACCGTTCATAAACGATGTGGTTTCCTTTTCTGAAATCACATTACCCTTTTCATCGTAGGTCATTTCTTCCACACTGCTGTAGCCTGTTAAATCAGTAGCTTCCTTTTTCACAATATTGCCTTTTTCGTCATAGCTGTATTTTGTTATAAGCTTATTATTATCATCGGGCGAGGTCTGCCTTTCCTTTACAAGCCTTCCTTCATCGTCATACTCAAATTGTATTGTAAATTCCTTTCCTCCCGGGTTTTTAACAAGCTTTTTCACCATTTTATCATTTTCATCATAGGTATATTCAATCACTGACTCATACCCGTCCGAATCCGTGAATTTCGCCCATATGTTGTTACCTTTTTCATCGTAACCGTATTCTGTCACCTGGGAATAGCCCTCGTAGCCGTAACCGCTTTTTATAAGGCGGTCATTTTCATCGTAAAAATATTCCATCTCGGCTGTCATTTCGCCCTCGGCATTAATATACTCACGCTTTATTTGCTTGTTTTCGCCATCGAAAAACTCCTTGACCATATCGCCGTTGGCATCTGTTTTAATTTTAACTGTATACATACCGCCCCTTCCGCAACTGCAAAGAAGCATCATGCACACTAATATTGCCGAAATTATTTTTTTCATAATCATCTTCCTTTCACTTTGATTATAGCATTCCCCCTTTTCAGTGTCAATTGTCGTCTGTGCCACAAAAGGGGATGTTAAAATCGTCCGGACCGCCAAAAGGCGAAAATGCAAACAATAAATTATCTTAAAAACAGAAAAATTTTTATCAATGTAGAAAACCCTCGCTGAATGCAAGGGTTTTTGTGATTTTATGCCTTTTGGCTATCGACAAACCTCACCGCTCGACGTACCTATGTACGTCTTCGGGCAAGGGTGAACTGCGGGGCGGACACCGCAGTTCACTTCGGCTTGTCAATTCCAGACAATTTTTCCTATCCCCTTTTAAGGGGATGTTAAAACCATCCTGACCGCCAAAAGGCAAAAATGTAAGCAATAAATCATCTTAAAAACAGGAAATTTTTTATCAATGTAGAAAACCCTCGCTGAATGCAAGGGGTTTTGTGATTTTATGCCTTTTGGCTATCGACAAACCTCACCGCTCGACGTACCTATGTACGTCTTCGGGCAAAGGTGAACTGCGGGGCGGACACCGCAGTTCACTTCGGTTTGTCAATTCCAGACAATTTTTCTTATCCCCTTTTAAGGGGACGTTAAAACCGTCCGCACCGCAAGTTATTTTTCTATCCCCTGTAGGGACCGGCGTCCTCGACGGTCCCACATAAAACCGTCACCCTATATTTATTACCCTCTTCCCCCGTCTTTCTGCCAGTGCTTTAAACTTTGCCGCACCACCGAAAGAGCGGTTAACATACGTAACAACATAGTCCGACCTTTCAATCATCCATTTGTTTCTGTATTCTATTCCAAATTTTGGCGGTACATTTTCCAAGCCCTCGGGAACAATTGTTTCCTTGTATGCCTCTGTCTTTTTTACAGGTATTGCCGAAAGTACAGCATAAATTTTTATCGGATATTCTTTTGAAAGCTTCAAAACAGTTTTATATGCCATTTTGTCAAAGCTTCCGTGTGTTCCCACGTAAAATGTGTCCGCTTTTCCGCTTTTAATCAGATTTTCAATCACTTCTTTCAGCTTTTTTTCAATCTCATCAGGGGCATCTGCATGCCCGAAAAATGTACAGTTCATATGTTTCAACCTCTTTTACGCGATATATCCCACATTATATCACACTTTTTTCATTTTTGCGATATATCCCACACGATTTATCCCACATTTGGATAAACTTTATTTACGATATATCGAAAAGAGGTTCTATAATGACTATAAAAGAAGCTGTTGCAAAGAGAATTATTCAATTGTGCGATGAAAACGGCATTGCAATAAATGCATTGGCTAACATTTCGGGAATTGCTCCTTCAACAATTTACAGCATGCTTAACGAAAAGAGCAAAAACCCGGGGGTGTGCTCAATACAGAAAATCTGTGATGGTCTGGAAATAACCATCCGCGAATTTTTTGACAGTAATACATTTGACGATGTAGAACAGGAAATAAAATAATGAACTATTCAGATATTTTTGTTGAACGAATAAAACTATTATGTAAGCAGAGAGGCTTTTCTGTCAACAAGCTTGCGACTATGAGCGGTGTCAAGCAGTCAACACTAGACAACATAATGCGAGGTCTCACAAAAAATCCACGTATCAGGACGCTTCATCGACTTGCTGTTGCATTCAATATGACAGTTGCCGAATTGCTTGATTTTGAAGAGCTTAACAACTATTCCTTTGAAGATGACGAGGACGAATAAATAAACCAATGTTTCTTCACATTCGGCAACGCCGAATATATCACAAATCCCCAAGGGATTTATATCGCATTTACAAAGTAAATATATCGCAGCGAAGCTATATCGCAACAAAAAAATGCCAACCCGACGGTTGGCATTTTTTGTTATTTAAGGGTTGTTTCCATAGCTGTGCCCTTACCGTAGCCAACTACTTCAAATACGTTAACCCAGTTGTTTTCGCTGTTCTTATAGCCGTGGAACTTGATGTAGCGAACATTCTTACCGCAGTCAAGGATGTTCCATTCTGCAGTGTTAAGGCTTGCGCCTGTGAAAATCTGTTCGTAGTTCACACCGTCCTCGGAAACATAAAGGTCAAATGTTGTACTTCTCTGTCCGCTTGCGCCTCTCCAGATGCAAAGACCAATCTTTTCCATAAACTGTGCTGTACCAAAGTCAACAACAAGCTCAGCCTCTCTGTCACTGCCCCAGCGTGTTTCTGTGTTCATATCAATACTCATATGAATACCGTTGAAGCTTTCGGGTTCAGCTGTTGCTGTAGCGGATACGGGCTTGATAAGAGCTGCATCCTTGAGTTCCTTGGGAAGACCCATAACATCCTTGAACACGGGGTTCTTTTCAGGTCTCTTACCTTCTGTGAGAACGTCGGAGAGCATCTTTTCCATTGCATCTTCGCAATCCATGAATACGTCGTTCTTGTAACCGAGAACAATCATCTTATATGTATCGTTGTAGTAAACAATCTTACCGAGAGCCTCTGCAATTGCACGAAGGGGCACCATTGTTCTGTCGTTAATGAGAGAAGCAGGTGCATCAAGAGCTACAGCTGTACCATTAACTGTCATAGCGTCAGCACCGATTGTAACTGCAATTTCCTTATTGCCCTTCTTGATTGTAGCTGTCTGTGTTGCACCGTCCCAAGCCACATCACAGCCGAAGCCTTCGGAAATAACACGAACGGGAACCAAAGTTCTGTCGTTTACAATAACGGGAGCAGCATCTATGGGAGAAACTGCACTTTCCTTATAAACGTAGGGAGAATTAATCTTCAATGCAACCATACCGCTCATTCTTCTCTGAAGATAGGGGTAGAAGTAGCCCTGCATACCGCCAACGTAACGAGCCATTTCACAGCCTGCAAGAAGTGTCGCACCTACTGCGAAGTCCTGAGTGTTGTTGTATGTTGCAGCACTGCCTGCTCTTGCACCAACGGGCTGAACGTAGCCAACTCTGCCGTTATCGTGAAGAGCAACCTTTGTAAGGTAGTTCCAGCCTGCAATAGCTGTGTCACGGTATTCTGCTTCATCAAGAATACCTGCATTGATACCCCAGAGGAAGCCGTATGTGAAGAATGCTGTACCACTTGTTTCGTAGCCAAGGGGGTTTTCGTTGGAGCAGGAGTAGTTATGTGCAAGAACGCTCTGTGTCCAGAAGCCGTTGCCGTTTTCATCAAACTTCTGGCAAGCCTTAAGAGCCTTTGCCATGCCTACGAATGCATCCATAAAGTCTTTTCTGTGTTCCCAGTTATCGGGAGTGTCCTGCAATACCTTTGCCAGTGCTGCAAATACCCAGCCGTTACCACGAGCCCAGAAGTTCTTTGTTGTTTCCGCACCGGGGATGGGGTTCTTGGGGTATACATATTCAGCATCACGGTAGAAAAGGTATGTGTATGTAGCAGGGTCGGAATACTGTGCACCACCCTTTAAGGATGCACTTGTTGTGTAACCGGATGCATCCGTGGGAATACCGCCGGGGCCGTCATACATAAGTTCACGTGCGAACTTGTAGTATTCATAAAGCTTATCAAGGTATAAATCGTTACCTGTAATGTTGTGAAGCTTTACCATAGCGGGCATAACCATGTAAAGACCGTCAGCCCACCACCAGAAGCCGTCCTCAGACTTGCTCATCTGGTATTCCATAACCTCTCTTGCTCTTGCAATCTTGGCAGGATCCTTTGCTTCGTCAAAAACGTAAAGGTCAGAGTATGTATGGAAGCATGTCTGCCAGTCACCGAAGAGTGCACCTGTGCCGTTCTGGTCGCCTGTGTAACCCCATGTCCAGCGATTCTTGTCGCCCTGGTTGTAGTTACCCATCCAACGGTTTGCAGATGCCCACTTAATGGAATAGTCACGGTATTCTTCAATACCTGTGAGAGCATAAGCTTCCATGTTACCTGTGTTGTATGCGCCTCTTTCCCAGAAGGAGGAGCCTACAGAGTTTTTGTGCTCGCTTATCCAGTAGTCGTTAACCTTTTCTACTGTAGCGATAACATCCTTGTACTCGGGAGCAGTATATTCTGCCGCCCTTGCTGTCATGGGTACTACAACGAGAGCTGCAAGAACTGCCACTGCAAGTACCACTGCGAGAAATCTTTTCATCTTTCTTCTCTCCTTTTAATTTTTTTATAACCAGTATCAGACCTTATCTGCAAGGTCCAATACCAATCGTTCTGTCTTTTCCCAACCAAGGCAGGGGTCGGTAATGCTCTTGCCGTATACGCCCTCTTCAACCTTCTGGGTGCCGTCCTCAAGGTAGCTTTCAATCATAAGTCCCTTTACAAACTTTTTCATTTCGTCGTTAACGTTTCTGCTGTGCATAATTTCCTTTGCAATTCTTATCTGCTCAAGGTACTTCTTGCCGGAGTTGGAATGGTTTGTATCAACAACAACGCCCATGTTCTCAACATCCTTCTTCAAGTACATTTCGTGCAAAAGTGCAAGGTCCTCGTAATGATAGTTGGGATGGCTTGCACCCTGCTTATTCACATAACCGCGGAGGATAGCGTGAGCATAGGAGTTACCGGTTGTTTCAACCTCCCAGCCACGGTATACAAACATGTGGCTTCTCTGTGCGGCAACAATACTGTTCAGCATAACAGAGTAGTCACCTGCTGTGGGGTTCTTCATGCCCACGGGAAGCTCAATACCGCTTGCTGTAAGACGGTGCTGCTGGTTTTCAACGCTTCTTGCACCAATTGCGACGTAGCCTAAAACGTCGGAAAGATAACGGTAGTTTTCGGGGTAGAGCATTTCATCGGCACAGGTAAAGCCCGTTTCCTCAATAGCTCTTGTATGTAATCTTCTTATGGAAAGAAGACCCTCGTATAAGTCGGGCTTCTTTGTTGGGTCGGGCTGGGATGCCATGCCCTTGTAGCCTTCGCCCGTTGTTCTGGGCTTATTTGTGTAAATACGGGGAATAATAAGGATTTTGTCCTTAACCTTTTCCTGCAAATCCTTCAAACGGTACATGTACTCCATAACCGCATCTTCTCTGTCGGCACTGCAGGGGCCTATAATAAGGGCAAACTTGTCGCTTCTGCCTGCAAAAACATCCTTAATTTCGTCATTTCTCTTCTGAATAGTTTCCGCAACCTTCATGCTTATGGGATACTTTTCCTTCATGTCCATGGGAAGGGGAAGCTTTCTTATAAAATTCATACTCATTTGTGTCAGATCCTCTCATTGTAAAAAAACTATTTAATTTCTATCACGGTAACGCCAAGGTCACCCTCACCGAAGGCACCCTGCCTGAAGCTCTTTGCATGGTGATGTCTTCTTAAAAACTCCCATATGGCACTTCTTAAGGCACCTGTGCCCTTACCGTGTATAATCCTTACTGTGTCAAGCCCCGAAAGGGTTGCATCGTCAAGGTACTTGTCAAGCTCAATAAGAGCCTCGTCAACCATATAGCCACGAAGGTCAAGCTCGCTTTTAACGCTCATGCTCTTACCCGTGGATATCTTAAGCCCTGCACCCTTCTTTGCCTTTTCCTTCTTTTCCTCTGCAAGACGCAGTGCACTCATGTGCACATTTATCTTCAGTATGCCCACCTGGACGGTAAGGTTTCCGTTTTTGTCGGGCAGGGTAAGCACGCTGCCTCTCTGCCCCATGCTTGTAACCTCAACAGCCTGCCCCAAAAGAAGCTTCTTGGGGTCAATAGGTGGGTTTTTCTGTCGGAATACATCCTCACTAAGCTTTTCTTCCATTTTGCCAAGGCCTTTTTTAAGCTTCTGCCTTTCCTCATCAAGCTTGTGTGCATCCTTTGCACCCTTTCGCATTTCCTTGATGATTTCGTCTGCCTCCCGTTTTGCCTGCTCGTAAATTCGTTTTGCATCCTCACGGGCATCACGAAGGATTTTTTCCTTCTGCTTTTCAATAGAGGCACGCTCTTTTTCAGCCATTTTCCTGGCTTTTTCGCTCTCAAGCCTTGCTTCCTCTGCCTTTTCGGCATCTATCTCGGCACTTCGCCTTGTTTCCTCCAGGGAGGAAATAACGTCTTCAAACTTTGTGCTTTCGCCGTCCACAACCTCTTTTGCCCGCTCTATAATATCCTCATCAAGCCCGAGACGCTTCGATATTGCAAAGGCATTACTTTTTCCCGGCACGCCTATAAGCAGGCGGTATGTGGGGCGAAGGGTTGCAACGTCAAACTCACATGCGGCATTTTCAACCCTGTCAGTTTCCAATGCATAAAGCTTAATTTCGCTGTAGTGGGTTGTTGCGGCGGTTTTTGCACCCATAGCCTTCACCCTCTCAAGTATGGAAACAGCCAGTGCCGCACCCTCAACGGGGTCTGTGCCTGCACCAAGCTCGTCAAATAAAACCAGGGATGAATAATTTGCCTCTTTTAAAATACGTACAATGTTCACCATGTGGGCAGAGAAGGTTGAAAGGGACTGCTCAATGCTCTGCTCGTCGCCTATATCGGCAAACACATTTTCAAAAACCGAAATACGGCTTCCGCTCATTGCAGGGATGTGAAGCCCCGACTGAGCCATAAGGGTCAAAAGCCCCAAGGTTTTAAGGGCAACTGTTTTACCGCCCGTGTTAGGGCCCGTTATAACCAAAGTGTCGAACTTATCGCCTAAGTATATGTCTGTGGGCACAACCTTTTTGGCATCTATCAAGGGATGCCTGCCCTTTTTTATGTCAATAATGCCGTCGGCATTAATTTCCGGCTCAACACCGTGCATTTTAACGCTCAGCCTGCCCTTTGCAAAGGCAAAGTCAAAATTGGTGATAATATCGCCGTCACGCTTAAGCCCTGCAGCATCCTCTGCAATAAGTGAGGAAAAATACTGCAGTATTTTTTCTATCTCCTCTTTTTCCTGCAAACGGCACTCACGGATTTTATTGTTTATTTCCACAACAGCCATAGGTTCAACAAAAAGGGTTGCCCCCGAGGAGGAGGAATCGTGTACAATACCGGGCACACTTGCACGGTTTTCGCTCTTTACGGGCACAACAAAGCGGTCGTTCCTCATTGTAACGATAGCATCCTGCAAGGCAGCAGAATACTTCTGGCTTTTTATCATGTTATTCAAGGTTTCACGTATCTGTGCCTCATAGCTTTTAACCTTACGCCTTAAATTGAAAAGTGTCTGGCTGGCATCATCGGCAATTTCCTCCTCGGAAATAATAGCCGAAATAATTTTTGAGGAGGTTCTCTTGTCCACAAAAATGCCACGGATAACCTCACTTAAGGCAGGGTATGTTTCTTCAAACCTTTCCTCGTCTGTATAGGAGGAAATTTCATATGCCACCCTTAAAACGTGAGCACAGTTTAATAGCTCACGGGGCGAAAGTGTTCCGCCTGCCTCGGCACGCATAACACTGCCCTTAACCTCACCAACAGAGGAAATGGGCGGTGTGCCTTTTTTAATAATAAGGCTTTCTGCCTCGCTTGTTTCACGAAGGGCACGCTCCAGCACATACTTGTCGCTCATGGGCAAAAGGCTTTCACAACGCCCCTTACCCCCCTGAGTAACAGCCTCGTTTATGAGCATTTCTTTAATTTTATCAAATTCAAGTACATTAAGTGATTTTTTGTCCATAATTGCCTCTTAGTCTACCTTGATTAGGTAATTGCAACATTTTATAAGGAACAGCGACACTCCCATTCATTCATTTTCACTTTTGTTCGCAAAAATACGAGTTCGCAGGTTGGCTGTGGGTAGGGAGTGTCCCGTGCTGGTGCTCCCAGTGGCGATATTCCTGATTTTATTCATTATATCACTTTATTTTTTATTTGTAAAGCCGTCATATATTTCTTTTACCCCGAAAAATGCCAGGAATGCCCCAAAAAATTTACCAAGCAAAGCCGAGTCAATCAAAAATGCAAAATAGCCCCCTAAAAGTGCGAAGGGTATTCCCGAAAGGATAATATAAAGGCTTTTTTTAATTTCAATGTTTTTGTTCTTTGCGTGTACAATAAGAGCAATTATTGCCGTGGGAAGAAAATACCACAAATTAATTGCCTGAGCCGCCCTTTGCGGCATTAATAAAAAGAAAACCAGTGCAGGAATAAGGAGCATACCGCCACCGATGCCCATGCCCGATATAATCCCTGCCAGAAAGCCCGAAGCTATTGCTATCATAAAATCATCCTCACTCCCGAAAGCACCATAACACAGCCAAATGCAATTTTAAGCCACTTTTTAGGTATCTTGTTTAAAAGCCTTGCCCCTATAATGCTCCCTGCTGAGCCACCCAATGCACAAAGAAGCACAAGGCGGAAATCCACACGGGAATTTTTGTACATAAAAAGTGATGCACAGGATAATGGCAGTATAATACTAAGTGCCGTTGCATGAGCTTTTTTGTCCTCCACCTTCAAAAATTTTTTCAGCACATACACTGCCACAACTCCTCCGCCTGAGCCGAAAAAGCCGTTCACAAGCCCGATGGGTATCCCCCATAAAATGTTTTTTAAATTCTTCATAGCACTATTATATCCATTGACACAAAAAACTATTTACTATATAATTTTCTCGGGAGATGAATTATAAATGGAAACCTTCGATATTAAAAAAAGCTGCTGCTTCACAGGGCACCGCCCCGAAAAACTTAATATAAGCGAAAAGGAAGCAAAAGCTCTTTTATGTCACGGCATACAAAAAGCCATCGATGAAGGCTTCCGCATTTTTATAACGGGCATGGCAAAAGGTAGCGACATATGGGCAGGGGAAATGGTTCTGGAATTTAAAAATATCTACCCCGATATCCACCTTGTATGTGCACTTCCCTACCCAACCTTCTACCGTGGCAGAAGCAAAGAGGAACAGCTTTTATATAAAAAAATTATGGATTCTGCATCCCTTGTGCACATTTCCTACCCCTCCTATTCTCCCCTTTCCTACCAGACCCGTAACATGTGGATGGTTGACAATTCCTCCCTTGTTATTGCCCTCTTTACGGGCGAAACGGGTGGCACACGTAACACAATAAATTACGCTCAATCACAAAATGTTGAAATAATGAATTTATTAAAAAACTAAAACTCCCCGAAAAAAATTTTCGGGGAGTTTTTTCCTTAATTGCTCATTGCTAATTACTCATTGCTAATTTTCATTAGTTTGTCCAAAGCACTTCTGTGCGCCCTCATATAGGTGCTTCTCTCGTAGCAAAAGCGGGTGTATTCAGGGTCGGTCTGAAGTAAGTCCATAACCTGATTCCATCTTAAGCCCTCAATGTAAAGCTTAAGAATAAGAATGTGCTCCAATGGTGTAAGGTCGGGAGCAATCTCTTCAAGTGCCTCCTCAACCTCTAAGGTGGACTCTTCAATTTTCTCCAAAAGTGCCTCTGTCACTCTGAGCCTTTCCTCCTTTATTTCAAGGAGAGTTGTCACCTTGCTGCTGTCTTCGCACTTTCTTTGTGCCCTGCTCATTCTGCCCTCAAGCTCACGTATTTCCTCCCGAAGCTTTTGTATTCTCACCTCTGTC
Source organism: Clostridia bacterium (assembly GCA_017440585.1). Taxonomy (GTDB): domain Bacteria; phylum Bacillota; class Clostridia; order UMGS1883; family UMGS1883; genus RGIG1927. The sequence goes on along the minus strand of JAFSGW010000082.1, from coordinate 6,895 downwards.
TCCTTCTTCACAACAAGCATACCCGGGTATCTTTTCATTTTTTCTGCTGTCATAGTCAGTCTCCTTTCAAAAAATCATTTCAAACAATCAAATTATCATTTGATGTGATAATATTACCACCCTTCAGCTCCTTTGTCAACACTTTAGATGATATTTTTAGTGGTTTTTTGTGGATTGCCCCTTGACTTTATCATTTATTGTGATAAAATGAATGCATGAGAGACAAAAATTGTACAGGAGGGTATGTATGTTTGCAGAAAGATTAAAACAGCTCCGAAAAGAAAACGGCATCTCGCAGCAAAAGCTTGCAGACCTTTTAGGACTGAGGCAGTCTACCGTTGCCATGTGGGAAAAGGGCAAAAACAGCCCCGAATATGAAAGCCTTCTTAAAATAGCGAAAATTTTCGGCACAAGCATGGACTATCTCACAGGGCAAAAAGCACAGAAAACAGCCCACCGCATTCCCGTTTTAGGCTATGTTCGTGCAGGCATACCTACCGAAGCCGTTGAAGAAATTTTGGATTATGAGGACGTAACCGTGCCTGAAAGCGATAAGGGCAACTACTTTGCCCTCCGCATAAAAGGCGACAGCATGGCTCCCAGGATGATGGAAGGCGATACGGTAATTGTGAAAAAGCAATCAGACTGTGTAAGCGGCGACATTTGTGTGGCACTTGTAGGCAGCGGTGATGCCACCGTAAAAAAGGTTATTAAAAAGGATACGGGCATTATTCTTATGCCCCTTAATGCCTGCTATGAGCCTCTTATTTTCTCCATGGAGGAAATTGAGTCCTGCCCGGTAACAATAATAGGCAAAGTAACAGAATTAAGAGCAAAAATATAAGAGGGCATACGCCCTCTTTTTATTTAGCCACTATTTGCATTTCTTCTTTCACAATTGCGAGGGGCTCGGGGAAGAAGGTTCCCCGAACAAAATAGGCAGGGCAATCGCATTGCCCTGCCGAAAGTGGCGATTTTAGGGGTCTCAAGTGTCCGCCCTTGAGACCCTTGCACGAGAAATCGCTACTTTGTTCATTAAAAAACATTGACAAAAAATATTGCACTCTGCAAGATTTTTTGGCGCGTGTCGACTCTTCGACACGCCTTTATCCGTTGATGGGTTTCATATGTGTTTCGCCGTTAAGGTACTTTAATTTTGCTTCTGTTGCCCTTTTCATTATTGCCTTCAAGGTGTCGTAGTCCTCGTCCTTTATGGCTTTCTCTATTCTGTCCAGGCTTCCCTTCAATTCGTCAATAAGTATGCAGAGAGCCTCCTTGTTTTCAATAAAGAGCTCGCTCCACAAAACCTCGTTAATAACAGCAACACGGGTACAGTCACGAAGTGAGCCTGCAGAGAAGCTGGAAGCTATTTCAATATGCTTGTTGTCGCAAAGGGCAACGGCAATAACGTGCATGAGCTGGCTTGTATAGGCAATCATTTCGTCGTGGTCATGAGGCGAAATACGTACAATTTTCTTTGCTCCTATGTACTTTGCCATTTTTTCAATTTCCGCTATAGCCTTCTCGGTGTTATCGGGTGTGGGTGTAACAAGGAAGTTACAGTTTTTGAACAAATCCGGCAGGCTGTTCACATAGCCGTATACTTCACGTCCTGCCATGGGGTGTGCACCAACATATTCCATATCAGGACGGATAAGAGAGTTTATATCCTTTACAAACTGCTCCTTTATACCGCACACGTCCGTTAAAAGTGCACCCTTTTTGAAATTGTCAATATTGTTTTTCACAAACTCTACACACAAGGACGGATATAAGCACAAAACAACAATATCGCTCTTTTTAAGTATTTCTTCATCTGTTTCGCCGCAATTTGCAATAACACGGTCAGCCACAGCCATATCTATAACGCTTTTACGGTGGTTTATACCGTAAACTGTGGTATCGGGATAGCCCTTTAAAGCCTTTGCCAGTGAGCCGCCTATAATACCCAAACCAACAATTGTAATATTCATATTATAATTCCCCTTCAAAAATTTTCCCGGGCATGTCTCTCATTGCCCGCCTTATATACCCCTCGTTACTTTCGCCAAGCTTTTTCATAGCCTTAAGCCTTCTTGATGCAGGGTGGTGAATGTCGCTTCCTATAACCCTTGCAAGACGGTTCTCAACTAAAAAGCGTGCAAAATCCCCTTCCTGGCTGTCTTCAAAAAGGCTTATGGCGTTAACCTGCAAAATAACCTCACGGTTTAAAAGGCTTTCCAGAAGCCAGCCATCCTTCATAAGGTAGGAATACCTTTCGGGGTGTGCCACAAGCACCGTTACATTGCGCTTTATAAGCTCATCCACATACCCTAAAAAAACCTCGGGCTTTAAGGAATGATACTTAAATTCCGACAGCATAACACGGCTACCCTCAAAAAGGAGCTTATCAAGCTCATCCTCGTTATAGAGCTCATCCGTTATGTAAACCTCACAACCTGCCTTAAGCTCTATATCAATGCCTTCCTCATCCATTGCCTTTTTTAAAGCATCAATACGCCTTGTCCTTCTCTCAATAAATTCATCAACATCCTCACCTATTGTAAAATGAGGCGTTGCCATCATCTTTCTTATTCCTGCATCATATGCTCTTTTTAAAATTTCAATTGAATGCTCAATGCTCTGAGCACCGTCATCAATTTCAAAAAGCACATGTGAATGTAAATCAACCATTTTTCCTTCTCCTTATAAGTAAAAAGCATATTCCAAAGGCAATCGCCACGCCGAATGAGGCACCTAATGAGTCAATTACAACATCCTTCACCATACCGCTTCTGCCTGGCACAAAAAGCTGGTGCACCTCGTCTGTTACGGCATATAAAAAGCTGTATAAAACCGCCTGCCATGCAGAGGCTTTTTCTTTTACGCTATAGCCCGTATGCACAAGTAAATACATAAGAAAGCCAAGGAGCATATAAATTGAAAAGTGCGCCACCTTACGGATAAAAACTCGCATAAAAGTTATAACACTCTCGGGCAGGCTTATGTGCAAAGCTTGTAAAATTTTATGCAAAAGCCCGTCGCTTAAGTCCATTGAATCACCGGCAGGCTGTGCCGAAAATGAAAATATCATAACCATGCACCCTATCACAAGAGCCCACAGTATAGTCTTCTTTACCATTTCCTTTCCTCTCTCCACTTAAGAAAGCCCTCAAAAACAGCTCTTCCGCCCTCTCCGTTAGGATGGGCGTCGTCACGGTTTGTCATAAAACGGGGCACCACTGAGCCGTTTTCGTCATCTTCAAGGCACACTGCCATGTCAAAACAGTTTTCCGTGCTTCTTATAAATTCATTAACCTTTTTTCTCTGTGCCTCTTCGTATTCCGACATGTTAAAAGGAGGCACCGTTATATAATACACCTTTATGTTTTCATTTTTCTCCATGAGAAGCTCTTTCGCCCTTTCAAGGTCGCCTATAACCTCCTCACCGCTTCTTCCGCCTGAGCGTATGTCATTCACGCCAAAGCAAATGAAAACCTCATCGCACATGGAAGCTTTTTCGGTAAACACACCTCCTGAAGAGGCATCGTAGCCTCTTGCCCAGCCCATGCCCAAATTCCAGAAGCTTATATCCTCCTCAAGGAAATTGCCTATACGGTGAGTCCATGCCTCGTATTTATCAACATGGGTTCTTGAGCCCTGAGTAATTGAGTCGCCCCAGAAGGCAACGGTTTTCTTAAAGGGCTTTTTCATGCCTATAAACTGTGGCCTTAAGGCAAAATTATCCCACCATATTTCCTTGCCGTTTTCAAAAACCTTGCCCGTTGATACGCTTTCGTTTGTGGCAGGCAAAAACTTACGCCTATCGGTTTTCACCTTAAAGGTTAAAACCATGTAGCCTTCTTTTTTATATGTAAAGGAAAATTCGTCCGAGGCGTATTCTTCGCCAACGGCAACCTGTTTCCCTTCATTGCCGTCAAAAGTAATTTTCACAATATTCTCTTCTTTTTCCTTGTCGGGTGAATAAGCGGCGTAAGCTTCGTATATACTGTAGCCATCACCCTTTTTTTCGGCACGGCAATTACCCGTGGAGTCAACCTTATTTACAAAGAAAAGTTTGTAGGTATCCTCACCCTCTGCACGGAGGCGGTAATAGCTTTTAAACACATAATCGGTGTCAGCCTTAAGGCATATTCCGTTATTATTTCCGCATCCGAGCACCGTAGCGGAATAATACTGAGTAAATTTTTCCATTTTTGCATCCTCTGTTACATTTTTTTGTTGACAATCAAATTTTTATTTGCTATAATACTACTGCTTGCCCGAGTGGCGGAACTGGCAGACGCACAGGACTTAAAATCCTGCGGCCCTTAAAGCCGTACCGGTTCGATTCCGGTCTCGGGCACCAGAAAAAAGCACTTCGCATGAAGTGCTTTTTTCAATGAAATCCGTTTTTTCAAAACGGGTGAAATACACTTCGCGTATGAAAGGCTCCTTACGGAGCATGAAATGTGCTTTGTGCATGAAAACTGATTTGAGATAAGCTTTAGCTTATCTCTTTTTTCGTGCAACGAGTCTGTTTATTGTAAAGCCCAGACCTGAAAACTTTTCCTCGTATTCGGTCATAATGTTGCCTTCAAAACCGCTGTTATGCAAATCGAAGGTAACCTCGTCAAGCTCCCAGCCGTTATCCCTGAAGCTTTCAAGGGAAAAATCGAAAAGGGCTCTGTTATCGGTTTTAAAATGCACCTCGCCCCCGGGCGTTAAAAGCTTCTCGTACAAATCAAGAAAGTTTTTATGCGTGAGCCTTCTTTTGGCGTGTCTGTCCTTGGGCCAGGGGTCGGAAAAGTTAAGATAAATCCTGTCCACACTGCCATTGGGGATAGCATCTGCCATGTACTGCACATTGCCCGAAACAAACCTTATATTTTTTAATTCCATTTCCTTTGCTTTTTCCGCCGCAAGCACAATAATATTTGCAATCATCTCGCTTGCTATGTAATGGATATCGGGGTTAAGGGAGGCAAGGGTTGTTATAAACCTGCCCTTTCCGCAGCCGATTTCCATATGAAGGGGATGATGGGCTAAAAACTCACCGTCTAAAATGTCACCCTTATCTGAATAAATTTCTGCACATCCGTCAAGTCGTTCGTCAAGATGTTTGCGGTTTCTCTGTCTCATAAAAATTCTCCTGAAAAGCACATAATTTTAAACTATATTATATGCCCTTTTGCCCTTATAGTCAAGGTTTAAAACAGCTCCGCAATTTTAAATTTTATCTTAACGGGCAATCTGTCCCCCTCTGTCACAAGGGCGTAGTTTTCGCCAAAGGTTTCCCTTAAAAGGCTTTCACTCTCCTCCGTTGCCGCATCCACCATGCAAAGGGGCGGAAAAAGCACACACCACCAGTTTTCGCCCTCAGCCTGCCCAAGCTTTATCCTCACGGCATTATACTCACCCTTTGGGAGGGAAAAATTATCATAATGCTTTGTGGGGAACTCAAACTTACCATACTCCGCCTTTGCTTTATAGGTAAAGCCCTCCTCCAACAGCACCTTGTTTGCAATTTCTTCAAATACCTGAAGGCTTTTCTTTACATCCTCACTTTTTTCAAAATGCTCCATTTCCTTCAAAAGGGCATCCCTGACCTTTAATTTCACCCTCTGGTCCTCACGTAAATTACTTTCGGCAATTACATGAAGGCGTATTATGCCTTCGGACAATTCCTCAGAGAGGCTTTCGGAATAACTCACAACCCCCGTCGTCACCATTAATGCCACTAATATACATACAGCAATTTTTTTCATTATTAAACACTTCCTTACAAAGAAGTATTTCCCCGAAAAAACCGCTTTATACAAAAAAGGCAGCTTTCGCTACCTTTTAAGAAGTTTTGATATTTTTTTATAAACAATCATTGTAATAACGCTCAGTGCCGCACCACGGCAAAGGTTAAAGGGCACTATAACGGAAAGTGTCAAATCAAGCTTGTCATTAAAGCTCCATGCGGAAAGGTATAAGGGAAGCATAATGAAAAGGTTTGTAAAAATGCTTGCCAGGGTCATAACAACAGTTGCTATGCAAAGGGAAATTACCGCACCCTTTTTTGTTTTATCCCTTTTATAGAGCATACCGCACACAAACACAAAAACACCGTTAACTGCAAAGTTCGCAAATTCACCTACAAAGCCTGTGGAGCTCATGGTGCAATGGAGTAGGTTTTTCACAAATTCAACACACACGCCTGCCCAGGGGCCCATGGCAAAGGCAATGATAACAGCAGGCAAATCTGAAATTTCAACCTCCAGAAAGCCTGCAACCTTTATGCTCATAAGACTGCCTATAACCTGAAGCACAAATGCAATTGCCGAAAAAACGCCAACCTTCACAATAAAATCTGTCCTGCTCTTTTTCATTTTCACAACCTCTTTCATACAAAAAAGCTCCGTATAACATTATACGGAGCTTTTAATAGCAAAATAACGAAAACCTATAGGTTTTCTTTTTTTCTCTTCTTTCATCCGGACTATACCGTCGGTTGAGGAATTGCACCTCATCAGCCACTTAAGTGGGTCGCAGACTGTTACTGCCGGTGGGGAATTACACCCCGCCCCGAAGATTATTGAATTCAGTTAAGGTTAACCCCTCCGGGGAAGGCGTACCTTCCCCGGATATATGGGACTTAGATCTTTTCCTTAACCTTAGCAGCCTTACCAACTCTGTCTCTGAGGTAGTAGAGCTTAGCACGACGAACCTTACCGCTTCTAACCTTTTCGATTCTGTCAATCATGGGAGAGTTAACGGGGAAAGTTCTTTCAACACCTACACCGTAAGAAACTCTTCTTACTGTAAATGTTTCGGAAATACCGCCATGCTTCTTGGAGATGATTGTTCCTTCGAACATCTGGATTCTCTCCTTAGCACCTTCTTTTACCTTAACATAAAGCTTAACTGT
>JAFSGW010000010.1 GCA_017440585.1 Clostridia bacterium | reverse complement strand
TTTCCCTAAGGAAAGGGTCGCAGAGTTTTAATCGAGCAAATTTTTTGTCAGAGGATACTAAAAGCGGAGACTATACTGACGTATAGTCGAGCATTTTGGTGCCCTATGGCGGAAAATTTGCCGATTAAAACCATATTGGGTCCGACTCTCCTCACCTTACCCACCGCCGCGGTCTTCCGATTTAATCTTCAGAGTAAAAACGGGGGAAACTCTCCCTTATCTCACCATTATTATAGTATTTCAAGCACTTTTTGTCAATTACACGGGCATTAAGGTTATATTTCACTACCATTACAAATGTGAACATCGTGTTAACAAAAAAGGAACCCTCAGGTTCCTTTTTTGTTATCTCAAGCTTGTCATATAGTCATTAATTTCCTTAAACATCCTTTTAACGTTCTTTATATCGCCGCCCTTATTGATGTCAAAAATGCGGCTTGTGTCGGAATAAAGCACAAAGTCCCACTTATAAATGTTCTTCTGCACACTTATCATGTCGGAAACAACACAGTGCTCAAAAACAGTGCTGGCATTGTCGCTCTCGCCTATAGCTATAACACATACCAGATTGGGGCGTTCATGCTCCTCGGTTTCGCTGAGCTTTTCGCCAACTTCGGTCATAGCATAGCCTAAAGCATCGTAGAAGGCACTGCCACCCTTCGGCACATATGTTTTTTCCGTATACTTTCTCATGTTTTTAATGCTTTTGCAAAGAGCAGGTGTTTTACACTCCTCGTTAAAAAACACAAGTGTATAGGTGCTTTCATCCTTTATTTTTTTCTGTGCTTCAATAAGGCTGTTAAAGCCCTCAAGCATTTCCTTCTGGTTCATGCCTTCGCTTTTGCCTATTACAAACACAAATTCCTTACGATTATCCTTCATAAATTTATCCTTTCCTTACCCTTGACAAGGGGGTTGTAAATAAGTCCTTCAGCACGCCCGTCACAAGAAGGGACAAAGCGTATACCACGGCTGAAATTGCAAAGTGAATAATTGTGTGCTCATAGCCGCCGTACTTTGATGTGAAGGGTATAAGCAAAATCACCGCTGCAACGGACAAAGCCGTAGAGAGTGCAATTTTCAAAAGTGCCGCTAAAAGCTCCTTTGTTATATAGCCACCTATGATGCCCTTAAGCTTAATTGCCGTAAACACAGCGTAAAGGGTAAGAAGCACGGTGGTTGTTACCGCAACAAAATATGTTCCGTAAACGGGTGCAAAGAAATAGTCCACCACAGCATTTACCGCCACAACAGCCACAGTACCCAGAACTGTTACCTTATACTTTCCTGCAAGGTAGAAAAGCTTGTTTAAAACGTTCTGTGCCAAATAGCCGAAAATTGCAAGAGAGTATATTATAAACGCCCACGTAACACGGATTGTGTCTGTATGGGTAAATGCACCACGCTCGTAAATCATCGACACGGCAAAGTCGCCAAAGAATATAACCGCCACAAGATAGAAGGAGAAAATTGTTACCATCAGCTTTATCATATAGCGGATAAGCTCTCTCACGTAATCCATTTCGCCGTGCTCATAGTTCTGGCTTATGGCAGGGAACACCACCGAGCTCATTGCAACCACAAAAAGCCCCGAGAAGGTTATGAAAAGGTTACTTGCATAGCTCAAGGTTGAAACCATGCCTGCATCTGTGCCTGCAAAAATTTTGTCCGTCATGAAGCAAAGCTGAAGCATAAGCCCCGATATGAAGATGAACACTGTTTCGTAGGTGTCCTTCACCTCATCGCCCATAAAGAGCCCTCTTGTAGGCAACACGAAGCGGTAGCCCTTGCGGTAAAAGTCGGGCAGCTGAATAATAATGTGCAAAAACCAGCCAAGGGTTGTAACAGCACTTATAACCAAAATATCCCTCACGCCGAAAAGAAGCACAAGCACTGCAATGGCATTGTAGGGAAGGCTCATAATGGAGGGGGTAAAGAAAACCCTTCTGTTCTGCAAAAGACCGCTCATCATGTATGCAACACAAATAAAAAGGAAGCTTGGGAGCATAATGTACATAACACGGACAGCCAAAGTAAAGTCCGCCCCTAAAATGCCCGGAAGCAAAAGGTGCACAAGAGGCTTTGCAAAAGCATACATAAGTGCCGTCAGAATAAGAATCATAAGAGAAATACGCTTCATAAAATGAGCGGCGTATTTTTCCTGACCGCCCTCATAAGAGTGCTGAGGTTTATTTATGTTTTTAATGATAAGAGTTGAAAGAGCACTGCCCACTGCGGTGAAAACCAAACTTGCAACACCGAATATCTGAAAATAAATGTCAGACTCCACACCCGTGCCGAATACGGATGCAAAAACGGCATCACGAAGAAAGCCTGCAACCTTTGCAAGCAATATGCCCATTAAAACTAAAATATACGCGTTTGCCACACAATCACTCCTATGGCAATATTTTCACGTATATATTTTATACCACAATCACCTAAAAGTAAATAGCGGTGGCAATTTTTTTCGTGTATTGGTTAGTTGAAAGCTTAGGTTTTCCTCATTTTTCAGTAAATACATAAGAGCTTTTGCATTTATCTCATAAGGAAGAAGGTCGCATTTAAAAGAGAGGGTCTCCCAGGTTTTACACCTATTTGTACTCTCTGCCTCCTCTCTTATGTCAACCGTGGGCACACCGGGCATGGGCGGAAAGCGGTTTTCTTTACAAATTACAGCCACGTCGGGCATTTTTTTAAGCCTTTTTGAGTATATAACGTTCACCCCGTCAATAACCTCATCCTCGCCTGTGTTGTCTACCATAACAACTTTTGCATACTTTACGGCAACGGGCACAAATGCCGCATCTGTTATTGCCATAGTCTCCACGGGGAGTTTCATTTTTAAAAAGGCGGTTAAATCAAGAAGCATTTTTTCAAGATATGTAAAAAGAAAAGCCCCGTCATAGTGAGCCATGGGGGTAATGAGGCCACCTAAAACAGTATCGTATGTTACATCACGGGTAAAAACCACATTTCTTATACCGCTTTTTAAAAACTTTTCTTTAGCACGCTTTGTGTCTGTAATGTAAATTGTTTCACCCTCAATTACATACGCCTTTTGAAAAATCCTTTTCTTTTTTGTAAAAACTGCAGTATACAGCATATCATCACCTAAAAATATGTATATTGTATTCGGGCAAAAAATACCTTGATTTTTTCGCCGGCTTAGGTTATAATCGGTATAACGCTTAAATATTTCGAGGTGTGGCGCAGTTGGTAGCGCGCTTGCTTTGGGAGCAAGACGCCGCAGGTTCGAGTCCTGTCACCTCGACCATAGGAGCATTCCGTAATGGGGTGCTCCTTTTTTGTGCTCACCAAGCCTTTGGCTTGATTTCATTGCAGACTAATAAGAAGGACACGCAATGCGTGTCCTTCTTATTAGTCTGCCAGGTCGCTTGCAAGCGTAAGGCTTATTTTTAAGTTGCCGTTAAGTGTCCTCAGCTCGTCCATAAATTCCTTTTCGTTAATATCTTTTTTAACTTTAACGTCGAACACAAGCTCGAAAAGTGTGCCAAGGTCAATGTTCATAACCTTTAAAAGCTCGTACTTATTGCAGTACTTTGTGAGCACCTGGTCGAACACGCCCTCGTAGTTTAAATCCTCGGGAATAACTATCTTTAACTTCTTTGTTGTGTGAGCAGGTGCAAAAAGGTTCAATTTTGACATGAAAACAATAAATACAGATAAAAGTGCCACGCCTATAAGTGCCACTATGTACGCCCCTGCACCTACTGCAAGCCCTGCCGCTGTTGCAAAAAGCACATAGGCAATGTCCTTGGGCTCACGAAGGCTCATTCTGAAACGGATAACCGCCAGTGCACCTGCAAAGGAGAAGGCACCTGCGATGTTACTGCCAACAACCAGTATTACAAGGCTTATAACAGTACACATCATGATAAGGGTCATAACAAAGGACTGTGAGTAGCCGAAGCCCGTGTGGGTATACTTATAAACCGCACCGATTATAAGACCTATCACAAAGCTTAAGGTAACGGCAAAGCATATTTCAAGTATGCCTGCCTCGCTTCCTGCCACAAGGTCAATGCCCTGATTAAACATTGCTATAAACTCGTTCATTTTCATTTTCCTCCTGCATATATCTTTTTAAAACATATTGTGAAAATTCTGTTCCGTACTTTGAAAACCGCTTCTTTCTCACATTATTTTCGCTTAAAAGCCGTGCAAGCCACAAGGGCACAGCCTTGTCCACCTTAACCTCCATAAGAACAAAGTTTTCGTCAAGAATTCTTTCTCCGTGGCTTCCAAGCCTTAAGTCCAGCTCTGTTCGTCTTGCACGGATGTTGGTGTCGAAGGTAACACGTAAGTCCCCGTCCTCGGGGTTTGTGCCGAAAAAGGCTTCACGGTCATAGCAGAGCACCACCTTTGGTGCAAGGGGATAGTTTTTTGCTATAACGTCGAGCTCTTTTATAACCTGACGCTTTACAATTTTGCTCTCAGGCACCTCCACGTGCTCCATTAAAAAGGGGTTCACATCGTCTATGTACATAAGGGTACGCCTTTTGTTAACAAGCCCGTTCACCTTTTTCTTAATCTCCAGAAAGGCGGTGGGGTACTTTGGGTCATAGCTTCTGAGCCTTATTTTAAAGCGGTACTTGTCCTCCCTTTTAAGCCCCGTGGAAACAAGGTCATCATGAGGGGTATCGTAGTAAAGGTTCATGATGGTGTAGAGGTTACCCCCAATGTTGTACTCGTCAAGCTCCATTCTGTCGCCGAAGCCTTCAACCACCCGTTTGTACTGGTCACGGGTTATCATAAATTTCATCTCGTAACGGCTGAATACCGTTTTTGCAACACCCATCACATCACCTCCATAATTCTATATTAATATGCTTTTGTGTTCATTATGTTAAATTTGTATGTGAAATCAAAAAATTTAAATAAATTTCCACAATGTCGATATCGGTATGAGTGTAAAGCATTCTTGCCCCCACAACATCCTCCATCTCGTTGAAAATAATTTTGCCGTTATCAAAGATAAAGTCAAGCCCTGCATAGGAAATGTCAAAAAGGGAAATAACCTTCTGTATTTCCTCTCTTTCCCAATCGTTAAGCTCATACTCTACGGCTTTTCCGCCTAAGCAGAAGTTGCTTCTAAAGTCCTCCTCAGACACACGGAGCATTGCCTTTATAATGCGGTTACCCACAACGTAAACCCGTAAGTCCTTCCCTTTGTCACTTGCAACCTTCTGTGCAATGGTTTTTTCCTTCACCTTTTCCCTATATGCACAAAATTCTTCGTAATTATTTACAATCTCCACATCTCTGCCACCCTTGCCCATGCAGGGCTTTAAAACCATAGGGTAGTAAGGAGGGGTAAAAGTGTCCGTCACAAGGCAGGTATCCATCAGGCGGATGCCGTTTTTATGAAGGTATTCGTAGGTGTTCCACTTATCGTTTGCAATGCGGCTTATAAAGGAGCTGTTGCATACCCTGACCCCCATGCCCTCAAGCTTTTCCGACAAATCCGGGTTCATGGTGCGAACAATTGCAATATGAGGAAGACGGGAAAAATCGATCCCGTCCTCAACAATCTGAAGGGAAAGGTCTATCCCCTTTTCCTTACACTTTTCAAAGTAAAAATCTATGTACCGGCGGTTTCGCTCCGCCTCGAATTTGTCATAAACAAGCCAAAGTTTCATTTTATCCGTTCCTTTATATATTCAAAAATAAAGTCAGCCACATTAACACCCGTACAATCCAGTATATTTTTAATGTGGGCGTTGGAATTAACCTCGCAAAGAAGGGGGCCGTCCTTGCCAAAGAGAAGGTCTACCCCTGCAAAATCAAGCCCCAAGGCACGGCAGGCTTTAACTGCAATTTCACATTCCTCCACAGACGGGGTATACGGCTTCATTTTGCCTCCGTTTGTAACATTGGCACGGAAATCCGCCTCGTTGTAACGCTCCATAGCCGCCACAACCTTGTCGCCCACCACGTTAAGGCGTACATCACGCCCGTAGCTTTCCTTTATATATTCCTGAAAAATCATAGGGCTTGGGCTTATGCTGTTTGCAATTTCAACTGCATCGTACAAATCATGTGCACGGAAAACCTGGTATCCGAAGGAGCCGTAGCTTTCCTTAATAATCATGGGGAAACCGAGCTTCTCGGCAGCGGAGGTTGCAAAGGCGGTCATATCCTCCTTTTTAAAGGACATGGGTGCAATAATGGTTTTGGGCATTTTAATGCCCGTGCGATTCAATATTGCATGGGTAAGACCCTTATTGTCGCAGGCGGCAATTGCCGAGGAGGAGTTGAAAACCTTAAAGCCGAGCCCTTCAAGCATACGGCAAAGGGTAATGTCCTTATCCCAGAAAAGGATAAAGTCAACCCTCTCTGTTTCGTCCTTACCGCCCACACAAAGCCCTGCGAGCATTTCGGCATTTGTTTTGCACACAAGCTCTATACCGCACCTTTTGGCACTTTCAACCAGAAGAGCGTTAAGTGTATTGAATTTTTCGCTTACAAGATAATGATTTGTAATAAGATATGCTCTCATATTTATCTACCTCTTTTGTATCAATTATACCGAAAAACGCCTTATTTTTCAAGTGTTTTCACATATTCTGCAGCCCGTGCAAACCTTAAAGCGGCCTTCAAAAATTTTTACCAGTGTTTCCTTTAAGGGCGATTTTTCAGGCGGGCAATGAAGCACAAGCTCCCTCGGTGCTGCACTTATTAAAGCGGAAATTGCCAAATCCTCTTCACCGAGGCCCTTTTTTAAAGCAGACAGGTAGAACTCCTTCTCGTATTTTTCGGTAACGTCTCTGCCCCGTTTATTTAAAAGGCGTACACCGCTCTTTTGCCACAGAACGTGGATTTTGTCCTCTTTTGGCTCCTTTTCGGCAACAAAGGAGGCTAAAAGAAAGGTAAACTCTTCAAGCTCCTTTTCGGCAAAATACCTTTCGGCACCCTTTTCAACCATTTCCTCAACATTATAATATACCTCCTTGAGCCTGAAGTCAACAAAGCCACCGGGCACAATGGTATCGTTCTTTAAAAAATAGTCCTCTACCGCTTCCCTCACGTCCTTCAGCCTTTCGGAATAGGAAGGGAAAAATTCATCCTCGCTTTTTGCAATAGCCCTTGTTATTTCCCCTATCCTTTTTCTTTCTTTTTCATTACAAAGGCTGTAGCGTGCCTTTATGCACCTGTCAATAAGCACCGCTTCGTATTCCTCCATGATAATTACGGCAATTTCTGTTGCCGAAGCTTCTTCTACAGTAAATTGAGTATTATAATGCGTACGAACACCTCCGCCTTTATTGTTTTACTCAATCCCTTTGTTTATTCTTCCATTATGGGAATAAATGAACCAAAGTCTGTAACCGCTCCTTTTCCCTCTGAAATGCTTATTCCCCTTATTTTAAGAAATTCTGTTATTTTTTCATATGAAGGCAGGGTTTTTCCGTCACCCTTAATACAAAGGGTGTTTTTATCCGTCATATAGGCACAGCCACCAAAAAAGCCGTTTTCAAAGCCCGGAAGGCTGATGCCCTCGTTTGTTGTTAAAAGCACCTCCACGCCCTTTTTTGTTGCTGCCTTAAAAAAGGACATATCTGCACTTATTGCACTATTTTCGTCCACGGGGCATACGGAGCATTTTCCATAGCCCTGGTTTATGTTCACAATTTCATAGCCCATGCTTTGTGCAACCTTTAAAAGAACGCCGTCACAAATAGCCTTTTTGCAGTAAAGCACACCTCCCACTATCGCTACATTATATGCCGCGTCAAGAGGATAGTTACTGCCCACCTCTTTTTCGCCCTTTATAAGCTCAATTGAGGTAAAAGCAAGCTGTTTTTTATAATAATCATACGCCTCGGGGGCACATACTGCAACGCCCCCGCCAAGGTAGCAAAAGCTTAAGTCAGCGTGGTGTTGCATGGACTGCGGCAAACATGTAATGCGGTAGGGCTTAATAACCCTTACCCCCGCCTGCTCCCTGTCACCTACTGCAACAGTCACTTTTTTATCTGGTAAATATGGAACCCTTATGAAGCTCATACAGTTTTCACTCCTTTACAAATGCTCCCGAATGTGATATAATCACTATATATGTTTTCATTCAGGAGGCCAAAAAATGCTGACAAATGAAATAAAGGCACTTGCCGACAGCTGGGAAGAAATGGCGAAGGACATACGCCGTATGCTCCATCGCATTCCCGAAACACAATTTAATGAATTTAAAACCTCAGGCT
Organism: Clostridia bacterium; assembly: GCA_017440585.1. Lineage (GTDB taxonomy): Bacteria > Bacillota > Clostridia > UMGS1883 > UMGS1883 > RGIG1927. The sequence goes on along the minus strand of JAFSGW010000010.1, from coordinate 10,143 downwards.
ACATCTGCTCTGTGCTGGACACCTTAGGCATACCCTACAAAAAGGGCTATGGCGGAGGCACAGGCATTGTGGCTGAAATAAAAGGCAGTGGTGAGGGCAAGTGTATTGCTCTCCGTGCCGATATAGATGCTCTGCCCATCTGTGAAGAAACCGCGCTCCCCTTTAAAAGTGAGCACGAAGGCTTCATGCATGCCTGCGGTCACGATGCACATATGGCAATCGCTCTTTATACTGCTTTTATTTTAAACGAACTTAAGGCTTCTTTCAAGGGTGTTGTGAAGTTTTTGTTCCAGCCTGCAGAGGAAGGTGACGGCGGAGCGGAAATTATGATTGAAGAGGGCGTTCTTTGTGACCCTCAGGTTGACGTTTGCATAGGCGGTCATGTTATGAGCGAGTATGAAACAGGCACCGTCATTTACAAAAAAGGCTCCCTTATGTCCTCCCCGGATAATTTTGAGGTTATCATAAAGGGCACGGGCGGTCACGGAGCATACCCCGAAAAATGTGTTAACCCCATCGTGGTGGCATCGGAGGTTGTAGGAAAGCTCACATCACTTACCGACCCCAACGTGCCAAGGGTTGTAACCGTTTGCACAATAGAGGGCGGTACCTGCCCCAACGTTATCCCCGGTGAGGTTAAAATAACGGGCACAGCGCGCACCTTCACCCGTCAGAGCCGTGAAGAGGTAACAAGGCTTATTGAAGAAAGGGTAAGAGAGGTCTGTGATGAATATATCACAGGCTATGACTATAAATACATTCCCCTTTATCCTGCCCTCATAAACGACGATAACATCACAGAAGCCTTTATGGAATCCGCAAAGAAAATTTTAGGCGAGGACAAGGTTCTGCCCACTCATCAGGTTTCAATGGCAGGGGACGATTTTTCATATTTTGCCGCAGCTGTTCCTTCAACCTATGTTCATATCGGTTGCAGAAAGCCCGAGTGCGAGGAAATTATTCCCATTCACAACCCCCGCTTTACAGTTGACGAGGACTGTCTCAAGGTGGCGGCAATGTGCTATTGCGAATTTATAACGGACTTTTTGTCGGAGGAGTGGTAACATGACCTACGATGAATTCCGCTCACAGCTTAAAAAGAAGGACTTAACACAGCTTTATTACTTTACCGGCAGGGAGGACTTTTTGCAGGTTCACTCCCTTAGCGAGGCAAAAAATGTTCTTATAGAGCCCTCCTTTGAGGACTTTAACTACACCGCATACATTGAACAGCCCACCTTTGAAGAGGCGGACACATTTATCAACGCCTTTCCCCTTATGAGCGAAAGAAAGCTTGTAGTTTTCAACAACTGTAAGCTGTTTCACACGTCCCTGCCCGAAAAAAACAAGTGGGAGGCTCTTTTCTCAAGCCTTCCCGACTATGTTGTGGTATTAATCCGTGACACAGTTTCCGAAAAGGGCAAAAAGGGCACCACCGTTGAACAGATTGTTAAAAAAATGGGCACTGAGGTTGTGTGTGACTATCTTGAGGACTCCCGCCTCCGTCCCTGGCTTATGAAGGTGGCTGCCTCCTTTGGCAAAAGCCTTTCCGACAAGGATGCCTATTATATAATCAAAAACCTTGGTCAGAGCATGACCCTTCTTCGTAGCGAGATGGAAAAAATCTGTGCCCGTGCTGAGGAATTTGTTATAACAAGAGAGGATATCGACTCTGTTATACGCAACGTGCTGGTGGAGAGCATTTTCAACTTGATTGACTCTGTTATTTACCGCCGCCGTGATTTAGCCTTCGATACCCTTGCAAATTTAGAAAAGCTTAAAATTGAACCCGTGACCATCATCCCAACCTTTGCCGACCAGGTTCTGGGCATTTATAAAGCAAAGCTGATGATGACACAGAAAATGAGCATAAACGAAATAAAAAAGACCATCCACCGCAACATATTTGTTGCCGATAAGATGGTACAGAAGGCATCAAAAATAACACTTAACGATTTGGAAGTGCTTATTTCAATGCTCACCGATGCAGAGTATAAAACAAAAAACGGCATTGGTGATGCCTGGACTGAATTATATATGATAGTAGCAAACTAAAAGCGTGCCGACGGCACGCTTTTAGTTTTACCTCTTCCCCTTAAAAAACTCGTTTGGCGACTTTCCGCTCAGCTTTTTAAAGGCTCTGTAAAAGGAGGAATAGTCACTAAAGCCGCACTCAGTGTAAACCTCTGTTGCACCTCTGCCTTCCATAATGAGCTTTTTTGCAAGGGCAATACGTTGCATGCTTATGTAGTCGGTAAGGCTCATACCGCACTCCTTTTTAAAAAGGTGGGAAAGGTAAAACTTATCGGTGTAAACCGCCTCTGCAATTGCATCAAGCGTAAGCCTTCCGGCAAGGTGCGAGTTTATAAAATTCTTTGTTGCCACAATCCTTTCGTTTTCGCTCTCCTCCTCTAAGGGGGTGTATAAATGGCTGTTTATAATGTCAAGTAGCTGCAGTATGTAGGTTTTGGCAAGCATTTTACTTTCTGCTCCGTTCTTTAAAACCTGCTTCTGCACCCCAAGAAAGCACCTTTTTATTTCATCCTCTGCCAAAAGGTGGGATATTTTATTGTTCTGCCCGAACTTCTTTTCCTTCAAAAGGCTGAGCATTTCCGCCTCTTCCTCATTAAAAAGCTCCTCGGAAATTTGTATAAAGTGCCTTTCGTAGTCCCTTTCCGACTTAAAGGCAATGGAATGAAGCTCCCCGGGGCAGGTTATGAACAAGTCCCCGTCCTCCGCCTTATACTCACTTCCTTCAATAACGTAGGTTGCATCACCCTGCACAAAGTACAAAAACTCATAATACCTGTGCAGATGGGTGGAAAACGCCTTTGCCTTCATTTTATTATAGCTGTACATATAGTCCTTTTCACGGAAGGAAATCATAATATCACCCTCTTTATGAAAATTATATATTAACATAGCAAAATTTGCAATGTATTTAACAAGCAAATCCCTTTAAAATGTGTTAAAATGGTTTTAAAGGATGATTATTTTGCATACTTTGCGGAGGTAGTTATGAAATATAATCTTAATTTTGACTGGAAATTTAAAAAAGCCAACATCCCCTTCCCCCTGGCAGCTGCCACAGAGGAGGGCATTTTTACCCCATCCTATAATGACACAGCGTGGGAAACTGTGTCCGTCCCTCACTGCCCCAATGCGGAGGATTCCTTCGATTCTTTAATACGTGACTCGGGTGAGGCAACAGTGTACCGTGGCTTTATGTTTTACAGAAAGCACTTCACCCTTACCGATATTGAGGCTAAAAAATATATACTGGAGTTTGAAGCCGTAAGGCAAACGGTTTATCTTTACGTAAATTCTGCCTTTGTGGGCTACTACGAGGCAGGGGTTGCACCCATAGGCTTTGACATAACAGCCTTTGTACGCGAGGGCGACAACTTAATTTCCCTTGCAACTGACAATGCCGCCTACCGTGAGTGCGAGTTTGTATCAATCGAAACCGTCCCCGGCAACACCCCCGGTGACCTGTCGGGCGTGAGGCATCAGTGGAACCAGAAGGACTTTAACGAGGTTCAGGGCGGTTTAACGGGTAACGTTAACCTTTACGTAAAGCCTCTTATTTATCAGACATTGCCCTTGTACAATAACCTTAAAACAAAGGGCACATATATCTACCCCTCCGATTTTGACTTTACAAAAAATTCCGCCACTATAAACATAGAAGCGGAAGTGAGGAACGAAAAAGCGGATGCTCTTTGCCATATCGAGGTTGAAATAACAGACGGATTGCAGTCCTTCCGTCACACCTCCGAAGCATTTCGGGTTAAAAAGGCAGGGGATGCGGGTATAATTTATAAAACCGTAGTGCCCAATGATGCCTACAGCGAAAACCCTCTCCCCACAAATTGTGACACGGCAGAGGTTTCCATAATTAAAACGGCAATCCCCCTTACAGGCTTAACCTTCTGGGCAATTGATAACCCACATCTTTATGACGTTAACATTACCCTTTTTGCAAACGGGGAAAGGTGCGACACAGAGACCATCACAACGGGTTTCCGCTGTGTTACCTATAACATACATGACGGGCTTTTAATCAACGGAGAGGGCGTTTACTTAAAGGGCTATGCACAGCGCTCCACAAACGAATGGGCGGCAATAGGCGTTGCCAACGACCATCTTTCCGACTTTGACATGGCACTTGTACGTGAATCGGGTGCAAACTATATCCGCTGGATGCACGTTACCCCCAAGCCTGCCGCAATCCGTGCAGGTGACAAGTACGGTGTTGTGTCCGTGTGCCCTGCAGGTGACAAGGAAGCGGACCAGGAGGGCAGATACTGGGACATGCGTGTGGAAGCAATGCGTGATGCCATTATCTACTTCAGAAATTCCCCCTCGGTTGTTTTCTACGAGGCAGGCAATGCTGCAATAACAGGTGAGCATATGAGGGAAATGACCCAAATCAAAAATTCTCTTGACCCATCGGGCTACCGCTTTATGGGTTGCCGAAGCCTTACCTCACCTGAGCAGATAAAGGAAGCGGAATGGGTAGGCACAATGGTTTACCGCTACGATGCCCACGCCAAGCGTACAATGGATGAGTTAAACTACTATGTGCCCGTCCTTGAAACGGAATACAAGCGTGACGAGTCTCCCCGAAGAGTGTGGGACGATTATTCGCCACCTCATTTTGACTATAAAAACAAATGGCTGGGCGTAGGTGCACGTAAAACCGACGGCTACGATGTATGGGACGAAACCCAGGAGGAATTCTGCACTCTTGCCGCCTCCGATGAGGACGGCTACGCCTACTTCTACAACAACCGCATAGGAAGTGGCTATAACTACTACTCGGGTGCCGCCATTATGGTTTGGAGTGACTCCAACATGCACGGCAGGAACTCGGGCAGTGAAAACTGCCGTACAACGGGCAAGGTTGACCCGGTACGTATAAAAAAAGAGGCATTCCATGCCCTTCGGGTAATGCGCTCACACAAGCCTTGTCTTCATATATTGGGTCACTGGAATTATCCTCCCGACGAAGAGGGTAACTACAACTATCCCTTAAAGGAATTTAACGGCACCTACTGGGAAGAAACGGGTAAAACCGCCCGCCGTAACCCGAAGGACAAAACAGTTTACGTTATAGGCAGTGAATCGGTCTTCAAAATTGATTTATTCATAAACGGCACCCTTCATGGAACCTCTTTCACGCCCTCCGATAACTATGTTTTCTCCTTCCCCCATGTTGACATAACTAAAAGCGGCTATATTGAAGCAATCGGTTATTCCGATAAGGGCGAGGCTGTCTGCTCCCACAAAATTGAAACTGCAGGTGAAAAGGCAAAAATAACCCTCACCCCCTACACAGGTCCCGAGGGCTTAATTGCCGACGGAAGCGACATTTGCTTTTTCGATGTTGCCGTTACAGACTCTATGGGAAGAATATGCCCCCTTGCAGACGATAAAATTAACTTTAAGCTTGAAGGTGACGGTGTTTTCTTAGGTGGCTACAACTCAGGTACCTATGACAGCACAAGCGTTATTCACAAAAGCTTCTGCTATGCTGAGTGCGGTATAAACCGTGTGTTTGTAAGGAGTACCCCTCACGGCACCTCTTTCACCCTTACGGCAACGGCAGAAGGGCTTTTAGGTGCAAGTGTAAAAATTGACCTTACGCCCATTAAAACGGAAAACGGCTTCCTTTTAAGAAAGCAGCAAAGTAACCCCAAAAACACCTTTACCTATGATGACTGTTACGAAGGCTCAAAGAGAGCAGGCGAAGGCAAAGCAAAAATAAAGGATGTTTACACCGTTACGGTAAATGGCGCTCCCGTACCTTTCACTTCCCCTGCATACCGCCCCGACACTTCATCAGGCGTATTATGTGCCCTTCGTCCCGTGCTTGATGCTTTAGAGGTAGATTACACCTACGAAAGAAAAGGTAAAACCCTCCTTTCCCTGCCGTCAATCAGTATGGACGTTATCGAGGGCGAAACCGCCCTCCACATAAATGGCGAAACAAACCTCACCAATGCGGAGTTTTACGTGGAGCACGGAGAGCTGATTGCCGAAATTACAGCGGTTCTGGCATACGTGGAAAACATCAGCGTAACAACAGACCCAAAAACAAAAACCCTTGCAATAAAAAAAGTGCGATAACGCACTTTTTTTATTTTTTTCTATTATATTATATTGCATTTCCTTCTTTATCGAACAAGGGTAATTTTTCGAGGAAAATAATATCGTCTCTCTGTGCGGCACTGCCTTCTGCCAGTACAGCAGCCTTGCCCACAATATTACCGCCTGCCTTATTAACAAGCTCCTCCAATGCAAGAAGGGACTCGCCCGTTGAAATAACATCGTCCACAATAAGAACTTTCTTTCCCTTCATTGCTTCAACGTCAGCTTCGCCAATGCAAAGTGTCTGCTTATGAGCAGTTGTGATAGAGTCAACATCTGTAGAGATTATGTTTTTCATATAAAGCTTGGGGCCTTTTCTTGCGATAATGTAGTTATCCGCACCACTTTGCCTTGCCATTTCATAAATAAGAGGAATGCTCTTACATTCTGCAGTAACCATAATGTCGTACTCGGGCACAATTTTCAGAAGTGCCTCTGCAGATGCCTTGGTTATTTCCACATCGCCAAACATAATGAATGCCGCAATCTGCAAATTTTCACTTATGGGGAAAAGAGGTAAGCTTCTTTTAACCCCTGCAATTGTCATTTCGTAGCTTGTTTTCATAAAAAACACCTCTTGCAATTATTTACATAAATATTTTACACCAAAAAGAGGCGTTTTGCAAGTGGAGATATATATAAAAATAGGATTTTGCCTTAGCAAAATCCTCACCATAACCCGTCCTTGGACGGATTTCATTGCAAAGCAATTTCACCGCCTTCAAAGAAGGCGATTTCACCAATCCGCAGGATTGATTTCATTGAAAAAGGACGTCACCCTCTATCCCCCGTAAAGTGCAATTCATGCCACACCCCACAAATTTACCAAATGGGGACAGTCCCCTTTTGGTAAAAAAAGGGACGGTTTTCCGTCCCTCATAAGGAGCTTGCTCCTTATCTGCAATAATCCACCAATCTACTTAGTAATTATAACCTGTCGCGTTTCGTTTTTCCACTCGGCAGTTGCCCCCAAAGCTTCCACAATAAACCTTACCGGCGTATATGTTCTGTTATTTTCTACAAAAGCAGGGCTGTCTATTTCTATCTCTTCACCATTTATAAAAGCAACATCTTCTCCGATATAGATAATCACTTCAACATCTTCATTCTTCACCGAAATCTTGTTCGGTTCTGTAGCATCCCACTCCACCATAGCACCAAGGTTTTCTGCAACAAATCGTGCAGGAAGCATTGTTCTTCCGTTTATAATTTTAGGTGCAACATCACACTCCGCTATTTCACCAAAAACGATTGCATTGGTATCGTCTATGGTAAGTATGATTTGCTTTTCCTCTGGTTTTACTCTTTCGATAACACAATTGTAATTAACCTTAGCCTCTTTTAAAGCATCATTGCCCTGAGCAACTTTTATCTTTCTCCAATCTTCTCTGCTTCCTTCGTAATTAATCTCCTTAAGATTTTTACAATAATAGAAAGCAAAATCATCTACCTCTTCCAACTCTATGGGAATCTGCAATGAAACAAGCGATGTTGATTCCGAGAATGCACTATAACTTATTTTCTTCACTCCAACAGGTATTTCGTACACAGCGTTCCCTTTTGTGGGATAATCGCAAAGAACACTCATATCTTTTGTAAAAAGCACACCATCCTTTGAAGTATAATGCTCATTATCCTCGTCTACCAGAATTTCTTTAAGATTTTGACATCCGTCAAAAGCACATGTATCGATTTTTTCCACCTTTCTTGGGATAAAAACAGTCTCAAAACCGCATTTTTCAAATGCTCTTTTCCCTATCTCTTTTAAAGTAATCGGCAATTCAATTTCCTTCAGATTCTTACAAGCGGCAAATGCACTATTGTTTATAACCTTAACCCCACGGGGAATTTCAACTTCTTCAAGCTTGTCGAAATCGTAAAAAGCATGGCTTCCAATCTTTGTTACGCCATCTTCAATCACAATTTTTTCTGCCTTCTCTTTATGCTTTCTCCATGGTGCATGAATATAATATCTGTCGTCATAGTTTACTGTGGCAACATACATCGGAATGTTATATCCTCCATAATCCTTCATGTCGCCGTCACCATATATTGTAAGAGTTTTATTTTCGTATTCCCATTCCAAAGCCACTCCCTCATCCTCGGCTAAAATTTGAATTGAGAATATCAACATAACTACAAGAAGTAGTGAAATTACCCTTTTAAAATTATTTAACATACTCTCTCTTCCCATCTTCTATAAACTTCTGAATAATTGTATCATATTTTATCAACCTTTTCAATTGTTGTTCGTGCCACTATAAAATAAAATGCGATATGATATGCTTAACTTCTCACGCCCAGCAGGGCATATCGCACCACAGCAATATGTAGCTTTCTTTTTGCCGAGAGCACCGCCAACAAGACCAACGGGCCCAAATAAAATAGCTCCTGCTGCAGCCTTACCTACAATAAATCCTTTGCTTGCTGTATCAATTTTTTCCATGTTATCATTTCTCCACACATCGGACACATCATGGATGCACTTGCCATAATTATACCTCCAATACTTTTAAACCTATTACTTTCTTTATTTAGTTAAATATTAACTTATATTCAATATTATAGTTTGTTTAACACTTATTGTCAATATTTTTAGTTAAAAAAAGTATAATAAGTATGAGGTGAAACTATGAAAATAGGACAAAAAATCCGCAATGCCAGAGAGGATATGGATTTATCCCAATGTGATATATCGCAGCTAATTCCAATGAATCAATCTAATTATTCAAAAATTGAACGTGATATTCAGGAGCCCAGCTTAGACCAATTGAAACGAATTTGCGAAATTTTGAAGTTAGACCCCCGCTACTTATTGGAATTAGATAAATTTGAATTTATATCTCCAGAGGATATAAAACTATTAAAAGAGACCAAAATATTTCTTGAACGCAATCAGCTTAAATAACCTTATACAAAAAGGACTATGCAAAAAATGCATAGTCCTTTCTATTTAAATGAACCATCAGTACTATATGTATCGCTGAGGTCTGTCCACAGCAGTTTAAATGTTTTACACCAAAAAGAGGTGTTTTGCAAGTGTGTAACCGCATTTTTATAAGAAACGCCTTAGTATAGCTCTTATAAAAGTTCTTATCATTGTGCTTATAAAAAGATTCCATTGAGACCTATTCATTATAATCACCTACAAAAATTTTGCATTGCTTGCAAATGCAAGCCTTAACAGATTCTACGCCAATATTTCCGTCGTTTGAAACATACACAGAGTCTAATTTGAAGTAACCTGCCCCCAAGGGCCATAGCTTTTTAACCCAGGTTATGCCGCTTTTGTAGCTTGCCTGGAGGTAACCTTCTTCCATTTCTGAACCACATTTCGGACAATTCATATATTCTGCCGCCACTATTTTCTATAATCCTATTATACGCTGTTTTATTAAGCAGGTAAAGAACAAAATCTGCAAAAAATAGGGGCAAAATTTGCAGAAAATAAAAGGTATTTCAATGAAGCATTGCACGTTGTGCAATATGAAGCACTCACTGCGTTCCTATGAAGTATTTGCTTCGCAAATATGAAGCGAAGCGCCCTCCTTGCATCCACAGATACCTTCATGTGCATACTGATTTTGCGATATATTTGCTGTGCAAATGCGATATATCCTCGCTATGCTCGGATGCGATATATTTTTATTAAAATAAAAATGCGATATGACATAAATCCCTTCACGCCCCGCAGGGCATATCGCACCGCAGGTATATCGCGTCAATAAGACATATCGCGAATCCCGCAGGGATTTATATCGCTGTTGGTCGCTGCTGAAATTCAAATGAAGCATTGCACGTTGTGCAATATAAAGCTGTTTCTATTAAATCAAAATAGGATTTTGCCTTAGCAAAATCCTCACCATAACCCGTCCTTGGACGGATTTCATTGCGTAGCAATTTCACCGCCTTCAAAGAAGGCGATTTCACCAATCCGCAGGATTGATTTCATTGAAAAAGGACATCCATCAGGATGTCCTTTTTCTTTTT
>JAFSGW010000081.1 GCA_017440585.1 Clostridia bacterium | reverse complement strand
AAGGCATAAAATCACGGAAAACCCTCACAGAACGTGAGGGTTTTCTACATTGATGAAAAGTTTGAACTTTTTCGAGATGTTTTGAAGCTTCTCGAACCCGTACTTTCGCCTTTTGGCGGTCTGGACTATTTTTACAGCCCCGGTTTTGGAAAAATTATTTAATTTCGCCCTGTGTTGTTTGCTGGCGCTTTATTTTTTTAGATGTTGTTTTGTCAAATTCAACATCGCGAAGTCTTAATCTTCTGATTGTTTTAGAAGAGGGGAGTGTGAGGTTAATTTGCTTTATTACCTCCTTAAGTGTTGTCGCTGCTTCGTCAATGTCGGGACAAACATCGAAGTTTGGAAGAATTTCCGCTGTGACAAAGCCGTCTTCCGCATAAACAAGAATTTCAGAAACCAAATCAACAGTTGCAAACTTATTCTCTAATTCTTCGGGGGAAACGTTTTCGCCGTTGGAGAGAATAATTAAGTTCTTCTTTCTGCCTGTGATGAAAATACGGTTGTCTTCAACATAACCCAAATCGCCTGTGTGGAGCCAGCCGTCCTCGTCCAATGCCTCGGCAGTTGCCTCGGGGTACTTGTAGTAGCCCTGCATAACAGAGGGGCTCTTTACCACGATTTCACCATCACGGATTTCAACCGTGCAACCCTTTACAACCTCGCCAACGTCACCTTTGGTAGACACATTGTTGAAGTTTGCTGTGGAGATACGGGGAGAACATTCTGTCATACCGTAGCCCTGGCAGATGGGAATTCCTAAATCAAGATAACCCTGCTGTACCTCCGGAGCAAGATATGCACCGCCTGAGTAAATACAGCGTAACCTTCCGCCGAAAACTGCCTGTGCAACCGTCTCGGGGGGAAGATTTTTTGCGTTTGCTGCATTCATAATCTGCTTATAAAGGGTTTGTGCAATCATAGGAACAACAAGCATCATTGTAGGCTGAAAGAGCTTGAGGTTTACGGAAATACGCATCATAGAATCATTTATGCAGACAGTTGCACCGTAGCGAAGAGACATAAGAAAGTCACAGGTCCAGCAGTATACGTGATGGATGGGAAGAACTGACAGAAGAACCTGGTCAGGGTCGCTTTCGCCCTCGGCACAGAAAACATTGTCGATAAGATTGGAGTGAGAAAGCATAACTCCCTTTGCCTTGCCTGTTGTACCTGATGTGTATACGATGGACGCAAGGGAGGAGGGGTCAATCTGAGTTGGTTCTGTCTCGGGGTACTCGTTGATGATTGCATCAAGTGTTGTTTCTGCCCCCTCAGCATCGTGAAGTGCAACAAAGGCTTTAACCTGAGGGCAACCCTCCTTAAGGGCAGGAATCATTGCCGCATAGCGGGTATCGTAAAAGAAAAGGTTTACGTCGGCACGATTTACAAGGTCAGTAATGTCGTTTGCCTGAAGCTGAGCATCCAGGGGAACTGTTACGTTGCCGCCAACGATTGTGCCGAAGTATGCTGCAAGATACATGGCACTTGAGGGGCCGATTATAGCTGCGTGAACCTTATCATCGCCATAAACTGACTTAATGTAGGATGCAATTCTCCTCGCATCGGAATAAAGCTTGATATGGCTGTATTCTACGATATCCTTACCTGCCTTTTCCTTTATGTATGCTTTTGTGCCGAACTCCTCTGCAGAAAGTCTGACGAGGTCGGCAAGTGTTTTTACTGTTGCTTTATCCATACGCCTTCTCCTTTACTTTAAGGATTCAAAGTATTTGATGGCATCGCTGATTGTGGAAAGTGTTGTAACTGCTTCTTCTTCAACCTGCACGCCAAATATTTCTTCAACTTCGCCGAGCATGCTCATAAAGTCATAGGATGTAAAGCCTAAATCTTCAATGAAACGGGACTCCTCCGTAATTGTTTCGGGGTCTACATCTACGTAGTTCAAAATAAGTTCCTTAATCTGTTCAAACATTGTTTTATCCTCCTTAAATTAAATCATATCAAGAATTTCGCCAACTGTACGTGTTTTATCTTCAATACCGCGGAAGAGCACCTTGCAGAGATAGTAATAAAGATATTCCATTTCGTGTGGTGTTACCGCGTCGTAGCGGTATTCAAAGCTGAAAGCAAGACCGTTGTCTTCAACACGGTGCATAACCGTTAAGTACAAGGGTTGACCTGCGGCACCGTTGGAGTACCACATGCTCTTGTAGGGAATATCCATTTCCTCGGCACTGCCCTGCTGTTGTTTGAGTGTAAGAGGCTGGTATGTAAGGCTCATACATTCATAGCTTGCACCGGGGGCTAATTTTAATTCTTTGCCACGGAGCATTGTGTTTAAAATGGGGTCAAAGTTTGCATGGCGGAACAGTCTGTTCTGCTCATTCTGAATAATCTTAAGAGCCTCTTCGAAGGTTGTTTCGGGCTCAATTATTGTACGAAGCGGAAAGAAATGTATTCTCGTACCGCCTGATTTCTTTTCCAGAAGTGTGCCGCGGCGGGCAATACAGCTCTTTAAAGAAATATCCTTTTCGTTGTTGTTGAACTTGGAAAGGCATGTGCGAAGACCCATAAGAAGTAAGCAAACCATGGGAACATTGTTCTCTGTACAGAAGTCCATAAGCCTTTGCGAGGGCTCTTCTTCAAGGTGGAACACGCTAATGCCTGCCTCGGGATTTCTCGATACAACCATTGCACTTCTTGCATCGGGATTGCCTGTAATTTTTCTCCAGTCTTCGAGGCGCTTGGGACCTGCAAAGTCTGTATAAATGGGCTCGTCGCGGTGGATTTCATTAAGCCAGAATTCCTCATCCTTTTTAAATGCGGCGGAGCCGTTTTCATATTCAAGATCCTTTTCAAGCTGTTTGATGTAGCTCATCATAGGCTTGGGAGGCTCGCGGTCAAAAAGGCGCGATGTATAAATTTCAAGTACGTCGCGGTCAAAGGCGATAAGCGAGGAAGAGTCCATAATCATATGGTCAACCTTTAAATATACGCCGTTGTACCCATTGGGGAGCTTTACCATAACAATTTTGTTCATGGGAGAATTAAAGCGGGGGAAGGGCTCACGTGTCCACTTTTCCATTTCCTTGTGGGCATCTTCCTCGTTCCGGTCGGAAAAGTCAACAAGGGGGAAGTCGCGGTCCTCAAAGGGAGTAATGTACTGATAAACATTGCCTTCTTCGTCCTCTGTAAAGCGCACGCGCATAGATTCCATTCGCATGCATGCCTCGCGGATAGATTCTTTAAGAACATTGAAGTCAAGCTCTGCCTGAAAGTAAAGACCTGTGCCGATGCAGAGCACTTGAGGGGGAGCATACTTGATTGTGTAGTTGTGAATTCGCTGTGCCGCTGTTAAAGGATAACATTTCATAACAGCACCATTAATGTTTAACTCTTTCATGTTGTCTTCCTCTCTTTATAAATATTTTTTTAAAAACTCTTTAACTGTCTCCTCGTAAAGAGGAGCATTTTCATAATACGCAGCGGCATGACCCGCGTTTGAAATAATTAAAAGCTCCTTGGGAGAATTGCACGCTTCGTAGTTTTCACGGCTCATATGCGTGGGAACAAAGTCATCCTTTTCGCCGTGGATGAAAAGAATGGGGATATTTGTTTTTTTAACTGCCTCCAATGTTGAGTAATCGTTAAAGCCATAGCCTGCGGTTTTCTTGGTGAGCATATCGTTAATGTTCATAACGGGAAACTCAGGCAGATGATAGTCACGCTTCAAGATGTGGGCAAATACTGCATAAGGGGAAGTGAAGGCACAGTCAGAAATGATTGCCTTTACGTTGCAGGGAAGCTTTTTGAAGCCTGATGCCATAAGGACCGTTGCCGCACCCATTGAAACACCGTAAAGAATAATGTTTTTCTTGCCCTCGAAGCGGTCGGCTATATAATGCATCCAGGAAAGACAGTCAAACCTGTCTAAGATGCCGAAGCCTACATAATCACCCTCGCTTTTACCGTGAGCACGGTTGTCCACCAAAAGACAGTCGTAGCCCTCTCTTATGAAAAATGCGGCTATTGACGCACAGGAATCCCATCCTGTGGAGGTGTAGCCGTGATGGCAAAGAACTACCGTGTCACTTTCTGTATCCGCCGGGAAATAATCACCGTGAAGAGTGAGATCATCACGCGATGAAATTGTTACGTGTTCAATTTCCCTTTCGGTCAGAAAATCCTTACTTGCGTGAATGATTTTCTTATATTCCTCCCATTGGGACATATCTGCCATTTCATTTACATCAACGCGGCTTTCCGTTTGCCTGGGAATAACCCTTTTGTATAATGTGTAAGCACCTGCAAAGCTGCCTGCTCCTGCAATAAGTGCTGTACCGCCTAAAAGTGCGGCGGCTGTTTTTATAACTTTCAATTGTATTCCTCCTGATTATTCCTACTATATTAATTTTATCACGATTTTTGTTTAGATGTCAACAAAATATGGAGGAGTTTGCAATATTAGACATATTCTCTCAAAATGTCGATTTTACCAACGTTTTTGGCACAAATGCTTAATGAAAAACTATCGACTTGTGTTGAGAAAAGAAGCCCTGATATATCATGGTGCAGCACGTCAAAGGAGGAGAGGGGAGTGGAGAGCCCTGTGCCCAGCATTTTTATGTATGCCTCCTTTTTTGTCCACACCTCGAAAAAACGCTCGGAGGAAAAATTTACATAGTTCTTTTCATTTTCTGTGAAAAAACGGATTGCAGAGGATATTGTGCTTTCAATTTTCTGGATATCAATCCCTACGGGTGATGTGTGTGATACAAATGCAATGGCATTATCACAGTGTGAAAGGGAAAAGTGGTAATTGTCGCCTTCAACGTAGGGCTTGCCGTGGCTGTCATAAAGGATTACAGTCTCTTTAAAAGGGATACTTAAAGTCTCTGCTATTTTATATCGTGCGAAAAGATGGGAAAGAAGCGAAAGCTTTTTTTGACAGTCGTCCTTTAAAAGGTGTATTTTTTCAAGCCTTTCGGGGGAGACATAAGGCAGATATTTTTCATATTCGCAAAAGGGTTTATCTGCATAAAGTAAATAAATGTTCATAGCTTACCTCAATGATTTTTTTCAATAACTATAAAAAGGGGCGGGCAATTGGGACGGTTATAGAAGGAATGAAGCATAACAGTGTATTTTTTTGAATCGAGCTTTGAAAGGTATTCCAAAAGAGCATCACGCTCTTCAAAGCCTGTGTCGCCTCCGTAATAGGAACAGATGGAGATAAAGCCATCAAGAGGGATAATTGAAAGAGCCTCTTCAATTGCTTTTATGCTTGTGTCGGAATGGGAAAAAATTGTGTGGTCACCACCGGGAAGAAAGCCGAAGTTGAAAACAACACATTTTGCATTTTCAACATAGCTTTTAAGGTTGTGGTGGCTGTCGAGGATAAGGCGGGCATTTGTAATATTGTGTTCATCCAGAAGCTGACGGGTTGAGTTAAGTGCCTCTTTCTGTATGTCGAAGGCATAAACCTCTTTTGCAAGGCTGCACAATAAAAGTGTGTCACGGCCTCTGCCCATTGTTGCATCAACGGCAATATCCTCTTTATTTAAATGTGCTTTTATATATTCGTGTGAAAGCTTAAGAGCGTTTTTGTCCTGATATGTCATAGTGAAAAAATCCTTTCGGGGGTTTTAATGAGTTTATTCTATCATACTGCTATTAAAATTACAATATAATTACATTTGTTGAAATGGACGGGAAAAGTTGTTATAATAAGTGCGAGGTGACAGAAAAATGAAGTTTAAAGGAACACTTATTGCGGTTATAATAATTATACTGCTTGCAATAGTTTCACGTTTTGGCTTTAATGAAAGCTTTGAAAGAAAAGAGGTTATTGTTGAGCCTACAGAGGATGTAACACTTGAACCAATGGAAGGAAATTACTATTTTGGTGCAATGCCCACCGAAAATTGAAAAATTTTAAATTTTTTTAAAATTAATGCAACTTTTTGAGCGTGTTGAAAGTATTACACTTGGAGGAGGTGAAAAAGGTGTTGGTATTAACAGATAAGAAAGCTGTCTGTGAGAAGTATTTTGACAGTATTTACCGTCTTGTTCTTTGCCGTGCAAAGAGTAAGGACGCTACCGACGATATAGTTCAGGAAGTTTTTTATAAATACATAAAGTGTGACAAACAGTTCGAAACGGAGGAGCATGTTAAGGCATGGCTCATACGTGTTGCAATAAATGCATCGAACAGCTACTTTACCTCCAGCTGGCTTAAGAAAACAGAGCCTCTGGACGAAAACATGACCTTTGACACACAGGAGAAAAGCGATGTGTATTACGCTGTAAGAGAGCTTCCTCAGAAATACCGCACTGTAATTCATCTTTTCTACTATGAGGATCTTCCCGTAGCGAAAATAGCTCAGTATCTGGGACTTAACGAGTCTACAGTTAAAAGCCAGCTCAAGCGTGGCAGGGAGATGCTCGCGGCAAAGCTCAAAGGAGAGTATGATTATGTTTAGAGAATTGTACAAAGAAGCAAACGACTGTGTTAAGGGTGACAGGGGTATCCTTGACAAGGCCTTTCTTCAGGCAGCTCAGCCTGAAAAGAAAAAGAACCCAGTATATAAATATTCCGTTATAGGCACTGCTGTTGCGGCTGTTATGGTTTTAGGAGCGGTTTTTGCAAACCCCACTGTTTTTACAAACAGAAGCGAAACCATAGGCTTGCCCGATGCTACGCCTACGGAAAGCGTTGTTGCAACAGAGGCTTATATGACAACTGCTGAAAACGATGAGGTTGCACCTGCAAATTCAACCTTCACGGCGGATGAAGCACCTATAGTTAATTTTAAAACGAAGGTTACAGGCACTCAGGAGACAAGAGCGGATATACCCGTGGATACCGACAGCAAGGACGGAGGAAATGGAGAATACGATGCTGTTGTAATGAGCCTTGAGGATGAGAACGGTGCCTTTGTTGAAGAAGCAACAGAGGAGCAGGTAATGTTCAAAATTGTAAGACCTGAAAGAAATGATGCGGTAACAGAGGAAGCAAGTGAGGAAGAAGCAGAGGAGATTGAGGCTTTCTCATATATGTATGACATGAGCTGTGGTTATGATATGATGACTGAAGGCTTTATGAATACAGATGTGTGCCCTGTAACAAACCGCAAAGAAGCAATCGAGAGAGCAATGAATGAATGCACAGTTGATTATAAAAACATATATGTAGAGTACGATATGGTTGAAGGTGTGTGGAAAATTACCTTCAGCTGCGACGACGAGGTTGCGAGCGAGCAGATTGTTTATATGAATACTGACGGCATTACATTGGGAATAGTATATTTAGCTTAAAAAACGCGACACCTTTTTTAAAAAGGTGTCACGTTTTTTTAATTGACAAAACAGTATTATACTATAAAATTATATTAAGGAGTGATTGAGAATGGAAATGACATTACGTTATTACGGAAAAGAGTTTGACACGGTAAAATTAGAGCATATATTTCAGATACCGGGAGTTAAGGGCGTTATTACAACCCTTTACGACACAACCCCCGGGCAGGTATGGACAAGAGAGGCTATACAAAAACTAAAGAAGGAAGTTTCTGATGCAGGCGGCCACATTTCGGGTATTGAAAGTGTTAACGTGCACGATGCCATAAAGGCAGGAACGTTTGATCGTGATTTATACATAGACAACTACATTGAAACCCTTGAAAATTTAGGCAAAGAGGACATTCACCTTGTGTGCTATAACTTTATGCCCGTTTTTGACTGGACAAGAAGTGAGCTTGCAAGAAAACGCCCTGACGGGTCAACGGTTTTAGCATATAACAAAAAGGCTGTGGAAAGCATAAAGCCCGAGGAAATGTTTGACTCCATCAAAAACAATTCCAACGGTACAATCATGCCCGGCTGGGAGCCTGAAAGAATGGAAAAGGTGAAGGAGCTTTTTGAAATTTACAAGGATATTGACGAGGAAAAGCTTTTTGAAAACCTTTGCTACTTTTTGAGAAGAATTATGCCCGTTTGCAATAAATACGATATAAAAATGGCAATTCATCCCGACGACCCTGCATGGAGCGTGTTTGGCTTGCCGAGGATTATTACAAACGAGAAGAACATAAAGAGAATGCTTGAAGCGGTTGACGATGTGCATAACGGCATAACCTTCTGCTCGGGCTCTTACGGCACAAATTTAGAAAATGATTTGCCTCACATGATACGTGAGTTTAAAGGCAGAATTCATTTTGCCCATGTGAGAAACCTTAAGTTCAATTCGCCCGATGATTTTGAAGAAGCCTGCCATTTGTCCTCTGACGGAAGCTTTGACATGTATGAAATAGTGAAGGCTTTGTATGAAACGGGCTTTACGGGCCCCATACGCCCCGACCACGGCAGAATGATATGGGACGAGGTTGCAATGCCCGGGTACGGACTTTACGACAGAGCGTTGGGTGCCTGCTACATTGAAGGGCTCTGGGAAGCCATAGAGAAGGGGAATAAGTGATGGAAGGCTATATTAAAGCTTGCTACAACAGAGAAGAAATGATTGAAAAGACCAGAAACGCTCCCGAATGGGTGCATTTTGGCTACGGAAACATTTTCCGTGCCTTCCCTGCAAGAGGTTTGCAGAAGCTTTTAAATGAAGGTTTTACCAACAAGGGCGTTATTGCCGTAGAGGGCTATGACGGGGAAATTGTTGACTTTTCAAAAAAGAGCGACGACAAGACAATTGTTGTGACCTTTATGGGTGACGGCAGTGTGGAGAAGGAAGTTGTGGAGTCAGTAGCGGAGAGCTTAACCTTTACGGATTGGGGAAGGCTTTGCGAGATTTTTAAAAGCGACAGCTTAAAAATGGTGACATTCACCATAACAGAAAAGGGGTACACTGTTTCCGATAATACGGACAGCTATATGGGCACTGTTACAAGGCTTTTATATGAACGCTATAAAAATGGCAATAATCCTGTTGCAATGGTGAGCATGGACAACTGCTCAAAAAACGGTGACAAGCTTAAAGAGGCTGTGGTACACTTTGCGGAAAAAATGGAAGATGAGGGCTTTCTTGAATATGTGGAAAAGGTGACGTTCCCGTTAACGATGATTGATAAAATAACCCCAAGACCTTCAGATAGTGTTAAAAGAATGCTTGAAGAGGACGGGTGGAGCAATATGGACATTGCTGTTACCTCAAAAAGCACTTATATTGCACCATTTGTAAACGGTGAGGAGTGCGAATACCTTGTAATTGAGGACAAGTTCCCCAAAGGAAGAGTGCCCCTTGAAAAATGCGGTGTTATATTTACAAGCCGCGACGAGGTGGAAAGGGCTGAAAGGCTTAAGGTAACGGCGGCACTTAACCCACTCCATACTGCTCTTGCGGTTTTAGGCTGCACATTGGGGTATAAGAAAATATCCGATGAAATGAAGAATGAGGACCTGGTAAAGCTTATTGAAGGCATTGCAGAGGAAGGGCTGAAGGTTGTTGAAAAACCGAAGGTGCTTTCCGCAGAAGACTTTGTGAATGACGTGTTAACAAAGAGGCTTCCTAACCCCAGCCTGCCCGACACACCACAGAGGATTGCAACAGATACTTCACAGAAGGTTAAAATCCGTTTTGGTGAAACAATAAAGGCATACGGTGATGAAGCACACGCATTAAAATTTGTGCCCTTTGCAATTGCAGGCTGGCTCAGGTATTTAGACGCAGTTTATGAGGATAAAACCCCTATGGAATTGAGCCCTGACCCCATGCTTGAAGAAATAATCCATCTTGAAAAGATTGAGCTTTTAAGACGAAGTGACATTTTCGGCGTTGATTTGTATGAAGCGGGGCTTTCAGGGAAGATACTTGAAATTTACAATGGAATGCGTATAAGCGTGAAGGAAACCCTTAAGAAATATATGGAGGCTTACAGATGAAATTTCAGGGAGAGGATTTTTGCCTTAAAAACGAAACGGCAAAGCTGCTTTATAATAAATACGCCAAGGCTTTACCTATAATAGACTATCACTGTCACCTTGACCCGAAGGACATTTATGAGGACAAGGTTTTTAACAGCCTTTCCGAGCTGTGGCTTTCGGGCGACCACTACAAGTGGAGGCTTATGCGGGCAAACGGTGTAGCTGAAGAGTACATAACGGGCAAGGGTGACGACAATAAGAAGCTTCACTACTGGGCTGAAACGTTGGAGAACTGTATAGGTAACCCGGTTTACGCCTGGTGCCATATGGAGCTTAAAAAGTATTTTGACTACGAGGGCGTGCTTGATAAAAAAACTGCAGACGATGTTATTTCGTGGTGCGAAAAGTATTTTAAAGAGGGAAGAATAAGTGCAAGAAAGCTTATTGAAGAATCAAAGGTGACACATATATGCACAACGGATGACCCTGTAAGTGATTTAAAGTGGCACAGGGCAATAAGGGAGGATGAAAGCTTTAAAACAAAGGTTATGCCCTCCTGGCGACCTGACGGAATACTTGGCATAGAGAAGGAAAGCTTTAAGGAATATATTGAAAAGCTTGGACGGGTAACGGGTATAAAGATTGAATGCCTTGAGGATTTGAAGACGGCAACAGTAAAGAGGATTGAGTTTTTTAACGAGAACGGTTGCCGTGTGAGCGACCACGGGCTTGAAGAATGCTTTAAGGTGGAAAAGAGCCCTGATGCGGATGACATTTTCAAAAAGGTTCTTGAAGGCTATAACCCTACAGAGGAAGAGTGCATTAAGTACAAGGGCGAAATGCTCCTCTTTATGGCAGGAGAATATGTAAAACATAACTGGGCAATGCAGCTTCACTACGGCTGCAGCAGAAATGTGAACACAAAGCTTTACAAGCTTTTAGGTGCAGATACGGGTATTGACTGCATAAACCCGTGTGCACCAAGCAGAAACCTTGCTGTTATGCTTGACGGCTTTTTAAAGGAGGACAAGCTTCCTAAAACAATAGTTTACAGTCTTGACCCCTCGGAAAACGATGCTATTGATACCATAATCGGCTGTTTTCAGGGCTTGGGTAAGGGGTATATTCAGCACGGTGCGGCGTGGTGGTTCAACGACCACAAGAAGGGCATTGAAACGCACCTTGAAAGCCTTGGGGCAAACGGGGTACTTGGCAACTTCATAGGCATGCTTACAGACTCAAGAAGCTTTGTTTCCTACACAAGGCACGATTACTTCAGAAGAATACTCTGCAGCCTTTTAGGTAAATGGGCAGAGGAGGGGGAATATCCCCTGGACGAAGAAGCCTTGGGAAATATTATAGAAAACATCTGCTATTACAACGCAAGTGAATACTTTGGTTTTAAATAATGAAAAAGGAGCCTTCAGGCTCCTTTTTCATTGACAAACAAGAGCGTAAGTGCTATAATTTTTGATTATATAAAAGGCAAAAAACCGCTATTGGAGGCGTTTGTATGTATAAAATTGTTAAAAAAGAGATTCTTAACCCTACTGTTACAAGAATGGATATTGAAGCTCCCTTTGTTGCCAGAAAGGCTCAGCCCGGTCAGTTTATTATTTTAAGGGTTGACGAAGATGGCGAAAGAGTACCCCTTACAGTTGCGGACTACAACCGTGAAGAGGGAACTGTTTCAATTATTTTCCAGGTGGTGGGTGCATCCACAGAAAAGCTTAATCACTTGAACGAGGGCGAATATATCGCAGACTTTGTAGGGCCTTTAGGTAAGGCTACCGACATTGAAAACAAGAAGAGGGTTTGCGTTGTTGGCGGTGGCGTTGGCTGTGCCATTGCATACCCCGTGGCGAAGGGTCTTTTTGAAAAGGGCTGTGAGGTACATTCTGTTATAGGCTTCAGAAACCGTGACCTTGTTATACTTGAAGAGGATTTTGACAAGGTATCGGCTAAGTGCGTTAAAATGAGCGACGACGGAAGCTGGGGCGAAAAGGGTCTTGTTACAGATGCACTCCGTGCTCTTATTGAAGAGGGTAATGAGTACGACGAGGTTATCTGCATCGGTCCCCTTATGATGATGAAGTTTGTGTGTGCTTTAACAAAGGAATACAATGTTAAAACTATTGTTAGCATGAACCCCGTTATGGTTGACGGCACGGGTATGTGCGGAGGCTGCCGCTTAACAGTTGGCGGAAAGGTTAAGTTTGCATGTGTTGACGGCCCCGAGTTTGACGGTCACGAGGTTGACTTTGACGAGGCTATAAAGAGAAGCGGTACATATAAAGCTTTTGAAAAGGGTGAAAGGGAAAAAGTGTGCAACCTTTACAAAAAGGAGGTAGAGTAATATGCCCAATATGAGATTAACTAAAAACCCTATGCCTTCTCAAAAGGCAGATGTAAGAAACAAGAACTTTAAAGAGGTTGCTCTTGGTTACACAGAGGAAATGGCAATTGACGAGGCACAAAGATGCCTTAACTGTAAGAATAAGCCCTGTGTTGAGGGTTGTCCAGTTAAAATACATATTCCCGAGTTTATTGCATGTGTGGCAAAGGGTGACTTTGCTGCGGCATATGAAATAATAAGCAGGTCAAGCTCACTTCCTGCAGTTTGCGGCAGAGTGTGCCCTCAGGAGAGCCAGTGCGAAAGTAAGTGTGTACGTGGCATTAAGGGCGAGGCTGTTGGTATAGGCAGACTGGAAAGGTTTGTTGCCGACTGGCACAACGCTCAGGAAAACGTTACTGTAAACAAGCCCGAGAGCAACGGGCACAAGGTTGCAATTATAGGCAGTGGCCCTTCCGGGTTAACCTGTGCAGGGGATCTGGCAAAGAAGGGCTACGAGGTTACTGTTTTTGAAGCACTGCACGTTGCAGGTGGTGTGCTTGTGTACGGTATTCCCGAATTCCGCCTTCCCAAAGTGATTGTGCAGAAGGAAATTGACACCCTGAAGGCACTTGGCGTTAAGATAGAAACAAACATGGTTATAGGTAAGGTTTTAAGTATTGACGAGCTTATGCGTGAGTACGGCTTTGAGGCTGTGTTCATAGGAAGCGGTGCAGGTCTTCCCAGGTTTATGAATATCCCGGGTGAAAACCTTAACGGCGTGTTCTCTGCAAACGAATTTTTAACACGTATAAACCTTATGAAGGCATACAAAGAGGGTAGCCATACACCCGTATACCGTGCAAAGAAGGTTTGTGTTGTAGGCGGCGGTAATGTTGCAATGGATGCTGCCAGATGTGCAAAGAGACTTGGCAGTGACGTTACAATAGTTTACAGAAGAACAGAGGCAGAGCTTCCTGCAAGACGTGAAGAGGTTGAGCATGCAATGGAAGAGGGCATCAAGTTTCAGATGCTTACAAACCCCACCGAAGTACTTGGCGATGAAAACGGCTGGGTAAAGGGTATGCTTTGTCAGGAGATGGAATTGGGCGAGCCTGACGAAAAGGGCAGAAGACGACCCATCCCCAAGGAGGGTGCAATGTGCACCCTGGAGTGCGACGCTGTTATCATGAGCATAGGCACAAGCCCCAACCCCCTTATAAAATCAACAACAGCAGGGCTTGAAGTAAATGCCCACGGCGGTATTATCGTAAACGAGGATGGCTTGACAAGCCGTGATGGGGTTTATGCAGGCGGTGATGCAGTAACAGGTGCGGCAACTGTAATACTTGCTATGGGTGCAGGTAAGACGGCGGCAAGTGCCATTGATGAAGCGATTGCAAAAAATGCAGAATAAGGTTTAAGTAATTAGCAATTAGTAATTAGCAATGAGCAATTAAGGAAGGGATTTTGCAAAGGCAAAATCCCTTTTTTGATGGCACCAATTGTTCTTGCATAGCGTGGCTGTTTATGGTATGATTTTTATATGAATAAGGAAAAGGCGAAGAAAGACAACAGAATCGTCACGTTGACTTTTTGCTTTCTGTGGTTTTTAAAACGTGCAAAAACGGGCACGTCCCCAATTGCATATTTCGCAATTAATCAATATAAGAATGATAAAGAGTTATGGAATTTTGGCAAATATGAAGGTATTGTAGGGGAAACCACATGGAGACATTTGGGATTGGAAATCATAGAAAATATAGGAGATGCAGATAACTATATTTATCCTTTGGAGAGACGACCAGATCCCGGAAATGATCCAAATACAGGGGGAAGAGTTTTTGGATCGAAAAGAAAAGATGGTAGACGACATGCGGGAATGGACTTGGTTGTTCCGCCGGGGACAAAGGTCATTGCTATGACAGATGGGGTTGTTGACAATTATAGTCCAACTTTTTATGAAGGAACAGGGGCATTGACTGTTAATAATGCTGATGGAACAGTAGTGAGATATGGAGAAATTAGTTCTACTTTAAAAAAAGGAACCGAAGTGAAGCGTGGGCAAGTAATAGGAACGGTCATTGCTAATAACTCTCCAGAAAGGAGTTCAATGTTGCATATTGAATACTATACGGGCGAAGCAGCTGGTCCATTAACTTGTAGTGACAATCTTCCATATATGAGAAGATCTGATTTAACAGATCCAATGTTTATTCAATATTTGCCAATAGGAGGAAATAAGTAATGAAAAAATTTATTATATTAATATTCTGTCTATTATTATCGGCATGCTCTAATGACTCAAATAAACAGGGGGAGATAGCAGTGGCAACTGATACTGTAATTTTTGAAGCGACTGGAATAGTTAATGAGAAAGATATTGTTATTTCAGAAAAAGAAACAAATATTCAAACACCTGATGAAATAGAAGAAGATGATATATACCCCATTGTTATTTGTAGCAGTAAAAGACAGGACGGTTATGTGGTTGGGGGATTGATAAATGGTAAAATAATTGATTTTCAGGAGAATGATAATCATAAATTCTTTGAGCTAACAGGAAAAGAAAAATATATGATTTTTTCAAGTGCGGGTGAACCCATTGTAAATCAGGGAGTAAATATTGAAAAACACTATGTTGGTGCAACTGGAACTTATGAATTTACAGTGAGTTTGGAAGATGGAATACCACTGAATACAGGTGATTTCTATGTAGGTATAGGTAATATAGCAACACCTGTTAAATTTGGGGCAGAAGATTTTATTGATGAAAACGGTTCATTCTGTGTGGATTTTGATAATGACGGATGTACGGAAAGAGTTATTATCAACAAAACAGAAGATAGTGGATATGTTTCAATTTCTTTAGAAAATAATGAAGGTGCAACTATTCTTGATGAGTTTTATATTGGTGATACCTATACAACAGAATTTGGGTTGTTGCCGGTAGATGTTGATGATGATAATAGAAAAGAATTAGTAATAATGACAGATGGGCATGATTATTCAACAGAAGTTTTTGAAATTACATCTAACGATTACGAAAGAATAATTGGTTATTATATGAGTAATTGAAAACCGTTTTGAAACAGTCTGTCGTACATTTTTTGTCAACTTCTTCTTGATTTTATCTAAAATAGGGAGACAGATGGGGACGTACATTTTTTGGTATCATTTTCTTAACTTAAGCTAAAATAGTGCCATTTCTTGTACGTCCTCAATTGGCCTACGATGGTGCGGGCAGACTGAAAACTGTTACTGAAACACCTAAAAATTCAGAAGTAGCTACCAGAACTGCAACATATACCTACGATAATGCAGGCAACAGAACACGCCTTGTTGAGGTATGCAGCGGTACAGAAAATATCAATGGTGAAGTTGTTCCTTTTGCTCAAAAGACAACTGAATATTTGTACAATAAGGCGAACGTAATTACACTTGAGGGCGAAATTTATCAAAATGCAGAAGGTAGCGAGCTTGCAAGGAAAAATACACGTTATGTGGGGTGCAATTGGGGACGGGTCTGTTTTTGCACATTTCTTTCTCTGATTTTTATAACGTGCCTGTTTTTGCACATTTCGTTTTGTGATTGTTAAAATTAATAAATTATAAGAGGCGGTTTTACCGCTCTTTTTGTTTGACAGAGAATATGTAAAATGGTACTATTGAAGAAAGGATGTGATAATATGAAAAGAGAGATTATAAATTTTAACAAAGGGTGGCTTTATAAAAACGAGGATGTAAAAGAGGGCTGCACAAAAACGCTTGATGACAGCACCTTTGAGAAGGTAACCGTGCCTCACGCGAATACTATCCTTAAGCATCACAAGGGTGAAGAGGGCAGGAGCTTTTTAAAAGATATTGAAGACTACCGCTTTATAAGCTGTTACAGAAAGCATTTTACATTAGGTAAAGAATACGAAAACAAAAGGGTAAGAATACGCTTTGAGGCTGTGGCAATTGTTGCAGAGGTTTTTGTTAACGGGCAGTACATAGGTGAACACAAGGGTGCATATACGCCCTTTGAGTTTGACATAACGGATTATATCGCTTTTGGTGAAGACAATGTGGTTGCGGTAAGGTGTGATTCCACCCGGCACAAGGACGTACCTCCTGAAGGGTATCAGGTGGACTACTGCGTTTTTGGCGGTATTGTGAGAAACGTGAGCCTTATTGTAACTGACAGGGCATATATTAAGGATGTTACGGTGACAACGCCATATGTTACAAAGGAGAGAGCAACCGTTAGGGTGGCTGTGAAGCTTTCGGAGGAGAGCGATTATCTTGTAAGCATTTTTGATTGTAACGGAAATTTGGTTGCTACGGGTAAGGATGACATCGAAATTGAAAGCCCCAGCCTTTGGGGAATTGACAGCCCTTATCTTTACACACTTAAGGTTGAAACCGAAACTGATGATTTTGAAACAAGAATTGGCATAAGAAGCTTTGAGTTTAAAGACAGTGGCATGATGTTAAACGGCGAGATTATAAAAATAATGGGCATTAACCGCCACGAGCAATGGCCCTGGATAGGCAGAGCCGTGCCTGATAAGCTCCAGAGGCGTGATGCTGATATGATAAAGAAAACGGGCTTTAATGCGGTAAGATGTTCACATTACCCTCAGGCACCGTCCTTTCTTGACAGATGCGACGAGATTGGTCTGATTGTGTTTGAAGAGGCACCCGGATGGCAACACGTGGGTGACGATAGCTGGCGTGCAATTTACAAGGAAAACATCCGTGAGATGATAGAGCGTGACAAAAACCACCCCTCAATATTCTCCTGGGGCGTGAGAGTTAATGAGTCCAACGATTGCGACGAGTTGTACGAGGAAACTAACCGTATGTCGCGTGAATTGGACCCTACAAGACCTACCCACGGCACAAGAAGACAGGACAGCTACGAGGGAAGTAACTACCTTGAGGATATTTACACAGCCCATTATATTTACCCCGAAAACCCAATCCACAAGCCCTTTTTAGTGACAGAGCATTCCTGGGACTGCTGGATGAACGGCTACGGCTTCCCATGGGCAACGGATGAGCAGGCACTCGCACAGACAAAGGATTTTGCCGACAAGGTGAACTATTACTTCGGTAACCCCAATTGTGCGGGCGGTTTTGCATGGAGCATGTTTGACTATGACAACGAGGTAAACTACACAAGGTCGGATAATGTTTTCTACAGCGGTCTTTATGATATTTTCCGCCTGCCTAAAATGGCGGCACACTTATACATTTCACAGAAGGACCCTGAAAAGTGCGGTGCAAATGTTTACATTGCAAACTACTGGGACGACGACAGCAAGCCGATTACGGTTAAAAGTGTAACGGTGGATATTGCTCAGATGAACAATGTGGAGGATTGCCTCACTCCCTCAGTCAGCTCCGCTGACAGCTCCCTCGGGGAGGGAGCCGATGCAGGCTTCTCGGTTACGGTTATGAGTAACTGTGAAAAAGTGGAGCTTTACATTAACGGCAGAAAGAGTGGAATTGAGCCTGTAAGACAGTATACAAGCCTGCCGCACCCATTCTTTGTGTTTGAAAACGTTCAGTTTGAAGAAGGGGAGGTAACGGCAGTTGGCTACATTGGCGGAAAGGAAGCCGCCCGCTATACTCAGAAAACCCCCGGAAAAGCTGTGAAGCTTTCTTTAGTGCCTGATTATGACACAATTACCGCTGATGGATGCGATATGACACAAATTACAATATGGGCACTTGATGAAAAGGGCACAAGAGTACCTCTTGCCGATAATGAGGTTGAAATTACAGTTTCCGACAAGGGAAGGTTTATAGGCGAAGAGAAAATAAAGCTTGAAGGCGGACGAAGCGCATTCATTGTGCAGTCAAAAGAGGGCACTGAGGGCGATATAGTCTGCAGGGTAACTGCCGACAATTTAGAGGGTGCAGAGTGCACGGTAAAAGTTACAAAATAATAAATAACTCAAAATACACAAAAAAGCTTGCTTTTTGTGTATTTTTTTTGTATAATTAATCTATATGATTATGTCTCGAGGAAAAGAGAATTAACAGGAGGTAAGAAAATGAGTAAAAAAGCAACCATTCCCTTT
The DNA here is from genome assembly GCA_017440585.1 of Clostridia bacterium. Classification (GTDB taxonomy): domain Bacteria; phylum Bacillota; class Clostridia; order UMGS1883; family UMGS1883; genus RGIG1927. The sequence goes on along the minus strand of JAFSGW010000081.1, from coordinate 825 downwards.
AAGGGAACACCTGAGCAGGAAGCAAAGCTCAGAGAAATAATTGCAGCCCATAAGGACACAGAGGGTGCTCTTATTCCCGTTTTGCACGAAGCACAGGGAGTTTACGGTTATCTTCCCATTGAAGTTCAGTCAATTATCGCAGAAGGTTTAGGCATTCCGTTAGCTGAGGTTTACGGTGTTGTAACCTTCTATGCACAGTTCTCCCTTAATCCCAAGGGTCAGTACGAAATTGGCGTTTGCCTTGGTACTGCATGCTACGTTAAGGGCAGCGGCGATATTCTGGAAAAGTTCAAGCAGTTACTTGGTATTGATGTTGGTGAATGTACACCCGACGGAAAGTTTTCCCTTACAGCTACACGCTGTGTAGGTGCCTGCGGTCTTGCACCCGTTGTTACTGTAAACGAAGACGTTTACGGCAGACTTACAGTTGACGACGTTCAGGGAATTCTTGACAAGTATATGTGATTTTGGGAGGTGTAATAAATGAGAACTTTAGAAGAACTTAAACAGTTAAGAGATAAAATCAGACCTACACTTGCAATGCGTCTTAACGAAGAAGGCGATGCAGGCGTTAAGTATGACGTGCTTGTCTGCGGTGGTACAGGCTGTACTTCCTCCGGCAGTGAAACACTTCTTAAGGAATTTGATGCTCAGCTTGAAAAATATGGCGTTAAGGATCAGGTACAGATGGTTAAGACAGGCTGCTTCGGTCTTTGTGCTTTAGGTCCCATCGTTATTGTGTACCCCGAGGGTACATTCTACAGCCGTGTTCAGGTTGAAGACGTTGAAAAGATTGTTGCTTCTCACCTTGTAAAGGGCGAGGTT
>JAFSGW010000080.1 GCA_017440585.1 Clostridia bacterium | reverse complement strand
CGTTAGCGCCATCTGCAGCTTCAAGCTTTTCAACGAATACTACATCGCCAACCTTAACCTGATACTGCTTGCCGCCTGTCTTAATTACTGCGTACATCTGTTGCACCTCCCATTTTATGGACTCGCTGTTATAGGTGACTTTCGTCTTGAAAACCCAATCCATGCGGTTACCGCTATATTATAACCTCATTTTCCTCGCTTGTCAAGCATAAATTGTAATATTTTTCAATTATTTTAATTATAGAAAAAATAGACAAAAACACGCTATTTATGCAAAAAAATTTTTACATTTTTTTTGAAAAAAAAACTATACACAAAAAAAAATTTGTGTTATTATAATTTACGTAAAAAAGACACAAAGGAGTGCTTAACATGAAAAAGATTTACGAAGGCAAAACAAAAGACGTATACGCTCTTGACAACGGCAATGTAATGCTTAAGTTCAAGGACGACTGCACAGGCAAAGACGGCGTATTCGATCCCGGTGAGAACACAGTAGGCCTCACAATTGAAGGTATCGGCAAGGCTAACCTTCAGTCTTCCATCCACTACTTCGAGCTTCTTAAGGCAGCAGGCATCAAAACTCATTACGTTTCTGCAAACCTTGAGGATGCAACAATGGAAGTTCTTCCCGCTACAGTATTCGGTCACGGCTTAGAAGTTATCTGCCGTTTGGTTGCTACAGGAAGCTTCATCAGAAGATACGGTGAATATATTGCAGACGGCACTCCCCTTCCCGGCGGTTATGTTGAATGCACATTCAAGAACGACGAAAAGGGCGATCCCCTTGTTACAGGCGAAGGCCTTGCAGCACTTGGTGTTATGACTCCCGAAATGTTTGAGAGCATGAAGGAACAGACACTTAAGATCACAAAGATCGTTGCTGACGACTTAAAGACACTTGGTCTTGACCTCTGGGATATCAAGTTTGAATTTGGCTACAACAACGGCGAAGTTATCCTTATCGATGAAATCGCATCCGGTAACATGCGTGTTTATAAGGACGGCACAATCGTTGACCCCGTTGAGCTTACAAAGCTTATCAACAACAGATAAATTACAAAAGGCTTGCAATGCAAGCCTTTTATTTTTGCTCAATAAATATTGCTCTCAGCAAGATTTATTGTTGCGTGTCGACTTTTTCGACTCGCAACAAAAAAGGGTTCGCATAATGCGAACCCTTTTTAAGTTTAATTAAACTTATGCCATAATGCCCATGAACTTCAATACGAAGTAAATAGCAAAGAGTGCTGTGGAAATCCACATGATGGGCTTAATATCACGAACCTTACCTGTGAAAATCTTAACGATAACCCAGCTAAGCATACCAAACATAATACCGTTGGCAATGGAGTATGTAAAGGGCATAAAGATAATTGCAACGAAAGCACCAATGGAATCTGCCATATCGCTTTCAAAATCAATATTCTTAACTGCACCAAACATCAAAAGACCAACGAATACCATTGCAGGAGTTGTTGCAAAGGAAGGAATAGCAAGGAAGATAGGTGCAAATACAAGAGAAAGAATGAACAGAATAGCTGTTACAACGCTTGCAAGACCTGTTCTGCCGCCTGCGGAAACACCTGCGGAGGATTCAACATAGCTTGTTACTGTGCTTGTACCAAGGCAGGCACCTACAACTGTACCAACAGCATCAGCCATAAGAGCGCCCTTTGCCTGGGGAAGCTCACCCTTTTCGTTAAGAAGGTCACCCTTTTCAGCAACACCGATAAGTGTACCAACTGTATCGAAAATGTCTGTGAAAAGGAATGTGAACACGATAATAGCGAAGGATGAAAGGTTCTTTGCAACATAGCCAAAGTCAAACTTGAACATGTTGGGTGCTTCAAATGCGCTGAAGGAGAAGGAGGGAATTACAGAGAATACACCTGCTTCGGGGTTAACCACGTACCAACCTGTCAATTCAGCGATCATGCCGAGTACCCATGTAGCAAGGATACCGATAAGAATGCTTCCGGGCACCTTAAAGTGATGAAGTACAGCAATGATAAGAAGACCTACGATTGCAAGAACAAACTGAGGAGATGAGAAGGAACCGATACCAACCAATGTAGCATCGTTATTCACAACTATACCGGAGTTGATGAGTGCAATGATTGCAATGAATAAACCGATACCTGCAGTAATACCAAACTTAAGGTTAGAAGGAATCTGGTTTACAAGAGCTTCTCTGAAATTGCAAAGAGAAAGCAGGATGAAGATAATACCTTCAACCAATACAGCTGTAAGAGCTACTTCGTAGCTGCAGCCCATACCAAGGCAAACTGTATAAACAAAGAAAGCATTAAGACCCATACCGGATGCAAGAGCAACGGGATAGTTTGCAAAAAATGCCATACAGAGTGTTGCAATGGCAGCAGAAATTGCTGTTGCGGAGAAAATTGCCGCTGTGGACACACCTTCAAGAGCACCGAAGTAGTTAGGGTTAACTGCTAAGATGTACGCCATTGCGAGGAATGTTGTGATACCGGCAATAATTTCCGTTTTCACGTTTGTACCGCGTTCCTTAAGCTTAAAGAACTTGTCCATTTTACCACCTCATAAATATTATTTTTTTGTACATAAATTGTACATAATAATTTTACAGTATTTCATATATTTTGTCAAGATAATGTTTGAAAACACAAAAACCGCCCCCACATTTTGTGGTGGCGGTTAATTTTTACAGCGAAGAAAGGTACATATCAATCATCTGTGCCGTTTTCAGAAAATCTTCATTTATACTGCCAAGCTTAACATATGCCGCTTTTGCATCGCCAAGAAGCTTTCTCGCCCCTGCTCTGTCCTTTTCGGAAGCACACATCATACCCGCATCAAGGCAAAGCTTTGCATATTCCTCATCGGATTCAATTCCCAGCCTTTTAAAAATACGCTTTTTATATTCAATTGCACTTAATGATGCTTGTATGGCATTTTTTCTTTTGCCTCGTGCCGCATGCTTTTCCTTCAGGTAAATATAGTTTTCAACAAGCCTTCTTTCATAGCCGGGGTTTTTCCGTATGAGCTTTTTAAGAATTCTGTTTGCCTTGTCAAAGGATGCTGTTCCCTTTTGGTAATGCTCCTCTGCTGCCTTTTCGTCAAGACCGGTATCCTTTTCAAAATACCATCCGCCTCTGTCATGATATAAGGTCTCCATCAAGGCTTCATTTCCGTCCTTCATGGCAATGAGTATTTCCTCTGCCATGTCGTAGTATTTCATCGAGTCTTCCCATTCTCTTTCGTTATGGTTAAGTACGCCCATGCAAAGGTAGCTTTCCGCAAGCTCACTTTTTGGCATTCTGTCACCTGCATTCAGCTTGATTTCAATGGAGTGCTCAATACATTTTCTCGCCTCGGCAAGGTATTCATCCCCTGCCTGCATATATGCATCACCCGTGCTCATATATGCTCTTCCGAGAGGAATTTCATAAGCCTCAGGGTTATCACAGCTTAAGCCTTCCTCAATTTCTATCGCCTCAAGATAGTATTTCACAGCCTCTAAGGGTTTCTTTTTCATCTGATGCCATTGCCCCAGGTTTGACAAATTCACCGCAGCATCACGAAGGTAAAGCTCACGGTTATTCTTCCTTAAACGGTCAAAAATACGCTTTGCGGTTTTGAACATATCCCCTGCATTTTTACCGTCACCCAAGTGCATGTAGGCAAGCCCAAGGTTGTCGTAATCACGGGCAATGTCCACGCCGTAGCGTTTTTCATCGCCTCCGCACAGTGCTGTTTCAATGCCGAGGGCATTTTCAAGCCACTCCTTTGCATCTGCATAGTATTCCTCACCCATGTGCATAAATACTCCTGCCACGTTGGAGCAGTTTGATGCCATAATGGAAAGTGCTTCACTTGGGAACACCTCTGCCGCCTTTTCACACAGGTCCATTCCTCTTTCCACAATCCTTACAATATCCTCGCAGTTTTCACTTTCACGGCAAAGTGCAATAAGGTTGTTATAGCAGGAAATAATTAAAAGTGCAAAATCACGGAAGTTTTCGTCACCCTTTTCTTCGTACTTTTTACAAAGCTCTCTGTAAAGCTTCTCCGCTTCCGTAAAGTTCCTGGTTTTCAGCCTTGCCTGAGCCTCAAAAACCTTCATGTTGTCCATCATTATTTTTTCGCCCCATGAAAGGTTGTAAGCCTCAAATTCAGCACGGGCATTCTGCACCTTTTCTATAACACTGCCGTATTCCCCCGCCTCGTGACAAACACTTATAACCTTCATAACAGCAGCTATGTATTCCGTGCGTTTTTCAGGCGTTGGGTCTTCTTCAAATTCAGCTTTTACCATGGAGGCAATCTTCTCTCTCCAGTAAAGCTCCTTAATATAATCCTTATCTGTGCCCACTCCTGCAGAGTATATGTCTGCCATTTTATAGGCAGCTTCCTTAAGCCCACACTCTGCCGCATTACCTATCATTTCTATTGCCTTACCACCATCCGACTCCACATCTATGCCTGCAAGATATGCAAGCCCGATAAAAAATTCGTGTTCAGGTGTGCTGTCGCTTCTTAGTGCAATGTTTTTAAGGTGTTCACCAAGCATTTTTGTAAGCTCGTCTTTGTCCTCCGCCTTTGTGCATAAAGGAATGTTTTCATACCTTTTCTCTAAAGCCTTACGTTCCGTTTCCACAGCCTCAAGAGGCAGTATTTTCTTTTCACGGCTTCTTGCCGCAGGATACTCTTCCTTTTCTATGTAATTAGGCTCATCAAGGTTAGGGGTTACAACCAAAGCAAAAAGCTCACTATTTTCAATGGCATTTAAAATGTTTTCGTTAAAATCCTCCCCGGGCACCAAAAATTCATCATACCATATTGCTACATCACGGCAGAATTCATTTTCATGAATAAGATGCATAATTTTCTGTGCATACTGTCTGTCTTTTTTTCTGTAGCTCAAAAACACGTATGCATCAAAGGCGGCTTTAATTTTCTGTATCTGTTCATCGCTTAAAAGCACTGAGTACAGAAAATCACCAAGCTTTTTATCGTAGCTTATTGCGGTAGGGTCATTATCGTACTTATATAAAAACTGCAGATTACCGCAAACGCTGTTGAATAAGCTTTCAAGCCCGCCCTCCTGCATAAGCGGCAGGATTGCCTTTTTGTTTTCTTTGGCAAAGGAAAAATCCACCATAAGAGCTTCGCTTTCCTCTGTAAGAAAATTTACCGTAACGGGAAAGACGAAAAGCTGCATCTGCATAAGGTCAAGAAGTCTGTCCTCGTGGGGAACCTCTGTTTCCGGCTTGTAGTAATAAATTGCACAATTCTGCTTTCCAAGAATTTCTCCTGTTATTTCTTCAAAGCAGCCTTCAAAATCGTCCTCATGGCATGCAAAGTAAACCTTTGCCTTGCCCTCGGGCTTCTCGTTTGGTCTTGTTAAAACCTCAAGCTTGCTTTCCATCTTTCCTCACCGCCTACTTATTTATCATTTCAATTCCCCTCACAAGAGAATCGTAATCAAGTGCACCGCTGGCTCTTGCCACTAAATTTCCGTCCTTGTCTATAAAAAATGTGGAAGGAAAGCTTGTTATATAATAAGTGCCTACAGCATCCATTTCCGTGTCATAAAACACATCGAATGAGAATTTCTCCTTTTCTATATAAGCCCTTGCTTTTTCCATGGTTTCCTGCACACCGTCTGTGGCATTTACCATTACGAACTGCACCTCGGGATAGTTTTCGTATGCCTTGTTAAAGTCAGGCATTTCCACCTTGCAGTAATGGCACCAGGTAGCCCAGAAATTGAGCACAACGGGCTTGCCTTCAAAATCAGAGAGCTTTACCCGGTTTCCGTCTTTATCTGTAACCTCAAAGTCAGGAGCACTGAAATCAGCCTCTTCCTCTGTTTCTTTTTCAGGCGTAGTTACAACATTATCGCCCGAATAATTATCACTGAGGTTGTCATACAGCACCATAGCACCTGCAATAAAAACTGCAAGAACAAGCACCGACACAACCCATAAAATAGCTTTTTTCATCTATATCCCCCTTATGAAAGAAATGTAAGAAACTTTCCAAAAAGACCTGTTGCCATTAACACACCCACAATCACAAGCAACCATCCGCTTACCGCATTAATAACATTATAATGTCTCTTTACAAAAGAAAATGCACCCTTAAGCTTATCAATTAAAATCGCACTTATAAAGAAGGGTATTCCCAAGCCCAGTGAATAGCACAAAAGCATCATAATGCCTTCAGTTAAGCTTCCGCGGTTTGCCGCAAGCATTAATGCCGAGCCTAAGAACGCTCCCACGCAGGGAGTCCAGCCAACGGAAAACACAAGTCCGAACAAAACCGACGAGAAAAAGCCCATGTCCTTTGTTTTCGAGAAATTGATTCCTTTAAATATATTCAGCTTGAATACTCCAAGGAAATTCAGCCCGAAAAACACCACAATAAGCCCCGTCACAATGTTTACAGCTGTTTTATAGTCTGTGAGAAACCTGCCGAAGGTGCCGGCAAGAGCACCCATCATAATAAAAACAGCGGTAAAGCCAAGGATAAAGCCAAGGGCGTTCTTAATAACCTTCCCCGTTTCCTTTTCTCCTCCCCCTGCAAAATATGAAATATATACAGGAAGCATGGGAAGCAGGCAGGGCGATACAAAGGTTATAATGCCCTCTAAAAACAAAATTAAATACTGCATTCAATATCCTCCTTGGAAAAATATTAACAAAAAATATTGCTCTCAGCAAGATTTTTTGTTGCGTGTCGACTTTTTTTCGACACGCTCAATTATAAATCAACGCCTAAAAACTTCTTTGCAAGAATACCAACCACAAAGGACAAAACAGCCACGCTCACACTTATTATTGCCATTTCAAGAAATCTTTTCGTGAAGCCTTCGCTTTTTGCCACTGAAATATAGTAGGAAAAGCCTGCAATTATAAGTATAACCACTGCAAGCATGCATAAAAGTGCAACAAGATACTGACTTGTGTCAAGAAGCAAATATGGCATAACAAGAAGCACAACTGTTATAAGGTATGCAATGCCCGTATAACTGCAGGACTTTAAAGCATCGCTTCTGCCTTCGCTCCGTGCCGACAAAAACTCACTTGCCGCCATGGAAAAGGTTGCGGATATACCCACAATAAGCCCTGAAAGTGCTGTAAGGCGTGTGTTCTGCATAGCAAAGGTAAAACCTGCAAGTGATCCCGTAAGCTCAACCAATGCATCGTTCATGCCTAAAACCATGCTTCCTATGTACTGCAGTCTTTCCTCGTCAAGCATATCAAGAAGTGCCGCCTCGTGCTCTTCCTCCTGCTTTTTAATCATAACGCTTTCAGGCACCTCTTCACTAAGAAGGTCGTACTCCTTCTGTGCAGCCTCCTCGCCCTTTTCCATAAGCTTCACCGCAAAGGTAAAGCCAAAAATACGTGCAATGAGCTTGTATTTAAAAACCTTCAGCCTCTCGGGCTTCATTTCAACCTCGGTGCAGTTTTTCCATATTTCGTAATGTGCTCTTTCCTCCTTTGCAAGACGAAGTAAAACCTTTTTGTTTTCCTCACCCTTTGCAAAAGCGGCAATTTCCTCATAAATCACGCTTTCCGTAATTTCATTCTGCTGCATTTTTTTAATAATGCTTATTGCCTTTTCCGAAAATGTTCTGCTCATATTAATCCTCCTTGTTTTTCTTTAATATATCATATCTTAAAATTGCAATCCCTATAGAAAACATGCATAAAATGTTTCCTGCCATAGAGCCGTATGCATGGCTCACTATGTTATACACAAGCCAGAAGGGCACCGACAAAAAGGAAACAAGGCGTATTTTCTTTTCGTCATTTATCCAGAAGGCTCCCGTCTGCAAAATTGCACCCACAACCGGGAAAAGACTGAACAGATTTTTATACAGCACAATCCCCATAGCTATCATTGTAAGGTATATAACCGAAAAAACCGATTTAATGTGCCCTGCTATAAGCTTTTTATCTTTATTATGTGCAACAATTGTTGCCAAAGCCGACATAATATCAAGTGCAGCACCTTCAAAAGCTCCCAGCATAACATACTGGAGAACATATAAAATGCTTGATGTTGCATTGACTGCAATTATTCCCTTTCGGGTTTTCATCTGATAGCTCAGAATGAACGTAATCACAGCAAGTATCCCTGCAATTTGTGACAGTATAAGAATTATTCTCACCTCATTTCCCATATTTAAGTTCATTATAACACATAAACTTAACACCTACAACTATAAGAAAAAATTTGTCGTTAAAAAATTTAAAAAAAGTTTAAAAAAGTTGTTGACAAAACCGAAATCCGTGCTATAATGATCAAGTAAGCAAAATTAACAAACGAAATATTGCCGGATTGTGTAAGGGTAGCACGACAGACTCTGACTCTGTTTGTCTGGGTTCGAATCCTAGTCCGGCAACCAAAAGACCTGGTCAATTGACCGGGTCTTTTACTTATTACTTATTCCCTCAACACAAAAGGCATCGGATAATCCGATGCCTTTATTTTTATGCTATATTATACTTTTCGCCTCTTGTTTCAACTGTTTCGGCAGTTACCGTTACAGCCTTAACGCCTTCCTTTGAAGGAATTTCGTACATTATATCGCTTATGGTTTCTTCCATAATGGCTCTCAAGCCTCTTGCACCCGTCTTTCGCTCAATAGCCCTCTTTGCAACTGCATCAAGAGCATCTTCTGTTATTTCAAGTGCAATACCGTCAAGCTCAAAAAGCTTCTTATACTGCTTCACAAGAGCATTTTTAGGCTGTGTCAGTATCATCTTCAAAGCTTCCTCATCCAATGTTTCCAGATTTACAATTATGGGAAGTCTGCCTATAAATTCGGGGATAATACCAAACTTCAACAAATCCTGAGGCTCAACCATGTTAAGAAGCTCGCTTATGTCAGCCTTACTTGTGGACTTGATTTCGTTACCAAAGCCCATCGCCTGCTTGCCTATTCTCTTGGAAATAATCTTCTCTAAGCCGTCAAAGGCACCACCGCAGATAAAGAGAATGTTGCTTGTATCAATCCTGAAGCATTCCTGCTGAGGATGCTTTCTGCCGCCCTGAGGAGGTACAGATGCGATTGTACCCTCAAGTATTTTCAAAAGAGCCTGCTGTACGCCTTCACCCGATACGTCACGGGTAATGGACACATTTTCGCCCTTTTTGGTAATCTTGTCAATTTCGTCGATATAGATAATGCCTCTTTCAGCCTTCTTTATGTCACCGTCAGCCGCCATAATAAGCTTTAAAAGAATGTTTTCAACGTCCTCGCCAACATAGCCTGCTTCTGTAAGGCTTGTTGCATCGGCAATGGCAAAGGGAATATCAAGAAGCTTTGCCATGGTCTGTGCAAGAAGGGTTTTACCGCTACCCGTAGGACCAAGCATAAGAATGTTACTCTTCTGGATTTCAACGTCGCCCTCTATCTTTGTGCCTATTCTCTTGTAATGGTTATAAACGGCAACCGCAAGGGCTTTCTTCGCCTTATCCTGACCGATTACATAATCGTCAAGAAAGCTCTTTATTTCCACAGGACGGGGAATGTCCTGCACTGCAGCTTCCACCTCTTCGGGCTCATCAAAATCATCGAAGCCGCCCTCCATAATGTCAAGGCAGGATTCAACACATTCGTCACAGATATACACACCGGGACCTGCAATAAGCCTTCTTACCCTGGATGCACCTCTGCCGCAAAAAGAACACTTTGGTTCGTTTGTTCCCGTACTCATATAGAACAACCTCCAAATCAAATTCCATTTTTAAGGTAAAAAAGCCGAGCAAAGTCGCTCGGCTTCTTTGGTTATCTTTCTGTTATGATTTTGTCAATAAGACCGTATTCAAGAGCTTCTTCAGCACTCATGAAATTGTCTCTGTCCGTATCGTGGGCAACCTCTTCAACGCTCTTGCCTGTGTTCTTTGCAAGAATAGCATTAAGCTTTTCCTTTGTCTTAAGGAGCCACTTAGCGTGGATTTCAACGTCAGTTGCCTGACCCTTTGCACCACCGAGAGGCTGATGAATCATAATTTCACTGTTAGGCAGAGAAAGTCTCTTGCCCTTTGCTCCTGAGCTGAGCAGGAACGCACCCATAGAAGCGGCAAGACCGATACAGATGGTAGAAACGTCGCACTTGATGTAGTTCATAGTGTCGTAAATTGCCATACCTGCTGTTACACTGCCACCGGGGCTGTTAATGTAAAAGTAAATATCTTTATCGGGGTCTTCGCTTTCAAGGAAAAGAAGCTGAGCCACAATAACACTGGCTGTAGCGTCGTTAACCTCGTCGCTCAACACAATTATTCTGTCTTTTAAGAGACGGGAGTAGATGTCGTAAGAACGTTCACCGTTACCTGTCTGTTCAATTACATATGGTACTAATGGCATTTTCAGCACATTCCTTTCTGTATTATTATTTTATAAAGCCTTCAATCAGCAAGCTGCGGAATCAACAAGGAATTTAACAGTCTTTCTGAATTCGATATCCTGCTTGATAGCTTCAGCGTTACCCATAACGATTTCGCGAACCTTATCCTCTTCCATGCCGTAGCCTTCAGCGAGCTTCTTGATTTCTTCGTTGATGTCATCTTCTGTTGCTTCGATGCCTTCAGCCTTTGCAACGTTTTCAATGAGAAGAGCAACCTTCGCACCCTTTTCAGCCTGAGGACGCATCTGGTCACGAAGAACAGACTCGCTCATGCCTGTGAACTGCATATACTGGTCAAAGGATAAGCCCTGAGACTCAATGCGGTATCTCATGTCGTTGATGTAAGAATCAATCTGGTTTTCAACCATAACTGCGGGAAGCTCAACTTCCATAAGCTCAGCAGCCTTTTCAAGAACTGTGTTTTCATAGTCCTGTGTAGCTTCTGCTTCATGCTTTTCTGTAAGCTTTGCCATAATGTCAGCCTTGTATTCACTGAGAGTATCAAATTCTGATACATCCTTTGCAAATTCATCGTCAAGCTCGGGGAGCTCCTTCTTGATGATAGAGTGCATTACACACTTGAATACAGCTTCCTTACCTGCAAGGTTTTCTGCATGATATTCTTCGGGGAATGTTACGTTAACAAGAACTTCCTCGTTAAGTGCCTTACCAACAAGCTGTTCTTCAAAACCGGGGATAAAGCTGCCGCTACCCAGTTCAAGGTTATAACCTTCAGCCTTACCGCCATCAAAGGGAACACCGTCAACGCTACCGTCAAAGTCGAGAACAACTGTATCGCCGTTTTCGGGTGTACCTTCTTCAACTGTTGTAACTCTTGCACAGTTTTCCTGAGCTCTCTTTACTTCAGCTTCAACCTCTTCATCTGTAACGGGAGCTACAACCTTTTCAACCTTAAGGCTCTTATAGTCGCCTAACTTTACTTCAGGCTTAACTGTTACGAGCACGGAAAGAACACAACCCTTTCCTTCACCAACAGTAACAATGTCAACCTCAGGCTGGCTTACTGTATCGAGCTTTAATTCCTTTATTGTTTCATCATATGCTGCGGGGAATGCAAAGTTTATTGCATCTTCGTAGAAAATTGCTTCACCATACATCTTTTCGATGAACTTTCTGGGAGCCTTACCCTTTCTGAAACCGGGGATGTTAATGTTCTTAACATTCTTCTTGTAGCTGCGTTCAACGGCAGCTTCAAAGGCATCCTCTGCAATTTCTATTTCAAGATAAACCTGGCTGTTTTCTCTTGCCTCATTCTTTAATACCTTCATTGGTAATTCCTCCTAACAAAATATTGCTATCCAAATATTTATATCACATTCTTACACTTATTGCAAGCCTTATTTTTAAATTACAGTAATGTTTTTCTTAATTCCTCGCCGGATTTTGCACTTAAGTAGCCGGGGGCAATATCGAACACTGTTTTAGCACCCGAAAAGCCTTCATTTGCAAGGCGGTAAGCGGCTCTTGCATAAGCAACAATAACGCTTGATGTAAATTCAGGGTTACTGTCAAGCTTAAGGCTGTATTCAATAATGTGGCTGTTTTCCTTATTTAGTCCCGTCTTTCCGCTTCTTATAACAAAACCACCGTGAGGAATGCCGCTGTGGTCTCGCATAAGCTCCTCTTCTGTTATAAAGTGAACAATTGTGTCATAGTCTGCAAAATAGTTGGGCATTGTCTTGATTTCGTTTTCTATTCTCTCTAAATCAGCACCTTCTTCTGCCACAACAAAGCATTCACGGATGTGCTTTTCACGTGTTGTAAGGGCGGGATTTTCACCGCTTCTTACCCTGTTAAGAGCCTCTTCCACGGGGATTGTGTACTGCTTTGCATCCTTAACGCCTTCAATACGTCTTACAGCATCGCTGTGGCCCTGGCTCACGCCCTTGCCCCAGAAGGTATAGTCAGCACCTTCAGGCAACACCGCACCGGATATCATTCTAATAAGAGAGAACATTCCCGGGTCCCAGCCAACAGAAATTATGCCTATCTTGCCGCTTTCCTTTGCAGCCTTATCCACTGCTGCAAAATGCTCGGGAATACGTGCATGTGTGTCAAAGCTGTCTACCACATTGAAAAGTCTTACAGCATCGGGTGTCTGCTTGGGAAGGTCTGTTGCACTGCCTCCGCAAAGAATTAAAACATCAATTTTATCCTTCCAGCCCTCCATTTCGTCCACATGGCAAACCTTTGCCGTTTCTGTATATATGGAAACTGTTTCGGGGTTTCTTCTTGTAAATACGGCAACCAAATCCGTATCGGGGTTCTGCCTTATTGCACACTCTACCCCTCTGCCTAAATTGCCGTAACCTAAAATACCAATTCTGATGCTCATAATTCATTACTCCTTTTGCCATTTTGCTTTCTTATTATTATACTCCACTCAATTCGGATTTCAAGTTTTTTTTGACCAATGCCACAAAAAAACACAAAAGGAGCCTTTAAGACTCCTCTTCTGCTTTCAGTTCTTCTTCCATAGTCTTTAACTTATCCGTGTTGTCCTTTATCTTTTTGAACACACCGTATCCGCCAATAGCCGTAAACACATACCCTAAAATTAAGTTTCCGAAGTTGTATTTCATAAACAATCCGAAATTTTTTATGTAGTAGGTTACGTATTTTGACGTATGCATCACTGTTTCCTCATCGCCCATAACGTAAATAATGCTTCCCAGAAATTCACCAACGGGAATTGCAATTATGCAGGCAATTACAACGCAGTAAAGCTTATACATATTCCTTTTAACCTTTGTTGCATCATAAGCCTTCGATGCCATAAACACCACAAAAAGCCCCATAATGGCAGCTATCCAGCCTGCACTTCGTATGCAACCGTAGGCTATTGCACCAAAGAGTGCTCCCGAAAAAGCACCCCAGAAGCCGAAAAAGTAATTTGAAGAACGGCTTTTTTCCTCTTCGATGCACTTTTTCATATAATAACGTTCTTCCTTTGCCTTTGCTTCTTCCTGCTCCAAAGGTGTTAAATACTTTATTTCTTCAGCCATTTTTACTTCACCTCATCAGTTTTATTCCATCTGAAATTGCCCCATACGCCCGTAGCATCGCCAAAATAAAGAAATGTGTTGCTGTACTTTTTTGAAAGCTTGATAAGGTCGTTCATCTGCTTCATATTAATCAATGTCACAATCATTGCCTTTTCGTCGCCCGTGTACATGCCCGTGCACTTAATAACCGTTGCACCGTGCTTCAGATTTGTAAGAATATCCTCTCGGAATTTTTCCGGCTCGTCTGTTATAATTTTAACCTCTACTGCATTTCTTGTTGTTTTCAGAATGTAATTCATGGCAAGGTTAAATATAAGCATCTGCACAATTGACATTATAATGCTTTCAATATTGTGGTACACAAAGAACGACATACCTATAATTATATAGCAGAAAAGTGAAATAAGAACCTCTATGTTAAGATAGGGCTTCTTTTTCTGGAATACAGAGGCAATAATGTCAACACCGCCCGAGGAGCCACCAAGCTTTATCATAAGGGCAGTTCTTGTACCAAGTAAAATACCCGAGGCAAAAACTGCAATCCAGGTATTATTTTCCGACACATACTCATACATGTTCATATTCTCCATCACAATGAGCATCACCGAGGACATAACCGTAAAAACAAAGGTATAAACAACGTACTTCTTGTTTATATAAAACCATGCCATTACAAGAAGCGGAATGTTTATTGCAAGAGACACATAACCCATGTTAATTCCGAAAAGCTGCTGGGACATCAATGCAATGCCATCAATACCGCTGGGTGCAAAATTAGCAGGATTCACAAAGGTATAAAGACCTACCGCTGACAAAACAGCCGCAACAATTATAACAGCAAAATCAACAATTATCTGTCCGATTTTCATTTTTACCATTTCCTTTCCTGTACTACTTTCTCAGCCTTCTGCAATACTGAGTGGAGAGCTTGTCTGTGCATTCCGAGCACTGAAGAGCCATGTTGCTTTTTTCCCAGAACCTTTCGGGGTAAACAAACACACACACCTCCCACACAGTCCAAACTATAAGAGAGGTTATAACAAGCGACCATGAAAAAACGCTGTTTAATGTCACAATGGGCAAAAACATCATCAGATGGTCCCAGTTGAATATTCTGCAGGTTGTACAGCACTTGTTCCCCATTATTAAGCGGAAGGGGCACCATATGAGAACACATATAAGGTCACATACGTAAAAAAATGTGGATATAAGAACCATCATACCGTGGTCAATTGCACCTGTAAGATACAACCCACTTACAAAAACCGTTACAAGAATCCATATAAGCATCACCTTGTATGCCGCCCGTGTTGTATCGCCTATGTACTTTTTCAGCCTCTGATAATTAACCTTTTCCTTAATGGGTCTGAAGAGTGATTCAAACACCTTCTGTGAGCCTATTGAAATATGTGCCTTCACGGGAATTAACTGAAGTATCATATCACACATCCACACAAGCCATAAGATATGAAGCACTGAAAACTCTTTAAAGAAACCCCATCCCTTTGCAATATCGAACACATTTCTATTGGATATGTACATCATAATTGCAATAACAAACACAATTATTCTTCCCCAGAGCCTTAAAAAATAAATTTTTCTTGTTTTTGACATATAGTTATTTTCCTTTACATTATTCAAAGTAATTATATCACGCCCGTGTATTTCTATCAAGCTACTTTTTCACCAAAACAATTATTTGACATTTTTCAAAAAACAGCTATAATATACGTAACACTTTCCTATGGAGGCACATATGAAAAACAATATTATTTTAATCGGTATGCCCGGTTGCGGCAAAAGCACCGTTGGTGTATTTTTAGCAAAAATTATAGGCTATGATTTTATAGATTCCGACCTTTTAATTCAGTCCCGTGAGGGCAAAAAGCTTTATGAAATAATCGACGAAAAGGGGCCCGATGCCTTTAACAGAATTGAAAACGAGGTGAATGCCTCTATTAACGTAAATAACACCGTTATCGCCACAGGAGGCAGTGTTGTTTACGGCAAGGAAGCAATGGAGCATTTAAAGAGCATAGGCACGGTGGTTTATCTTTACGTAACCCCCGAAGAGCTCAATTCCCGTATCGACAATTTTGCCACACGGGGCATTTCCATCCGTGAAGGACAAACCTTTGAAAACCTTTACGAGGAACGCTCTCCCCTTTACGAAAAATACTGCGACATTAAAATAGACTGTACAAAGGCATCCCTTTCAAAAAATGCCGTAAGAATAGCCGAGGAAACAGGGCACATCAAAAAGGGGCTGTAAAAATAGTCCAGACCGCCAAAAGGCGAAAGTACGGGTTCGAGAAGCTTCAAAACATCTCGAAAAAGTTCAAACTTTTCATCAATGTAGAAAACCCTCACGTTCTGTGAGGGTTTTCCGTGATTTTATGCCTT
>JAFSGW010000079.1 GCA_017440585.1 Clostridia bacterium | reverse complement strand
TTATATGCAATATTGGAGGCATTTACCGCCTGGGAAAGCTGAAGCTCTGCCTGGCTGTTAACACCTGCCACATTGTCAAGTGCAACTGTTGCACTCTGATAAGCCGCATCCGCCTGACTGTATGCCGCCTTCGCCTGAGCAAGCTGGAAGGAATAGTCGGTGCTGTCAAGGTATGCAAGGCTTTCACCTGCATTTACCCAGTCACCGGGCTGTGCTGTTATTTTCTGCACCTTTGCACTTGCCTTGCCTGTTACATATGCCACATTACCTGCAACAAGCTCACCTGTATATGTAACTGTAGCTTCAACGTCTCTTTTTGAAGCTGTCTCCACAGTAACGTTAACACCCATGTCAACCGCATCTGTGGCATCCTCATAAACCTGGGCTGTGTTTGTACAGCCGGTAAGGGCTGTAAGTGCAACAAGAAATGCTGCTGTTTTCTTAAATTTATTCATCATGAAAGCCTCCTCAGATTCCTATTGTTGTGCTGTATGCAAATTTTATAACCGAAAGGGCATAGCTAACCCTTGCATTTTCAAGCTTAACTTTAGCAGATTCAAGCTCTGTCATGGCTGCTGTCAGCTCAAGGTTTGTGATAAGCCCCAAGTCATACATGGTCTTTTTGCTTTCATACAAAGCCTCTGCCACATCAACATCGTTTTCGCATGCCTTAATTTCGTCTGCACCGTTCAATATGGTTGCATATTCGCTCTCAAGAGCTATCTTCATCATTTCAATTGTATTATTATATGTATACTCAGCATTTAAGTATTCACTGTATGCAGAATGATAAAGGGCTGTTTTATCGCTCATATACATGGCGGTTATATCGTACTTTTCCTTTTTAAGCTCGTAATCCTTCCTTACAGCTGTCATGTCATACCTTGAGGAAAGTGCCCCTTCAATCAAAACGGGAACATTTTCGGGAAGTGAGGGTAATTCCACCTTATCTGTAAGGAGCAATTCACAGTCGCTGTCAGTCAGCTGAAGGGAAACCTTAAGGCTTCTTACAGCAAGGGCGTGGTTTCTCTTATAGCTTTCAAGGGAATACTCTGCCCTTACAACTGCATTTTTCGCATTTTGCACCTCAATGGAAGGCACAAAGCCCGCTTCAAAGCTGTGCTCCATCAGGGCAAGGTTATCCTTTGCAAGCTTAACGGAAGCCTCTGTAATGGCAATAAGCTCCTCCATTAATTTTGCATTGTAATACTTTTGTGTTACCTCGTAGGAAATGGTTGCTTCCACCTGACCTTTTGCCACGCCTGCAAGGTCTACTCCAACCTGTGCCGCATTAAGGTAATAGCCGTGCTTAAGGTACGCCTGGTCAAGCCCCGAGGACACATTTACCGCCATGCTCACACCGGGTATTTTCGAAGCAAGCTTTTCCATGTCCTTATAGTCCTTCGTGGTGTCACGGCTTACCTCAAGTGAAAGATGGGCACTTTTTATCGAAGCATCTGCCGCCTTTATACGGGGGCTTTCATTAAGCGCCAGCTCTATGGCATCCTCTAAGGATAATTCTATTTTCTCTTTTTCAAGTTCTTCTTCAGTATGTACACTGACAGAGGCCGCTTCCTCCTGAGCCATAACAGGCACAGTGTTCACCAAAACTGCCATAACTATCAGCAAAATCAAGGATTTTTTCAACATAAACTACTCTCCCTTTTTTAAACTGCGGATTTCAGTATACTCCCACTTAACTTTAAAGTCAATTAATAATTTGTAAAAAAACTATTGCAAATTCAGTTTCGGTATGTTATAATCGGTTTTGCAAATTCGCCGATGTGATGGAATTGGCAGACGTAACGGACTCAAAATCCGTCGGTGGCAACACCGTGTGGGTTCGACTCCCACCATCGGCACCAACAAATAAAGCACTCCTTTTGGGGTGCTTTATTTGTTTATTGAAAGGGAGTCGAACCCTGAGAGGGCACAAAAAGAGACTGCAAAAACAGTCTCTTTTTGTTAATCTACGCTTATTTTAAATACCACGGGCTTATCCGTTTCTATCATGTCTGTTGTAACGTGCAGACCCTCTTCGTCTCTTGTCCATTCGCACTTATTGTAGCCCAACACCTCTACATTTTTAATTATACCGTGGAAGTTAGGCTTCTTTGATGCATCCTGCTCCCCAAGGCTCTTTATGCAAATGCTTTCCCTGCCCTGCATGTTAAGGCAGATGGCATAAATGCTGTCACCCTTAGTTGTAAAGCGTATGTCCTCATGTGTATAGGGTTTTGCTTCGTTATCTGCAAACTGACCCTCCTCAATTGTTGTGGGGCCTTCACCCGATTTTCGCCAGAGCCTGCTCTTATAAATTGCCTCACCGTTAATTTTAAGCCATTCGCCTATTTCAAGCAGAATGCTCTTGTCCTCATCGGGGATTGTGCCGTCAGCTTTGGGACCAACGTTTAACAAAAGCCTGCCGTTTTTACTTACAATGTCCACCATATCACGGATAATCTGCACGGCACTCTTGTAGTTATTGTCCTCGGTGTAGCACCAGCTGTTTTTTGCAACGGATGTGTCTGTCTGCCATAAATAGGGCTTGCAGTCAGCAAACTGACCACGCTCCACATCCACAACAGCACAGCCAAACTGGAAGGCATCGTGCTTGTAGTTAATAACAACCTCTTTGCCCCATTCGTCGGCACGGTTGTAGTAATAAGCCGCAAACTTCTTAAGGTAGGGCTTCACACTTGAGTGCTGTATCCACCAGTCAAAATATATAATAGAGGGCTGATACTTATCAACTATTTCACAGCATCTTACAAGCCAGTCCTCCAAAAATTCCTTTGTGGGGGTGGGCTCTGAGAATATATCATGATGGTTTCTTTCCTCCATGCTTGGCCAGTACAGGTCGCCACGCTTCAAGGGTTCTTTAATGTCGGAATCGAAGTCCTTTCCATGACCCATGAAAAACCAGTGCTCAATTCTGTGGGTGGAAACACCTCTTGTAAGACCACGTTTGTCAAACTCATCATAAAGCTCACCAAGCACGTTACGGCAGGGGCCCATCTTTGCCGCATTCCATTCACTTATGTCGCTTTCATACATCTGAAAGCCGTCGTGATGCTCACCCACGGGTATTACATACTCTGCCCCTGCATTTTTGAAAAGCTCTGCCCATTCAGCCGCATTGAACTTTTCAGCCCTGAACATGGGGATAAAATCCTTATAGCCAAAATTTTTATGCTCACCGTAGGTTTTTAAATGATGCTCATATTCCCGTGTGCCCTGTATGTACATGCCTCTGGGGTACCATTCGGAGGAATATGCAGGCACGCTGTACACGCCCCAATGGATAAAAATGCCGAACTTTATATCTGCATACCAATTGGGTGCACGATACTGGGAAAGCGACTCCCACGTGGGCTTAAACCTGCCCTTTTCATTAACCTCATCTATAATTTTCAAATATTTTTCCATTTTCACACCACCTTGCTTTCATTATATTACTTTTACATCATTTTTCAACCCATTTATACGACACAATTCTTTCTTTTCTGTCGCATAAAAATAGGGAAAACCCTCACAGAACGTGAGGGTTTTCTACATTGATGAAAAGTTTGAACTTTTTCGAGATGTTTTGAAGCTTCTTGAACCCGTACTTTCGCCTTTTGGCGGTCTGGACTATTTTTACAGCCCCTTGTTTATCGTCTGTCTTTTAAAACCTCGTAAACGTCCTTAATGTCCATACCACGTTCTGCTATCATAACAAGCAGGTGGTAAATAAGGTCGCTTGTCTCAAGGGCAATTTCCTTTTTATCCTCATTTTTTGCAGCGATTATTGTTTCACTGCACTCCTCGCCAACCTTTTTAAGGATTTTGTCAATACCGCAGTCAAGAAGGTAGTTTGTGTAGCTGTCCTCCTTGGGGTTTTCCATTCTGTCAAGTATAACCTTAAAAAGCTCGTCTAGGATAAATTCGCCCTTTTCTTCGTCCTTTGCCTCTGTAAGGGCACCATCTTCAAGCTGTCTGTAAAAGCAGGTCTCGTTGCCCGTATGGCATGCAGGACCCATAGGCTCAACAGTCACAAGTAAGGTGTCCATATCGCAGTCAACCTTAATATTTACAACCTTCTGGAAATTGCCGCTTGTTTCACCCTTGTTCCAGAGGCTCTGTCTGCTTCTTGAATAAAACCAGGTTGTACCTGTTTCAATTGTTTTCTTAAGGCTTTCTTCGTTCATGTAGGCAACCATTAAAACCTTGCCGTCCACGCCCTGCACAACAGCAGGCACCAGACCCTTTTCGTCAAATTTAATATTATTAATAAATTCCATAATACTGTCCTTCCTCACTAAAACCCACGTTGGGGGACATTGCCTACCCACAGCAAAGAGCTGTCTCGGCTTTCCGCAAACCAAATTAAAAATGAATGAATGGCTGTGTCCCCGTACCTTATAAAATTGTTGCAGTCACCTTATCAAATCTGCCTGCAGCCTACTCTTTGCTAATTACTCAATTGCTCATTGAGCAAAGCTCTACAGCTTCCTTCAGATCAAGTGCACCGTCGTAAATAGCTCTGCCCGTTATTGCACCCTCAACACCTGTTTTTAAAAGTGCTCTTATATCTTCAATACAGCTCACACCGCCCGAGGCAATAACATCAAGCCCCGTTTCCTTAACCATTTCTTCCATTGCGGCAGTATTCGGACCGCACATTGCCCCGTCTGTTGCAATGTCTGTATATATAATAGTGCGTACCCCTGCTTCTTTTACCTTTTTTGCAAAATCCACAGCAGTAAGCCCACTTACCTTTTCCCAACCGTCGGTTGCAACAAAGCCGTCCTTTGCATCAATGCCCACGGCAATGCGGTCACCGTATTTTTTTGTTGCCTCTTCAACCAAAGCAAAGTTTTTAACAGCCGCTGTGCCAAGTATTACTCTTGAAACGCCCGCCTCAATCAGCTCGTCAATATCCTCCATTGTACGGATCCCGCCGCCTGTCTGCACACGCATGGAAACGCTTTGGCAAATTTTCTTTATAATACTGCGGTTTTTCCCGTCGCCGCTTCTTGCGCCGTCAAGGTCTACCACATGCAAAAAATCCGCACCGCTACTCTGCCATTTTAAAGCAGTTGCCACGGCATCGGAGGAATAAACTGTTTTTTTATCGTAATCGCCCTTAAAAAGACGTACACATTCGCCGTCCTTAAGGTCAATAGCAGGGTACATTCTCATTTTTTTATCTCCGGATTAATCTACAATAAATTCTCTGAGCTTTTCTTCAAGCTCCGTCGTGTCTTCACTGTACACGCGCATAATAATAGGCTTCGATAAATCAAGTGAGAAGATACACATCAGGCTCTTTGCATCAACAACATATCTGCCCGAAACCATATCCACCTCAAAATCGAATTCGCTTATCAGATTAACAAAGTTCTTAACGTCAACTATGGAGGAGAGCATTACTTTAAAGCTTTTCATACAATCACCATAACCTTTCATAAAACAACTTAATCAGTTATTTCAATACTGTCCAATGTCTGTCTGAAACTTTTTCTTATTTCCCCTAAATATTCTGCATAAAGCGCTTTCTGTTCCTTTAATTCAGCCTCGGTAAGCCCCTCTTCCTTTTTCTTTTTGGCAAGGGCACTTATCCTGTCAAGCTTCTTTTTTTCCATAGCTCTACCACCTTTCCACTATGTACTTACGGCTACTATACTCCTATTATTTTGCAATTTCAAGTTTTGTAACCAAATTGTAACATTACTCTTTACAGCCTCTTTTTTTAATGATAAAATATATGTATATTAAAAATTTCAGGAGGTTTTAAAATGAAAAAACTTTTATCAATTCTGCTTATTACGGCAATGGTTCTTTCCTTCGCGCCTGCTGTAATGGCAGCAGACGGCATTCCCGTTTACCTTAACGGTGAAAAAATTGAAAAGGACGGCATTATCGTTAATGACCGCACCTTCCTTCCCGTAAGAGCACTTTCTGAGGCTCTCGGCTACACTGTTGACTGGGTTGATGGTACAAAGAGCGTTATCATCGGAACCGCTCCCGAAGAAACAGTTAAAACAGACAAGGTAAATATTTACCTTGAAGGCGTCAAGATGGAAAACGCCGAAGCAATTATTGTTAATGACTCCACCTTCCTTCCCGTTCGTGCTCTTTGCGAAGCACTTGATAAGGACGTTGAGTGGAACAATGAAAAGCGTGAGGTTTACGTTACCGACAAAAAGATGGATGAAGACCCCTTCAGCGGCAAATACTTCCGCTTAAAGCACGCATTAACAGGCAGATATCTCTGCGTTGAAAGTGCAAAAACAAATGACGGTGCAAAGGTTGTTGTTGCCAACCGTGACGATTCCAACTCCAACCAGGTATGGGGCTTCACAGCAATGGCTGACGGCTACTACAAAATTTTCAATCAGAACTCCAAGAAGAGCGTTGACGTAGGTGCCTTCTCCACAGAAGCAGGTGCTGAAATCACTCAGTACGTTGCAAACGGTGGCACAAATCAGCAGATTAAGCCCGTTTTGAACGACGACGGTACATACACTCTTATTTTCCTTCACTCTCAGCTTGCTATCACAGCAACAGAGCGTTTCACAACACAGGAAAAGGTTACAAACGGATATGAACAGTCCTTCACATTTGAATACGTAGGTCAGACTCCTATGGGCAACTTGAAGGAATCTAAGGGCTACCTTGCTCTTGACGAAGTAACACGTGAGAGATTTGATGCTTACGTATATTCCTCCCTTCCCTTCAGCATTCAGGTGCAGAACGGTCTTGAAAACAAGCTCATCATGAGTGACTACTACAACATTTCCACAGAAGAACAGATAAAGGTTCTTAAGGACTGCTTCACAATCACAGCCTACGGTCAGGTTAACTTCGGTCAGATAAAGCCCGACAAGGAAAAGGCAAAGTACGAAATAAAGAGCAAAACCTATAAGGATTCCTACGACGTATGGCGTGGCACAATGCTTCCCGTATGGATGTACGAGATTGAAATGGCAGGCGACGTAGAGGGTCAGTTACATAAGTGGACAATGATTTCCACAGTTGAGGACTCCTCCGTTGTTACAGATGCAATCAATGCCCTTTCCCGCTTCCCCTATGCAATCCGTAAGCACATCCGCCGTCTTATTTACCGTACAGACAGTGCAAACAGCTACAACGGCGGTGGCGACACAATCTGGATTCGTCTTAACTGGATACCCAACGAAGACCAGATCGCACACACACTTGCTCACGAATTAGGTCACGTATTGGACAGTAACCTCACAAGTGAATCTGCTCTCTGGGACAGAGCAAGAGCTGCCGACATGGCTCCCATGTCTCACTATGGTAACTCCAACCGTGCAGAGGATTTGGCTGAATTCTCCCGTGCATTCAACGTTGTAAGAACAAACCCCGACGAGCTTAAGGAGCTTCAGAGGGTTTACCCCAACCGTTTCGCAGCATATGCGGCACTTCTCTTCGTAAGTGACCCCGAATATTATGCTCACTATAAGACATATTATGAAGAAACAATGAAGTTTGACGATGACGATAAGCCCGCTTTCTATTGTCAGATTTCAATTCCTGGCACAAACCTTGTTCTCACACAGTCAGACACTGCAAAGGGCAGCGTTGTAACCTTTGAAGAAAACACAAATGCCGAAAACCAGGTATGGCGTATCCGCCAGTGGCAGGGCAAGAAGGCAGTATTCAACAAGGCATCCGGCATGTGCTTAAACGTTCCCGGCAACAGCGTAGATCCTGGCAAGAACCTTATCGTATGGAACGGTGGCAAGGGTGCCAACGAGCTTATGACAATGACACAGACTGAAGGAAATAAGTACACATTAGTGTTCCAGCATTCTAACCTTTACCTTGCAGGCGAAAACACAAAGGCAGGGGCAAAGGCAATCCAGTCTGATGCTAAAGTTGAGGTTATCGTAACAGAAGTAAAATAAAAGTAATTAATACAAGGGGATGTAAAAACTGATTGTTTTTACATCCCCTTTAAATATTTATCGCATGCTATGTTTATCACGTTTTTGCCTTTTCTTTTTGCCATTTCGTAAAATTTCGAAGCACCTCCAAAGTTCCGTTTTATATATGCAACAACGTAGTCTGAATTTTCAATCATCCATTTATTTCTATAAAATATAGCAAATCGCAAAGGTGCATTTTCCAAGCCTTCCGGATATATTGTATTTTTATAAGCATTATCTGCTTTAGGCAAATAAGCCAGCACAACACTGAGCCTTACATTCTTATTTTCTATCTTATCAAAAGCTCTGTATACCATGTTGTCAAATGTGCCTTGATTTCCCACATAAAAATCTGTCACTCCAAGTTCAATAAGCTGCTCAATTGTTTTTATCAACAATGGTTCAATATTTTCTTCGATATCACGGTGACCAAAAAAACAGCACCTCATAATGCACCTCTGCTCAATTTCATCTTCATTTTCACTATAAATTATATAATTGCTCACAATATTAGTCAATTGCTTTTTATAATGTGCAGATAAAATTGTTTGTTTCTCATATAATAAAAGCAAGGTGGTGCAGATATGAGCAGAGATGTTGAATTTAAAAATCGTGACCGATTTATACAATTAGGAATTGCTATTGCCGCTCTTCGAAAAATGAAAGGCATGAGCCAGGAGCAACTGGCAGAAAAGGCAAATATAAGTCGTTCTCATTTGAGTGCTATTGAAGCACCAAGATTAGTTCGCCCCTTTTCCTTGGAGATTTTCTACAATATTGCAGATGCATTAGAAATAGACCCTGCAGATTTAATAAACGCTTCCGTTTTCCCCGACAGGTTAAACAGCAAATAGCAAAAACTCCGCATCAGTAATGCGGAGTTTTTTCACAATAACAACCAATCGATTATATTTACTTGTCTTATGCCCTCGTAATTTGCACCATTGCCTATATCATCAAGGGTCAGCAAGGTTTTAGGGTAATTATCCTTTATTTCCTGCAAAGGAGCTAATTCCCGCTCTAAGGTTTTTTCATCAAGCACACTTGCAGAAACCTGATAATAATGAACCTCATTCATATCAGTAGCCACAAAGTCAACCTCTTTTTCCGCCAGCTTACCAATGTTTACACGGGTGTGTCTTCTGATTAACTCAAGATAAACCACATTTTCCAGAAGATGCCCCGTATCTCTTGCTGATTGACTTATAATATGATTTCTTATACCACTATCCACAAAATAATACTTCCCCAAGGTCTTTAAAAACTGTCTGCCCTTTATATCATACCGTGTTGCATTATAAAGAATATAGCTGTCTGTTAATGCCCTCAAATATGTCTCAACCGTATTCGGAGAAATTTTCCTGCCGTTTGAAATAAGCGTATCACTTATTTTCTTTGTTGATATAGGACTGCCTATACTTGAAGCAACGGTCTTCAATATGCTCTCCAATACAGAAACGTCATTAATTTTTTCTCGTGTTGCCACGTCCTTCAGAAGAATTGTATTGTATATGCCCTCAATATACTGACTTATAATCTTTTCGTCATTTTCAAGATATGCCACATAGGGAAACGAACCATATCTTAAATAACTGTCGAATATTTCCCTTTTACTTTTGCCACCGGGCTTTGTGGCCTCATAATATTCTTTAAAGGAAAAGGGCAACATATCAATTTGAATATATCTTCCCGAAAGCAATGTGGCAAGCTCTCCCGATAACAAATATGCATTCGACCCCGTAATATAAACATCACAGTTTTTCTTTATAAACAAGCTGTCAACTGCTTTTTCGAACCCGTTGCACTTCTGAACCTCATCAATAAATATATAATTATTCTTATCAGGAACAAGCCTGGATTTTACATAATTATATAACGCCTTATAATCAAGTAATTCAGCATTATCAAGATCCTCCAGGTTGACTGATATAATCCGACTGTCATCTACACCCGTCTGCTTTAAATAATTAATATACAATTCAAACAATGTTGATTTTCCGCATCTTCTTACGCCGGTAATAACCTTTATAACCTGTTTATCCCGCAGTGCTTTTAAATTATCTAAATACTCTTTTCGCTGAATCATTTTTTCGCCCCCATTTCTTTAGCTTAATATTAACACAAAAATCCCATTTGTCAATAGTTTTTTCTCATTTCAGAAAAAACTATTATTTTTTCGACAATTTTTTCTAATTTTCCGCACACTTATTCCACGTATTCTCAAATAACCAAACAAAAAACTCCGCATCAGTGATGCGGAGTTTTTTCCTTATCTCGCCCACCCGGGCGAATTTCACTTTACACATAGTGCAAAATTCCATCGCGAAGCGATTTCACCGTCCAAAGGACGATTTCACTGCAATATAGTAAAATATCATTTTACTATATTGCTCAGCCATACACCCTTCTTAATAAGCACAGCACCTATAACACACTTCACTATTTCTGCGGACTGCACAATAAAGTAAATGGGAATGATACCGAGGGTGGTAAAGCTTGCAAGGCAGTATGCCAGAGGCACGCTCACCGCCCATGAAAAGCCACAGTCAAAGAAGAAGGTTATAACGGTTTTGCCACCGCTTCTTAAAGTGAAATATGTAGCATGGAGCATTCCGTGGGCAGGCATCCATATTGCAGAAACTATTATAAAGGCCGTAGCAAGCTCACGTACATTGTCTGTAGTGTTGTACATCATCGGGAAAAGAGGTGCACAAACTGCCATAACAGCACCTACCACAACACACAAAAGTGTTGAGAAGGTAATTAATTTTGGTGCCGCATCCTTTGCTTCCTCCAGCTCGTTTGCACCTAAAAGCTGACCTATTACAACGCTCACGCCGCTGCCGAAGGCAATGAACAGCACGTTAAAAAGGTTTACAACCGTGCTTGAAATGTTCTGTCCTGCCACAACGTCAACGCCACGTACCGAGTAGCACGCCGCTAAGGTTGCAATACCCAGGCTCCAGAGGCATTCGTTTGCAGTGAGGGGAATAAGCCCCTTAATGGTAATTCTTTTAACAAGCTCCTTAGGCACAAACATGCTTCTGTAAAGGCTTTTGGGATAAATGAGTGTGTTACGGTTTTTATGTGTCCAGAAGACCACAATGCCTGACTGAACAAACCTTGAAATTACCGTTGCTATTGCCGCACCCCTAACGCCCATAACGGGGAAAGGACCGATACCGAAAATCAACAGTGCATTAAGGCATGTATTTGTAATAACCGCCACAATACCTGCATACATGGGCACCGTAGCAATACCGCCCTCACGGAGTGTGCCCGAATACACGTTTTCCAAAGCAAAGGGCACAAGACCTATAAGCATAATTGCAAGGTAGTCTTTTGCACACTTAAAGGTTAAGCTGACGTCAAGCCCTGCATCCTCGCCCTTAAGGTACATATTTATAAGAGCATCACCTGCAAAAAGGAACACCCCTATACCAACAAGGCATATCAGAAATGCCGTTATAAGCTTAAATCGCATTGTGTGCCTTACACCCTCACGGTCACCCTTGCCGAAAAACTGTGCGGAAAAAATGCCCGAGCCGGACACAGCACCGAAAACTGCAAGGTTAAACACAAAGAGCACCTGATTTATTATGGCAACGCCCGTCATCTGCTCTGTGCCCACCTGACCGACCATAATGTTGTCGATAAGGGCAACAAAGTTTGTTATAAGGTTCTGCACCATTATGGGCACAGCTATCATCAAAGTTCTTTTATAAAAGCTCCAGGAGCCTATTAACTTACTCATGCTATCACCTCTTAATCCTCAACCCCTGCAAGCTGCCACAAGGCAATATTTGCATATGGCGAATAGGGATATGGCTTCACCTCGCCCTCTACATAAGGGGAGGTAACAACGTAATTTGTTCTGAACACAAGCCCTGCTATGGGCTGATATGCAACATAAAGTGACTGCAGACGGGTAAATGCCACCGACGCTTTATCAACACTTGTGGCACTCATAACCTCTGCCACGGCAAAGTCCATCTCCGGGGAAGAATAGCCCTCAAAGTTAACCTTGCCTTCAGAGGAAAGAAGCTCCGAAATGTCATATGGGTCGGCACAGTAAACTGCACCAAGGAAGGCATCGTAATCGCCTTCTTTTATTTTTTCGTTATAGCTTTCCGCATCGGTAAGCTCTATATGCACAGTAAAGCCTGCCGCTTCAAGGTTTTTCTTAACCTCCTCTGCCGCAAGGCTCCTCATTTTGTCGCCCTTTGCCACAAGAAGGCTAAAGCCCATCTCTGTCCAGTTGCCGTCAATAACTTTCTCACTCTTGCCGTCACCGTCAAGGTCCATCCACCCTGCAGAGAAAATTACCTCCTTTGCGTAGTCAAGGTTATACTCGCTATGCTCATAGGAAGGCGAAAATGCACTGCTTCCGGGCATGACGGGAAAGCCCGAGGGCACAGCATCACCGTATATACGGCTCAGGCTCATTCTGTCAACGGCATTTGTTGCCGCAATCCTTAAAAGAGCATCGGAAAAAATGCCTCTCTTGGAGTTAAAGCCCACAAATTCAAAGGTGCCGTCAGGGTAAATATGCTTTGTGTTGCTTTCCTTAATGGCAAAATTCTCCGTGTCGAGCATGTCACGGGTCACAGCATGGATTTTGCCTGCTGAGAAGGACTCCTGTGCCATCTCCGAGGTACGCATACTGAAAATCCTCACGCCGTCACACATAGCCTCGCCCTTATGCCATGCGCTGTTTTTAACAAGAGAAATTGTTTTTCCGTCCATTTCCTTAAGCATGAAGGCTCCCGTGCCCGTAAGTGCCAGGGGGTCCGCATTTGCTCTCATGATGGGAAAATATAAAGAATAAATCAAAAATGCATCAGGCTCTGTAAGGTAAAAAACAATCTCGTAATCATTAAGCTTTTCAACCCTTTCAACCCCTGCAAGGTTTAAATAATAGGAAGAGGCAGGATTTGCCTTAATCCTTTCGATTGTGTAAATAACGTCCTCGGAGCTTAAAAGCTGACCGTTATGCCACAGCACGCCCTCTTTTATTTTCAAGGTCATAACCGTTGCATTTTCGTTAAAGGCATAGCTCTGTGCCAGTACGGGCACTATAGTGAAATCCTCGTCAATGTCAAAAAGAGGCTCATATACAATCATAAGAGCATCCCTTACGCTTTGCCTTTCCGTTAAAATGGGGTCAAGGGTGTCTGCCTCACGCATCTGAATATTTATCACCTTTTCGTCACTTACCAAAACTACTTCCTCCGTGGGCAGTTCAGCCCCACCGCCTCTGCAGCCGCAGAGGGAAGCAATAAGTGCCGTTATTAAAATCATGGTAACAAGCTTTTTCATAAAAACCTATCCTTTTTAATCCAATTGTATAAAACCGCCCAAAAGACCGCTTCTGCCCTTCTGCGCACGGTGGGAAAAGAAGCTTTCATTTTCGCAGGCGGTGCATATGTTGCTGTTTTCAATGTTTTCCTTTTTAAGCCCTGCCTCACGAAGCTGGCAGGCTGTTATGCCCTTTAAGTCAACCATGTATTTATCATTGGGCATCCTTTTCACCATGGTAGGGTATTTTTCACAAAACGCCTCACCCACATCGCCTGACACCTCATAACAGCAGATACCTATTGCAGGGCCGATAAGGGCAATTATGTTTTCCCTTTCACAGCCGTTTTCAGCCATAACCCGTACCGCTTCCGCTATAATGTTTTCCTTTGTGCCTCTCCAGCCTCCGTGGACCGCACCAATCATTTTTCTTACGCCGTCATACAAAAGGGTTGGCACACAGTCGGCACTGTAGGTCATAATGGGAGTATGGAGCATATCGGTAACAACACCGTCAACGCCCTCGCCCCATTCACGGATAAGCCCTTTACCTATATCCTCCTCTTTTAAAAACCTCACGTTTTTAGTGTGAAGCTGATAGGTAAGGGTGAGCCTTTCCTTATTAAGCCCCATTTCATCGGTGCAAATTTCAATATTTCTCAAAGCCTTAAAAGGGTTATCACCACGCCTTAAGCCAAGGTTAAGTGAGCCGAAATCCCCCTCACTTACGCCGCCATTGCGAAGGGTAAAGCCGTGCTTTACGCCCTTAAGCTTTTCACTTACAAGAATTTTTATATTTCCGCACTTTACGATTTCCAAATTCTTTTCACTCCAATTGCTTTTCCTGTCTTTTCATCAACAGTAATACAAACTGCACAAAACCGTGCCTTCCCCTCGGCAGACTTGAAGGGGTGCCTTTCCTCAGGGGTTACAAACCTGCCCACGGCAGTTTCAACCTCCATGCCCAAAACGGAGTTAACAGCCCCCGTCATGCCCACATCTGTAATATATGCAGTGCCATTGGGAAGTATTTTTTCATCTGCCGTCTGTATGTGGGTATGTGTGCCTAAAACAGCCGTAACATGTCCGTCAAGGTAAAAGCCCATTGCTTCCTTCTCGCTTGTTGCCTCGGCATGAAAGTCCACAAGGATAATATTTGTTGCTTCCTTTGCCTTTTTTATGAGACTGTCAACACACTTAAAGGGGTCGGAGGCGTTTTCCATGTAAACCTTGCCTAAAAGGTTTATTATTGCCACCTTTTCGCCATTTTTAGTACGTACAATCTCAAGCCCTTCCCCCGGTAAATTATCCGGGAGCATATTTGCAGGGCGTACCAGCGCCTCTTTTCTTTCAAAAAGAATTTTTGCCTCGTTCGACTTTGAAAAGGCGTGGTTACCTAAAGTGAAAAAGTCAACCCCTGCTTTTACCATTTCATCGTATGTTCTCACCGATATACCTAAGCCTCCTGCGGCATTTTCGCCGTTGGCTACGGTAAAATCGATGTTATATTCATATTTAATATCTTCAAGGTACTCAAAAAGTGCCTCTCTGCCGCATCTTCCGCAGATGTCGCCAATAAAAAGTATGTTCATATTCTCAATCCTTATTAAAAAAGTCGGGATATAAAATCCCGACTTTTTACATGCAATTCTTATTTCGCAAAGGCTACAGTTCTGGTCTCTCTTATTATGTTAACCTTAATCTGACCGGGATATTCCATGTCGCTTTCAATCTTCTTAACGATTTCACGTGCGATAAAGTCCATATCGCCGTCGCCAATTCTGTCGGGCTTAACCATGATTCTTACCTCACGGCCTGCCTGAATAGCGAAGCTCTTTTCAACGCCGTCAAAGCTTGTAGCAATTTCTTCAAGCTTCTGGAGACGCTTGATGTAGGTTTCAATGTTTTCTCTTCTTGCACCGGGACGGGCAGCGCTGATAGCGTCAGCCGCCTGAACAAGGCAAGCAACGATGCTGTTTGCTTCCACATCGCCGTGGTGAGCTTCGATAGCGTGAATAACGCTTGCACCTTCCTTGTACTTTCTTGCAAGATCAACACCGATTGTAACGTGGCTGCCTTCAATTTCGTGGTCAACAGCCTTACCGATATCGTGAAGTAAGCCTGCACGCTTTGCAATTGTAATGTCAACACCCAATTCGCCTGCCATAATACCTGCCACGTGGCTTACCTCGATAGAATGCTTAAGTACATTCTGACCGTAGCTTGTCCTGTAGCGGAGACGGCCAAGGAGCTTGATAAGCTCAGGATGGAGACCGTGAACGCCTGTGTCAAATGTTGCCTGTTCACCCTCCTGCTTGATTGTAGCATCAACTTCCTTCTGAGCTCTTTCAACCATTTCTTCAATTCTTGCGGGGTGAATTCTGCCATCCATAATGAGCTTTTCAAGCGCAAGACGCGCAACCTCACGGCGGATGGGGTCGAAGGAAGAAATAATAACCGCTTCGGGTGTATCGTCAATAATGAGTTCAACACCTGTGAGAGATTCAATCGTTCTGATGTTTCTGCCCTCACGACCAATAATTCTGCCCTTCATTTCGTCGTTGGGAAGGCTTACAACGGAAACTGTTGTTTCGGCAACATGGTCAGCCGCACACTTCTGAATTGCGAGACCTATAATGTTCTTTGCCTTCTTTTCAGCTTCCTCCTTCGCCTGGGATTCAATGTCACGAATCATCATTGCTGCTTCGTGCCTTACTTCGCTTTCAACATTTTTAAGTAAAAACTGCTTTGCATCTTCAACAGATAAGCCGGAAATTCTCTCAAGCTCTTCAAGCTGCTTTTCACGCACCTTTGCGAGCTCTTCCTTTTCGTTTTCAAGCTCTTTCATTTTTTCGTTGAGCTTTTCGTCCTTCTTTTCAAGAGCTTCCGTTTTCTTATCAAGAGTTTCTTCCTTTTGCTGAATTCTTCTTTCCTGTCTTGTTATTTCGTTTCTGCGTTCTTTAATTTCTTTATCCGCTTCGTTTCTGGCCTTATGTATTTCATCTTTAGCCTCAAGCAGGGCTTCCTTTTTCTTACTCTGAGCTGCCTTGTATGCATCGTCAACAATTTTCTTTGCTTCTTCCTCTGCACTTCCGATTTCGGCTTCTGCTATCTTCTTACGATAGGAAATACCCATACGGAATGCCACAAGAGCGGCAATAATTGCAACCGCAATACCGCATACAGCAGCTATACTGATAATAACTACCGGATTCACCAACAACCCTCCAATCTATAAAATTAAGTATTATAGGTACTACTATACCTACAATAACACAAATGATATTATATACCTTTTTGTACATAATGTCAAGAAAGTACACCATATATTGTTTATTTTTTTTGTATACTTTCGCAAAAGTCCTCATCTGGTGTTACAACAGCGGTGGAGTAACCCTCGTAAATGACCATGCCTGCCTTTGCACCGTTTGGCTTTTTAACATGGCTCACGGGGCAGTAGTCAACCTCAACCTTTGAAGAGGCTCTGCCCTTTGAATTTGTTGCTGCAATAACTGCCGCCGCTTCAATAACCTTTTTCGGTATTTCCTCACCCTTGTTTTTCACAAGCACGTGACAACCGGGAATGTTCTTTGTGTGAAGCCACAAATCGTTCGCCCTGCTCATTTTAAGGGTTAAGTAATCGTTCTGTATGTTGTTTCTTCCGGAATAAATGGTGTAATCCATATAAGTGTATTCCTCGGGAGGTGTTATCTTTACCTTTTTTGCACCTTTTTTCTTCGTGAAGGTGCTCTTTATTATGCCTGCATCCACCAGTTCTTCCTTTATTTCGTCAAGTGCGGAGGGCGTTTTTGCAAGTTCAATGCCAGCAAGCACGCTTTCAAGGTACTCCGCCTCATCATTTGCCTTTTTAATCTGCTTTGCCGCTTCAACCTGGGCAACCTTCGCCTTCTGATACTTTTTGTAATACATCTGTGCATTCTGACCGGGGCTCTTCTTTTCGTCCAGTGCTATTGTGATTTCCTTCAGCTCCTCGTCGTAGTAGTTAACAGCGGTAAGGCTCTTGTCGCCCTTATTTATCATGTAAAGGTTTGCAGTTACAATATCCCCTGCAATCCTCCATTCCTCCTTCTTTTCGCTCTCTGAGAGGGTAGTGTGAAGAAGAGATATTTTTTTACGTATCCTCTCAAGCTGCAGAGTAACTGTTTTTGTAAGGGCATAAGAGCGGGAGCGCATTCTTTCCGCCGCATCACGCTTTGAGTAAAACATTTCAAGGGCGTGGCACATGCTCTCAGCCGGCTCGAGGGCAACCTCATCCCCATACTGTGTAACAGGGTACACCGCAAAGTCAAAGGGCTTTGGTTCGCCCTTTTTATATAAAATTGTCACCTGAAAGTCATAATTTTTAATTTTTTCAAACATTTCCCAAAGGCAAAGGGCACACTTTTCCTTATCCTCATGGCTCAATTCTCCCATAAGAGCACCGCTTTTTCCCGTTGCACAATACAGTGCCTCACGTGCCATAAGGGGGCTTATGCCCGAAAGAGCAGCTGTCAATGCCTTGTCAATGCTCCGTCCTTCGGGGGACGTGGCAATAATTTCGTAAAAATCCTCCTTTGTAAGTAAAAGAGGGTTCTTTCTTTCGTTATCCGGAGGCAGCTGATAGGTAAGCCCGGGGAAAACATTTCTCACCCTGCTTACACTAAGGTCAACGTGCTTTATGGAATCTACAATTTTGCCCTCGTCATTTACAAGGATAATATTGCTGTTCTTGCCCATAATTTCGCAAAAAAGATGCTTTTTTACACTATCGCCCATTTCGTTACGGGCTTCAATTTCAATATCTGTTATTCTTTCAAAATCAACACTTGTAACCCTTAAAATCCTGCCCGAGGAGATATGCTTTCTCATAAGCATGCAGAACATGGGAGGCTCCTGAGGGTTTTCCTTAACGGTTGTGGTAATGTAAAGCCTGGGGTTTGCCGAATTTGCACTTATAACCAGCCTGTAATTGCCCGAGGGAGTTTTTACGCTGAGCACAATTTCATCCTTTTCGGGCTGATAAATTTTCTCAATTCTGCCCCCCTGGAGCATTTTATCAATTTCGTAGGCGGCACATCTTACCGCCGAAGCATCAAGTGGCATAATATATATTCCTTCCTTATTACACTTTTTCCGACATTTTTAGTATACTTGATAAAAAATTTTAATGCAATAGTTAATTTTTTTGTTGACTTTTTACATATTTAGCTGTAAAATAATTCTAATCATAAGGCGAGGGGCGCTGGACCCAATATGGTTTTAATCGGCAAATTTTCCGCCATAGAGCACCAAAATGCTCGACTATACGTCAGTATAATCTCCGCTTTTGGTACACTCTGACAAAAAATTTGCTCGACTAAAACTCTGCGACCCTTTTCGCCGGAAAAATTGATGTATTTTTGGTGCGGAGCTTGCCGACAGGCTGACGCCTTTCAAAAGCGACAAACCGAAAAGACGCGATTTTAACAAGGAAAGGGCATATGGGGTTCAACTCCCCTCGCCTTGTTGCGGAGGTATTTAATGACCAACCATAGCTTCGATACAATGACCGATGAAGAAATTGTGCTTTTAGCACAAAAGGGAAATGAGAGTGCCTGCGAATATATTCTTCGCAAGTACAAGCCCTTCGTTTCCATGAAGGCATCCTCTTATTTTCTCGCAGGCGGCGAGCGTGACGACCTTGTTCAGGAGGGGCTTATTGGTCTTTTAAAGGCTGTCAGGGTGTATGATGCCACCAAGGATGCAGCGTTCAGGTCCTTTGCGGATCTGTGCGTTACAAGGCAGATAATCAGTGCCGTGAAAGCTTCCTTAAGGCAGAAGCATGCTCCGCTCAATTTTTACGTTTCACTGGACAAGCCCTGCAATACGGAAAATCAGGATTCGTCCCTTATCGATATTATTGCCTCGGATGAAACAAGCAATCCCGAAACAATTGTTATCGGCAAGGAAAGCTTTGAAATGGTTTCCGTTAAAATGGAGGAATTGCTTTCAGCATTTGAATGTAAGGTGCTTTCCTTGTACCTTACGGGCAAAAGCTACAGCTCAATTGCCGCCATGTTGCAAAAGGAGCCCAAGTCCATAGACAATGCCTTACAGCGCATCAAGAAAAAGTTTGAAAAGTTTTCTGATGAATTTTAAGGCAACCATTATTTTACCATATACCTTTTATCGGCGCAAGAGCCGGTAAGGGTGAATTATAATTTATTTTATCTAAGCGAGGAGATCAAACCATGTACGAAGACAAGACATTAGTCTGCAAAGATTGTGGTAACGAATTCGTTTTCACAGCAGGCGAACAGGAATTCTATGCAGAAAAGGGCTTCCAGAACGAACCCCAGAGA
>JAFSGW010000078.1 GCA_017440585.1 Clostridia bacterium | reverse complement strand
TATGGGCGGTAACCCTGCCCGTGTTATAAAAAGCCGTATTGCCCAAATTAAAAGCACGGCGGAATTTAAAAAGCTTATTGAAGATTTTGGCAAAAAAGCAAGGGAAACCTATCAGAGCGTTCTGGATTTCCACTTTAAGGACGGTGTTTTTAAAAATTCACCCCTTCATGACGAAAGGCGGAGAGCCGTATGCGATGCGGTGGAAATTGCCGCACTTTTTGACTCCTTTCCAAAGCAATTATCAAAGGCAGAGCTGACAGATACTATAAGAGCCTTTCAGGAAGACCGTCACGAATATGAATGTGTTATGTCTGCCTCATACGCTCTTGAAATTTTGGGCGAAAAGCCCATACGCTTTGCTTATACCGATAATGTGAACACATGGGACTTTATGGACAGCTTTTCCTGGAAAAATGATGCATGGGATGCAGGGCATAATACAGATATATACGCCACAGCCTGCTATATGAACAGAAAACATTACAAGGACAATTTCCCCGAAGGCATTTTTAACTACCTTTCCCTTAACCAGTGCACAGACGGGCTCTGGGGCGGAGGGAACATGAACCTTCGTGTTAACGGCTACTATCGCTTAACCCGTGGCACCTACGACCAGTTCAAGCTCAAGCCCTTTTATGTAAAGGAAGCGGTTGACACCGTTTTAAGCTATGCCAAGGAAAAGGGCGTGCCCGACAATGCCTGCGATGCACTTGACATTATCCATCCCTTGTATTTTGCGAAGGGCTTTACATCCTACCGTGTAAGTGAGGGCGAGGCGTGGTGTGTGAAAATGCTTCCCGTGTTTATTGAAAAATACACAAATGAGGGCTTTGCCTTCAAATTCGGCACAGAGGCAAGCTTAAAGGGCACAGAAATGTGGCTTTCAATAATTTTCCTTATGTGCGACTATTTAGGCTTAAGCGACCTTTTGGGCTATGAGCCAAAGGGTGTACACAGAGTAAGATAATAAGGAGGTGAGGACATGGTAAACCAGCTCAATTTTACAAAATTCAACGGCTGCAGCCGTCAGGCGTACCTTACAGCCCGTGACAAAAACTACAAAAGCTTGAAGGACAAGTACAACATGTCCTCCCGATTGAGAGATATACAGACAGATATGCTCCAAAGCTTCCCCGACGGTGTGTGGGTTTACGGCGATGCTAAGCGCGCTGCACTTGATACAATGCAAATTGTAGAAAAGGGCGAAGAGGTTATTTATAACGCCACCTTTATAAGTGGCGGTGCATCTGCCCGCTGTGACGTTATAATGCTTGTAGAGGGGGCAT
This sequence comes from Clostridia bacterium, assembly GCA_017440585.1. Taxonomy (GTDB): domain Bacteria; phylum Bacillota; class Clostridia; order UMGS1883; family UMGS1883; genus RGIG1927. The sequence goes on along the minus strand of JAFSGW010000078.1, from coordinate 20,549 downwards.
ACGATATATATGCGGTAAGACCCACAAGCCGTTACACCCGTTGGATTGATGAGGTGCTTTTCGATAAAATTGTTATGGAAAAGGCAGGGGTTAAAACCGGTAACTGTTATGTGTGTGCAATAGACAGAGATGCAAATCGCAGTAAAACCATCAACGTTATAAACGTTAACAACTACCGCAGGCAGAAAAAGCTTGAGGAAAGGCTTAAAAACATTCTTAAAAACATTTCCTTACCGGAGGCTCCCGAGCCCGTGCTTTCAAAGCAGTGTGGCTCCTGCCCTTACCTTGAAGGGTGCTTTGCAAAGGACAGTGAGAGCATTTTCAGCCTGAAATCAATACCCTTTACAAAGAAAATGAGCCTTTATCAGAAGGGGGTTACAACTGTTTCCGAGTTTGCACTTATGCCGGACTGCACAGAGGCAACAAAAAGGGAAATACTTGTACGAAGCACCGATGAGGACATTTATTCAAAGGAGGAAATAAAAGCCTTTTTGAATACACTTCATTATCCCTTAGGCTTTCTTGATTTTGAAACCATGGAGGTTTTCCGCCCGAAGGAAAAGTTCCTTTCACCTATGGACACGGTAATAACACAGTTTTCCTACCACCTTATTGAAAAAGAGGGTGCAGAGCCTGTACATTTTGAATTTATAGGCGACGGTGAAAGCTACCCCGAGAGGGAAGCGGCAGAGGCACTTTGTAAGTGTATAAAGGAAAACCACTGTGTTTTAATGTATTCTGACTACGAAAAGGTGTGCATTGAAAGGCTTATTCAAAGGCTTCCTCAGTTTAAGGAAAAGCTTGCACCAATAATTGATAACCTTGTTGATTTAGAGAAGCCCTTTTCCGCAAAGCTTCTTGTAAACCGTGCAATGGAGGGCAAAAGCAGCCTTAAAAAGGTTTTGCCTGCTCTTTACCCCGACTGCCCATCTCTTAGCTATTCACGTATGGCAATAAAGAACGGTCAGCAGGCAGAGAGCGTGTATGCAAGGCTTACAAGGATGAGCAGGGAAGAAAAGGCACAGGCAATGCACGACTTGAAGGAATATTGTGCACTTGATACCCTTGCCATGATAAAACTTTGGGAAAAGCTTGAATTTTATGCTGAAAAGTAGTAAAATATCTGTTATATCAGTAAAAGGAGTTTTTTGTATGGACGGCAGAGCACTTATATTGGAAGGCGGCGGCTCAAGAGGCCTGTACACCGCCGGAGTATTGGATGCTTTTTTGGATTATAATATAGAATTTGACAATTGCTACTCTGTTTCAGCAGGTGCAACCTTCGGTCAGAACTTTATTACAAAGCAGAAAAAAAGAACCTACGACATAACCATGAAGTATATGAATGACTGGAGATATTGCTCAAAGCGAAGTCTTTTCCTCACAGGCGACATGGTTGGCGTAAAGTTTGTGTACGACACGCTTCCCAACAAGCTTGAGCCTGCAGACTATGAAACCTTTAAGAAAAACCCCTGCAGGTTTTACACGGTTTGTGCCAATGTTGAAACCGGTGAGGTGGAATACCTTCACGTTGAGGACTTGAAGCGTGACATGGATATGGTCCGTGCTTCTGCATCGCTCCCCATTATTTCAAGAATGGTACATATAAACGGCAAAAAATATCTTGACGGAGGCATACTTGACTCCATTCCTGCAAAATATAGTTTAGAGCACGGTAACAGCAAGGCTGTGGTTATTCTCACACAGCATAAGGGCTTTGTGAAAAAGCCATCCTCCGAGGTAACCTACATTAAAAAGCTTTACGGCAGAAAGTATCCCAAATTTGCCGAGGCGGCTGCATCAAGGCACGTAAGATACAACGAGGCTTTGGCATTTATTGACGAGCACGAGGGCAAGGACGTGTTTGTGTTCCGTCCCAAGGAGCCCGTTGAGGTGGCACGAATGGAGCTAGACCGCGAAAAGCTTGATAAGCTCTACCACGACGGCTACCGTGATGCGGTGGAAAGAATGGAAGAATTAAAGCAGTTTTTAGCAAAATAAATTATAAAAAGCCTTTTGCACGGCAAAGGGCTTTTATTGTAAGGAGAATGAAAATATGTTTGAACTTGAAAAAATTTATCACGGCTTTAAATTTACTGAAAAAAAGCATGTGGAGGAAATCAATTCCGATGTGTATATCGGTAAGCACGTAAAAAGCGGTGCACGCCTTTTGTATGTTGCATCAAGTGACACCAACAAGGTTTTTTCCATAAGCTTTAAAACCGTGCCCGAAAACGATACGGGCGTTATGCACATTTTAGAGCACAGCGTTCTTAACGGAAGCGACAAGTATCCCGTTCGTGAGCCCTTTGTTGAGCTTTTAAAGAGCAGTATGCAGACCTTCCTTAACGCCATGACCTACCCCGACAAAACAATGTACCCCGTGGCAAGCCTTAACGAGAAGGACTTTGAAAACCTTATGGATGTGTACCTTGATGCTGTTTTCCACCCTGCCATTTATAACAAGAAGGAAATTTTCCTTCAGGAGGGCTGGCACTACGAGGGCGGCGAAAAGGAATGCTTCCGTGGTGTTGTATATAACGAAATGAAGGGGGAAATGAGCAGTGAGGACTCTCTTTTGGGCGAGTATCTGCAGAATACAATGTTCCCCGACGTTTGCTATTCCAAAAACTCAGGCGGTGACCCCAAAGCAATTCCGAGCCTTACCCATGAGGAATTTATCGAAACACACAAAAAGTTCTACCACCCCTCAAACAGCTACATTTATCTTTACGGCGATATGGATGTTGAAGCGAAGCTTAAATTGATGGACGAGGGCTACCTTAACGCCTATGATGCCATCAACCTTGATATAAAGGTGGGTATTCAGCCTGACCGTGGCGAGCTTTGCTGTTATGAAAAATACGACTCGGAGGAGAATGCCGATAAGGCAACACATTATGCCTTCGGCTTTAAGGCTGCACCCTTTGACAACCATGAAAAGCTCATGGCTACCGACATTCTTCTTACAAGTATATGCTCCAATAACGAGTCACCCCTTAAAAAGGCACTTTTAGACCGTGGTCTTTGTGAAGAGGTATGGGCATATCTTGATGACCAGCTTGTTTCACCTTATGTGTGCCTTGCAATGAAGAGAGCAGGGGACGATGAGGAAAAGGTAAAGAGGGCTGTACGCGAAATTATTTCCGACATTGTTAAAGAGGGCATTGATAAAGAAATTATTGCCGCAAACATAAACCAGATGGAATTTAAAATGCGTGAGGCTGAATTCGGCAATCAGCCTGCAGGACTTATTTACTGCACATGGGTGATGGCATCCTGGCTTTACGGCGGTGACCCCACGCTTCTTTTAACCTATGAGAAGGAGTTTGACTCTATAAGGGAAAAGGCAAAGGGCGACTATTTTGAACGCCTTTTAGAGGAAATTTTCCTCGATACAAAGCACAGTGCCTTTGTAAAGCTTTCTCCCGACAGCGCTCTTAGTGAGGAAAAGGCAAAGGCTGAGGCAGAGCGTGTTGCCGCATACCGTGAAAAGATTGGCGAAGAAGGGCTTAAGAAGGCAGAGGAAGAGCTCTCTTCCTTAAAGGAAATGCAGAACAGGGAGGACACGGCAGAGGAGCTTGCCACAATCCCCGTTTTAGACATTAAGTATATTAACCCCGAATGCGAAAAGGTGCCCTTTGAAATTGAAGAGATTGATGGAAGAAAGCTTTTGTACCATAACATAGGAACAAAGGGCATTTTATACGAAACACTTTATTTTGACCTTGGTGCACTCAGTGAAAAGGAAATTACAGATATTTCCCTGGCAAGCCGCTTCTTAGGCAGAATGGCAACCAAAAACAGAACTGCTCTTGAGGTTATAAACAGCATTAAGATTAACCTTGGTGCCTTTTCCGCCTCTGTTGACACCTTCGCACCTCTTGATAATCGCGATAAGGTAAGTGCAAAGCTGAGGGTTTCCTTCTCTTCTTTAAAGAGCAACATTGAAAATGCCTTTGCTCTTGTGGGCGAAATCCTTTGTGAAACAGACTTCAATAACATTGGCGAAATAAAGAAAATGCTTCTGCAGGAAAAAATGAGCAGAGAAAACTGGATGGCAAGAAACGGACACAGTGCCGCTTTAAGGCGTGCCATGAGCTACTTCTCTCCCGAGGATGCCTTTAACCAGAAGCTTAACGGTGTGGACTATTACTTCTATATAAAGGAGCTTTCGGAGTCTCTTAGTGAGGAAAATGCAGCTTACCTTGGAGAAATTCTCAAAAAGGCTGTAAATAAGGGCAACGTAACCTATTCTGTAACGGGTGATGAGGAAATCCTTAATATGGCAAAGGAAAAGCTTAATATGCTTAACCTTCCTTCGGGTGAAAGCCTTGAGGGTGTAGTTATCCCCGAATGTAAGGCGGAAAACGAAGGCTTTATGGTGCCTACCGATGTGGCATATGTTGCAAAGGCTGCAACAAAGGGTCAGGCAGAGGGCAGCATGTTTGTGCTTTCCCACATTATGACCTATGACTACCTCTGGAACACAATCCGTGCAAAGGGCGGTGCCTACGGCACAGGCTTTACCGTAAACCTTTTAGGTGATGTGGGTATGTATTCCTACCGTGACCCCAACCTTAAGGACACAATTACAGCCTTTGACGAGGCATATAAGTATATTGCCTCCTTCGAAGCGGACGAGAGGGAAATGACAAAATATATTGTTGGTGCAGTTGCCGCAACAGACAGACCCAAGAGTGCTTTTGCAAAGGCTATGCGCTCCGACAGTGACTATTTCAATTCTGTCTCTCCCGAATTGAGGGACAAAATCCGTGGTGAAATGCTTAAAACCACACCCGGGGCTATAAGAGCCATGGCAGATACATTGAAGGCTCTTATGGAGGAAAACAATCTTTGCGTGTTCTCCTCAAAGGCACGTATTGAAAAAAATGCGGAGCTTTTCGGCAAAACGGTTACCATTAAATAATTCAAAAAAAGAGGCGTTTAAGCCTCTTTTTTTATTGATTTTATTTGCGGAAAAGTATATAATAATTGTGTATATTGTAAAATGAGGAAGTGTTGGAAAATGAAAAAGAGGATTGCACTTATATGTGCGGCAGTTATGCTTTTAATGAGTGTGGCACAGAGTGTTGGAGCAGTTAACGTTATTATGAACAGCTCCTTCTTAAAGTTCCCCGACCAGGAGCCCGTTGTTGTGGAGGGTACTACACTTGTGCCCTTGCGTAGTGTGGCAGAGGCTCTGGGGTTAGAGGTTACATGGGACGACCCCACAGACACAGTAGTTGTAAAGAAGGATAATTTTTATATTGAGCTTGTAATAGGAAGCACTAAGGCAAAAACACCCGGTGGTGTAAAAACTCTCACACAGCCTCCCGTTATCATAAACGGCAGAACAATGGTGCCTTTGCGCTTTATTGCAGAGCAGTTCGGTCTTACGGTGCTCTGGAACCAGGAGTATCAGAGAGTTGTCATTAACGGTCAGGTGGACACACAGACTGTTGTGAAGCCTCCCGTTGAAGAGGTAAGTGAGGCAGAGGGCGAGGCTTTGGAAGGTGCAAGCGATACAGAGGACAATGCAGTTAGAGAAGGCGAAGCGGATGAAGACGAGGAAGAGGTAATTGAAGAGGAAACAGAGATAATTATTGAATACACCTCCATCGACCTTCCCTCAAAGTCCATTATGCTTGAAATCCCCGATACATACTTCCCCGAGGATACAGACAGCGAGGAAAGCTTTGCATTCCGTTCTCTGGACGGCTTTGATGCACAGCATACATATAACTGGGAAATTGTAACAACCTACGAAAGCTATGCGGATGAGGATGCAAAGAACGGTCTTCTCTACATTGTGCAGGAGTTTGAGCCCTACGAGGGTGAGGAATATGAGGTTTCCATTCTTGAGGAGGAATACCCCGAAGCTCCTGAAAGACCTATGTCCCCCGAATATCCTGAGGAGCCTGAGGAGGCAAAGTTTGTTGAGGACGAAAGAACACGTCTTGCACTTATGCAGATGTATGAGGATGCAGGCGTGGAATTCCCCGAGGATATGGAAGTGCTTTTTGAAAACCTTATGAGTGACCTTGGCTATGAAAACGGCTGGGACCTTATGATGGCTATCAATGAGGTTGTTGAAACAATCGATGCTTCCGAAATTGAAGGCTACGACATATGGCTTCAGTATCAGGAGGAAACACAGGCTATAAGAGACGGCTATAACGAAGAAGTGGAAATGTATAACGAAGCAAGACGCGAATACGACAGAGAGGTTGCCCGTATAAATCAGGGCAGAGCTTATGTTTACAGCAACTATGCTGCCCTTTTCGAGCAGATGGAAGAAGAAAAGTGGGTTGAATTTTTCTCCTCTCAGCTCAATACTGATGAAGAGGTTCGTTATGAAGATATAGAAATTGCCGACATTGACGGTGAAAAGGTTATCACAGCCACAATTTATGCCGAGGACCCCGACGATGAGCAGGGTACATATGTGTATTACCGCTATCAGAAGGGCGATACACTTGTAACGATTTTCGGCGGTACGCTCTTTGGCAGTGAAGCCTCCGAGGAAATCCGCGAAATTCTGGCAGGTATGCTTATTCAGTAAATATTTAAACAAGAAGGTAGAAAAATGTCTTTATTGGTTTCAGTTGTAATAGCCGTAATACTGGTGCTTGCCTTGGGTTATGCTGCACCGTATCTTCCCTTTAATCAGCTTCTGGGCGGAAGCTTTTACCAGGTTGTGTCAATACTTCTGGCAATAGGGGTAAGTGCAGTTCTGAACCTGCCCATGCTTTACATGATGAGTGCAAACTCTGCCTACAAGAAGGGCGACAGAAAGGCGGCTGTTGAAAAGTACAAAAAGGCATACAAAACAAAACGCCTTACTGCCGATATGGAAATATACTGTGGCTACATTCTCCTTAAGGAGGGTGACAAGGCGGCAAGTGAGGAAATTTTTGAGGCGGTTTCAAAAAAGAAGCTTAATTCCTACCAGAAGGACAGCCTTGACACAAATAAAGCCATCCTTTTGTGGAAAAAGGGTCAGCTTGATGATGCTGTAGCACTTCTTAATGCGGTGTGGGAAAGAAGCCCTTCGGTAACTGCTGCAGGCACTTTGGGTGCACTTATGCTTGTTAAAGCCCGTGAAACCGGTGACTACGAAAAGGCACTTCGGTTCTGCGAACAAACAAACGAGCAGTATACCTACGAAAAAACCATCCTTGCAAACCTTGGCGAAGCCTACTACTGCACAGGCAAGAACGAGGAGGCTTTAAGGGTTTTCGGTGAGTTGATGGACTGCGGATGCGGTGCTCCTGCACCTTATTACTACTATGCCCTTGCACTTTTAAAGGAAGGACGGCAGGAGGAAGCGGAGGAAATGCTTAACATGGCAATGCGTCAGCGGTTTTCTGCTCTTTCCACCGTGCCCAAGAAGGTTGTTAAGGCAAAATTAGACGAAATAGCAGAGGAATAAATAAAAATTGTTCAGAATTGACAAACCGAACCCGAAGACGTACACAGGTACTTCGAGAGGTGAGGTTTGTCGATAGCCAAAAGGTATAAAAGCAAAGAAAACCCTCGCGTTTAGCGAGGGTTTTTACATTAATGAGAATTTCACAATATGACTTGGAATTTGTTGATGTGCCATTTCGCCTTTTGGCGGTCTGGACTATTTTTGCTTGACAAAGAGGATTATTAGTTATATAATACAATTTATATGAATAGATAAAACTAAGAGGAGTGATTCCAATGGCAGAGCAGGTTTTAATGACTGCTGAGGGCTTAGAAATGCTCAAACAGGAACTTGAAGAAAGAAAAACAGTAAAGAGAAAAGAAATTAAGGAAGCTATCAAGGTAGCTCGCGGATATGGTGACTTGTCGGAAAACAGCGAATACGACGAAGCAAAGGATGCGCAGGCACAGAATGAATTGAGAATTTCTGAAATTGAAGAAACATTGAAGCACGTTGTTCTCATTGAAGAAAATGCAGGCAACGACGGCGTTTCCGTAGGCAGCAAGGTAAAGGTTTACGACATTGAGTTCGACGAAGAGGTTATATACAAGATCGTAGGCTCCACAGAAGCAGACCCTGCAAAGTTCAGAATTTCCAACGAATCTCCCGTGGGTGCTGCACTTTTGGGCCACAAGGTTGGCGACAAGGTAACAGCTGTTACACCTATGGGTACACTTGAATTCGAAATCAGAGAAATCATAAAGTAATAAAAGCTCCTCATTTGAGGAGCTTTTATTGCTTTATGATTTCCGTAGGGGAGTGCATTGCACGCCCGTGAATAATTTATAATACCTTTATAATATTTTCAAGTAAGCTTGTGTCGGCATTTTCCACTTCGCCACGGTCGCACATTGCCACAAAAGCGGGGTCAAGAGGCATGGAAGCGTAGGCGGGAATGCAGAAGGCATCGGCAATTTCCATAGCCTTGCTTTCACCGAACACGGGTATTTTCTTTCCGCAGTCGGGGCATACAAGATAGCTCATGTTTTCAACAATGCCTAAGGTGGCAATGTTCATTTTACGAGCCATGTTAACGCTCTTGCCCACAATCATTGCAACAAGGTCCTGAGGTGTTGTCACAATAACCGTGCCGTCAACGGGGATGGACTGGAATACAGTAAGGGGTACGTCACCCGTTCCGGGAGGCATGTCCACAAAGAGGTAATCAAGCTCACCCCAGTAAACATCTGTCCAGAACTGCTTTACGGTGCCACCGATAACGGGCCCACGCCATACAACCGGGTCCATTTCGTTTTCCAGAAGCATGTTAAGGCTCATAACCTTAATGCCAAGGGAGGTCTGGGCAGGCATAATGCCCTCTTCACAGCCCATTGCCTTTGTTTTAATACCAAATGCCTTGGGAATGGAGGGACCTGTAATGTCGGCATCTAAAATGCCCACTTTTTTGCCCTGCTTTGCCATTGCTACTGCAAGAAGGCTTGTGATGGAGGACTTACCAACACCGCCCTTACCGCTGGCTACGGCAATAACCTTGCCTATTTTGCTGAACTGATTACATTCTGCAAGAAAGGACTGGGGTGCTTTTCTGGAAGCACAGTTTTCTCCGCAGGATGAACAGTTGTTATTACATTCACTCATAGTGATACTCCTTTCAGGTAAGAATAACTATATAATGTATTATATAGTTATTCTTACCTAAAGTCAAATAATAAATTACAGCTGATGCTCAGTCATGTGCTTGCGGTACTTTTTGGGCATCATCTGTGTCTGCAATTTAAGGTTTGTTCTTTCGCGGATGCATATTGCATCGTAAAAGGTTTTCCACAATTTGCGGTAGGTAACCTCGTCTGCGGCAAGTGAGGGCACCGTCAGGTCGCTTGCATCTGTTATAAACCAGCTTCCGCGGGAGCATACCCCTGCCTTCTGCCTTAAAAGGTCGTGTATGACGAAGGGAACGCTTTTAAGCCTGTCTGCAAAGTGAGGCATAAGAAGGGCTAAAATGTCGTTCTCGGGCTCCATAGGGGCATATTCGACCCCTCCCTCCATAACTGCAAAGCGAAGGAAGCCCTTCATCCGGTCTGCCTCGTACATAACCTTCTTTTCAAGCTGATAAGCACGGTATATATCCGCATTGGACATATAGTTTGCCGTGCTTTTGCCGTACTTTAAGGCGTAAAGAATGTAGGTGTAGCTTGCCATAATTGCATCCTCAGCAGAGGAAAGGTAGGTGTAATAGGCACGCTTTAAGCTGTCATAGCCTGCCGCGTCGCAAAGAGTACGCCGTACAAGCTCTGCATTCTGCATATGGGTATCAATGGGCATAATGGAGCAGTTTATCATGGTCTGCACCTCGCCTTGGGGGCATATGCAAACGGGGCGTACACGGTTTTTTACCGCATGATGTACGGCACTTAAAAAGCCGTCAAAGGTAGAATCGAAGGTAAGAATCAAATTATCCATAAATTTCACCTCGTATGTGATAGTTGTAACTGCCCGCACCTTTCGGGGAGAACTGTGTGGGAGGATGGGGCAAAAAGGGAGAACTGGGTGGGGTTTTCAAGCCTTTCGGGTGGGATTGAGGCGGTAAGGGAGCTGTAGATGAAGCCATAGTCCATCTTTAAGGCACTGTACATATATTTTCCGCTGCAGGTGATGAAATATGCGGCTCTTTTTAAAACAACCCCCAGCCTTTTTAACGCCTCAAAATCAAGCCGTGAGCCTCTTCGTGCCATCATGATACGCCGTGCACTTTTAACACCTATGCCGGGAACACGAAGAAGCATTTCATAGGGTGCGGTATTAACCTCAACGGGAAAAAGCTGAAGATTATTCATTGCCCAGTTGCATTTGGGATCAAGAAGGGGGTCTAAAAAGGGCTTGTCCTCATTGAGGATTTCCTCTGCCTTAAAGCCGTAAAAGCGAAGGAGCCAGTCTGCCTGATAAAGACGGTGCTCACGAAGAAGAGGCGGTGCAGTTTTTGGCAGGGCAGGGTGGGTGCCGATGGGCACATAGGCTGAAAAATACACTCTTTTAAGGTTGTATTTGTTGTAAAGCCCTTCCGTGAGGCGGATTATTTTATAGTCACTATCTGCAGTGGCACCTACAATCATCTGTGTGGATTGACCTGCAGGCACAAATTTAGGTGCGTGCTTGTAAAGGGTTAATTCTTCCCTGCTTGCCTGTATGCCCGTCTGTATCTGTTTTATGGGCATAAGCACCTTTTCGCGGCTTTTCTGGGGTGCTAAAAGGCGAAGGCTTTCCTCGCTGGGAAGCTCAATGTTGGCACTCATTCTGTCTGCTAAAAGCCCCAGGCGGTATATAAGACGGCTGTCGGCACCGGGGATTGCCTTTACGTGAATATAGCCTGCAAAACCGTATTCTTTTCTTATAATTATAAGGGTTTCAAGCAAAAGCTCGGCAGTATAGTCGGGGCTTTTTACAATGCCCGAGGACAAAAACAGCCCTTCAACGTAATTGCGCTTGTAAAAGCCTATGAAAAGCTCTGCAAGCTCACGAGGTGTGAATGCGGCACGGGGTATATCGTTAGAGGAGCGGCAGTGGCAATATTTGCAATCGTTTATGCAGTAGTTTGTGAAAAGCACCTTTAAAAGAGAAATGCACCTTCCGTCCTCGGAAAAGCTGTGGCAACAGCCTGAGGGGGCAGTGTTGCCTATGATAGCGTAGTTTTTGCTTGTTGCTCCCGAAGAGGAGCAGGATACGTCGTATTTGGCACTGTCGGCAAGAATTGTTAACTTTTCTGATAATTCCATGTGTACTCCTCCTTTGTGTAACTTTGATCAGGCAATGTCCCCCATAGTGGGTTTTAGCGAAGACTGAGCTGTAACTATAGAATAACATACAACAATCAAAAATGCAAACAAATGTTCGTATTTTTTAGAAAAAATTTAAATAAACCAAAAAATCAGAAAAATTTTTAAAAAAGTGTTGACAAACGGTTTAAAATGCTTTATAATAAGCCTTGCGTTTGAGCAAAGGTATATGGCGGTGTAGCTCAGTTGGCTAGAGCAAACGGTTCATACCCGTTAGGTCGGTGGTTCAAGTCCACTCGCCGCTACCACCTTTGGCCCGATGGTCAAGCGGTTAAGACACCGCCCTTTCACGGCGGTATCGGGGGTTCGATTCCCCCTCGGGTCACCAGAAAAAAGCACTTGCATCAGCAAGTGCTTTTTTCAATGAAATAAATCCCTTTGGGGTTTATGAAATTCACCTTGCGGTGAATGAAATAGCTAAAGCTATGAAATGCACTGCGGTGCATAAGAGATTTATTTTATTGCACTGAAAGCATCCGCTTTCAATTTCATTATAACTCCCCTCATATTTGAGAGAAGCGAAAATATATCGCACGAGCAAAGCGGGTATATCGCCTTATCCAAAAAACTTTAAAAAAACTCTTGACAAACAGTAAATCAGTTGTTATAATAAACAAGTCCTTAAATAAATGGCCCGATGGTCAAGCGGTTAAGACACCGCCCTTTCACGGCGGTATCGGGGGTTCGATTCCCCCTCGGGTCACCAGAAAAAAGCACTTCAGTTGAAGTGCTTTTTTCAATGAAATAAATCCCTTTGGGATTTGTGAAATTCACCTTGCGGTGAATGAAATAGCTAAAGCTATGAAATGCACTGCGGTGCATGGGGGATTTATTTTATTTCACTGAAAGCATTTGCTTTCAGCGAAATATTTCATTACATACCCCCAATACATACAAAAAGAGAGAGCATATGCTCTCTCTTTTTGTGTATCAATCAATAATTACAATAGGTTCTAATCCGAATATGGGGGAGTACTTACCGTCCGGGTCATCATCGGGATTAAAATTAAATTCCTTTGGTACACTGAAAACAATGCACTGTGTGATGAGACCGTTGTAAGTTACATTATCTACTGTTTTGGACTGCTCTGTATCCACCCTCAGTAATACATAGTTGTTAAAATCTGAAGTGCTTTTGATGGGGGATGATGCATCGCCTCTGGCACCGCCAAGCTTCTCTTCAACTGACACGACGAGTTCGTCGCCCATTGCCGCAAGACCTACTCTGTAGCATTTTGTGTCGCTGGATGCAAAATAATAAACTTGTTTGTTGCTTGCAGTGCCAATTGTGAGCTTGGATCCTGACTTGCCAAATACCACGTTGACAACATTCTGATAACGGGTGGAGCCATCGGAGGGCGTGTGAACACCAAAGTCTGCTCTGAAGCCTTCTTCATCTATGGGCCAGCCCAGACTTGCCAAAAGCTCGAGTGCTGCACAGTCACCCTTTTTGTTTGTACCTATAAGCACCACACTTCCGGGAACAACATCTGCTATATTATCGGAAATGCCGAGAACATCAACGCTGTCAGTTAAAGGATATGTAGTCTCAACACCTGACATAAAGCCCTTTATTTCTGTTTCGCTTATGGAGGAAACAACCATCACACTGTCATCCTGGTTGAAGGAATAGCCTGAAAACTCATACTGAGGCAGAGGCGTTTCACTTCCTTCGGGAAAAGCTGTGCCGTCACGAAGAATATAGGGAGCAGAAATAGGGGCAAGGCTTTCCCTGTCCCACAAGTAGAGTGAATATTCCGAAGCTTCACCAACCGGCAGTTCAACATCACTGCCGGGAACTATGTCCTGAAAAAAGACATCACTTAATAAACCCTCGCCACCTTCAACTGCATACAAACGGGCATTTTCTGCAGTAACGCGGGCATAAATGGTGTTATCCACTATGCTTAAGCTGTCTATCTGTGCAGCAGCTGCACAGATAGACGCAGAAAAAACCAAAGAAACAGTTGCCAGTGAGGTTATCACAAGCTTCTTGATTTTTAACATAGTTCCTGTAAATTAGTCAGCAATAATGAGTTCGTCGCTTTCGTCGTCGAAACCGTCGCCGCCAACGAAGTCATCACCAAGGTTATCGTCTTCGCTATCAGCGAGAACGTCCTCAAGAGTAAGTAATTCGGATAATTCGGGAGTCATGTACTTTTTCATTTTTCATTCACACCTTTCTGTAGTGATACACAATTATTCTAACATGCTTTTTTAGAAATTGCAATAGTAAATTTTCAAATAAATAAGTATTTTTTTAGAAAATAGGGGGTTAAGAGGCTCAACCCCCTATATATTGTATCAGTTGCTTTGGGGAAGAGTGAAAGTGAATGTAACGGAGCCGTCGGAGTTCATAACGGACTCAGAAATCTGTGCTTTCACGATGCTGTTATTGTTGTTTATACGGATAAATTCCTTCCAGTAGCTCATAATTGTGACCTTGTTGCAGAAGCTTTCAAGGGGGGCTATTGTTATTGTATAAACATCGTCGCTCTTCTTTTCGCTTGTAACAGAGAAGAATATGTCACCACTGTATGCACCCGTGCCCTCTGTGCGGGCTGTAATGGTGCCTTCCTTTGTAAGTGTAAGACGAACACCCACCATGTTCACATAAGCGTTGAGCACGTTGTAGAGCCCCTTGTAGCCCAATGTGTAGTCGCTGTCGTTACCGTCAACCGCATCGGACTCATATTTGAGAAGACCGGCTGAAACCTTGTAGATGCTTCGTGTAATGCCTTCCTCTGCCACGATCTTTGCCGTAGCGCCATCGTAATATTTTACTGTAGCATAGGGCTTTGCTGTATAATTACGGTTGTAGTTTGATACAGCAAGGTCTGTAAGAGCTGCCGTGAATACTGTCTGGCTGTCACCATCCTGCCACTTAACTGCAGGGATATCTGTGCTCTTGTTGCTTCCTTCGGCTGTGATTATCATGCCGTAGCCTGTAACCTCATCGCCCGTATAGGAGCGGTCAACCTGTGCGATGAATCTTAAACCGTTGCCATCTGATACCTTGCCCTCTTCATCAACACCGCCACCGTAGCGTACCTGAGCACCTGCAACCATGGAAACATTGAGCCTTACTGACGTAATTATGTCGCCGTCAAGAACCTCATGTGTTCCTGCCTGAACGAAAAGTGTTTCGTCACCCCGTGAGATGCTGTAGCCCATTATGCCGGAGGGGAGAGCACCGTTTTCACCAAGGGTGATAGTGCCTTCTGTTATAATTTCTTCACCGTCCAATGTTACAGTGGCATATTCAAATTCGGAAACCTCAAGCACGCGGAAGTTATCAAAGTACCAGAAGGGACCGTTACCTGTGTTACTGCCATCGCCCATCCAGCGGAAGTGGAAGAGAATGTGGTCTGTTTCATCTGTTGCCGTGAAGGTTGTACTGAATGTCTGCCACTCTGTACCAACATATTCGGGGTAAACGTAGTTGTCTGCCTCGGAGGCGGAAGTAGAGGCTACAAAGCTTGTTCTGATATATCCGCCGCTGCTTCCTGATTTATGCTTCACATCGTAGGAAACCATATAGGTTTTACCGCTTTCTACGGGCACGTAACGCTTGATGGAGCAAAGCTCGTCACCGCGGTCGTTCCAGCGGGAGCCGAATGCCCAGCTGCCGTCGGGGATTGTGTTGGACGCACTTGTAGTTGTGTTGTTTGTTGTTACACCTGTTGCACTTACTGCATAGCAGTGGTTTGTGGAATAGGGGCTACCGAAGGTGGAGCCCGTTTTTGCACTGTTCCAGCCTGACAGACTGAAGTTGCCGTCCTCATCCTCAAAGGAGCCGTTTGTAATAAGGTTTTCTGTGCCCGTTGTCATAGTCTTAAGGTAAACGGCGGTGAGGCTGTTGTCTGTGCCAACCTCTGCTGTAAGATTTGATGCGGAGGAGTCAAGTGCGTAGATGGTGCCATCCTTTGAAATTGTGGAAGGAGCAGAGTAGGTATAGGTATTAAGAGAGGGGTTAACCCAGACTGTAACACTCTCATTGATTGTGTTGCCTAAAATATCTTCAAAGGCAACGGTAATATCCTCTGCACTCTTGTAGTAAACCTCGATTACATTGTCACTCTTTTTAACAATTGTGCTCAGGCGGGATGCGGAGGAGTCGATGTAGTAGGTCTTGTCGCCTGAGGTGATTATATCCTCTGCCTCAAGGAGGTAAACATCGCCTAAATTGCCGGAGTCAGAGGAGGTGGAATAAAGCACACCGTCACGGTATTCCTTGATTGTAACTGCAGGGTAACCCTCGGAAGAGGTCTGATAGTTATAGGTTACTTCAAGATAGGGGCGGTTTGCCTCGGCAGCACCAAGGGCATTGAACTTAATACTGCCTGCCTCTGCAAGAATTGCCCATGTGAACTTGTAGTTGTCATTTGCCGCAAGGTATTCCGTAAGGTTTGTGTTAAGACTTACCCAGTTGCCAACTGTTGCACCCGATACACTGCCATTCCAGCGGTAAGCATAGCCCGTGAAGCCACCGGAGGTGGATGTATGAGTGGGCATCTTTTTGCTGTCAAGCACGAAGGAGAGGTTATTTCGTGTCCATGTGCCGTAGTCAAGATAGTAGAAATGAAGGTTTGAGGGGCTGTTTGCAACCTCTGTGGGCTTCATCTTCAAAACGGCGGAGGTGATGGTCTTTCCTTCAAAATCGGAAAGGTCGAACGCCATGTAGGCATTTCTGTTCTGCCAGGAACGAGCAGCCTGGATAATTGTTGTCTGGCTTGCACCTTCATTGCCGCTCGAGGATGCTACGAAGCCGTCCTTTGTGGGGTAAACCTTAGCTACAGCACCTGTTACGGATTCACCAACTGCAGAAGCTACCGCATAAATGTAGTTGCCGTTCTTTGTGAAGTCAATCTCTTCACCGTTCAAGAGAACCTTTGTTGCATTAGGTGCATAAATCTTTATTGCTGTTGCAGTATCCTTATCTGCAATCAGTTTTTCACCGCTTATCCATACAGCACCGTCATCCATTGTCACGCCCATGGATACGATTGTGGAGCCTGATTCGATTTTGCCTGCAATTTTCTTACCATCGGCAATCATGTATTCTGTGTCGGAAACGTATGCCATTTTAGCATCTGTAGAGTAGCTTCCGAAGGTGCCGTCGGAGGAGTCTGTATTCTTTACATAATAATAGGAAGCTTCTCCGTCAATGGTAACTTTAATTGCCGCCTTACTTGCATCATTGGGAGCAAGGTCTGTAGCGGTGGCAGTAATTTCTTCATTCTCTCTTTCGGGGTAAAGAAGTGTGTCGAACTTAACTGTTGAACCTGTCTTTTCAAAGGAAGCATATTCGCTTTCGGCAACCAAGCCGTAGTTTGCACTGTGGTAGCCACTCTTTATTGAAGCACTTGTTGCACTTGCTGCCGAAACTGTAATGTCGGGAGCATTGTAGAAATCGGTTTTTGCTGTTGTGCCACTTACAGTTGCATTTGAGGAGGGCATAAAGTGCCAGTTCTGGCGGTATGCACGGCTATCGGAGCCTGTTACATAGTCAGTTACAATACCAAACCCGCTCTTTGCAAAGAACACGTTTCTTGTGTGGGAAACATCGGAGTAACCCTTCTGTGTGCTTGTTGCAAAGTCGAAGGAGTCGTTTGTATTTTTGTATGTAAGTGCATTTGCACTTGCCGCAACACTGTGAGTGCCTAATGTGAGCCCGTCAGCCTCGATTGTGTTGTGAGAGGCTGCTGTGCGGAGTGTATTGTAGATAGAATTTGTGGAGGAGTAGCTGTAACGGCCGCTGTCAACCAAAAGGGGTGAGCCGTAAGCATACATAAGTACCTGGTTACTGTCGGGGTGACAGTGACCGTCGGAGGGGTTATTTGTGAAGTTGATATAAACTGCCTCGTTGGGGTCCCAGCTGTTACGCATGTAAGCACTGTTTACGCTGTCGTAGTATCGTGTAAGATACTCGGCACCCATATCTTCGCCGGATACGTAGGAATTGATAACTGCATCGGACTTATTAAAGGTTTCATTGAGCAGTCTGAAGTTAGCCATCTGGTCTCCATAGTTGGAGTCACCTATATTGGTGTCGTAGCCGTCAGGATAGAAGCTTTCAAGGGCATTTCTTACAGCATACTTGACCTTTTCAATAAATACTGCACTCATGGGATTACCGCTCATATCCGCAGCCTTTATACAGTCACCGAAGAGCTTAACACACCATGCCGCATAGGAGGGACCTGCCTCTGTGAAGGAATAGTCGTCGTTATATAAAAGGTCGAAGGTGTATTCCACGTTGTATTCAACCTTTTCACGCCATGTGTCATGGTTTATAAATTCGGGAAGAAATTCCACCGCTTTGAAGAAGCCTGCATTTGCAACTATTCTCCAGTTACTCCACCAGTGGGAGTCGTTTGCAATGTCCAAGCCTGCAAGGTAGTTGCAGTCGCCCCACATGAAGGAAAGAATGTTTGTAAATTCATCAAGACGGGTGTCGAACACGTCTGTAGCTAAAAACGCATCGATAATGTCAACCCAGCGGTTAAGTCTTTCACCTGTCTCAAGTGTACGGGTGTAGCCGTAATTTCTCTGGGAGGCAAAGGCATCCATTAATTCTACAAGCTTGGGACCGAATTCCTCACCGGGGTATGTGTCACTGTAGGGGTGTGTGGCATCATATTCTGCAGGGTCGGCAAGGTAGGAAAGGTATTCATAAGCCATGGGCTTACCAAACCAGAAACGGCTTGTTACGTTGTGGTATTCGCTGTCTGCATTGGGAGCAGATGCTGCCCAGGTGGGCACATCAGCATTCTGATAGGAATAAATGCTTCCTCTTGTGCCTGCCCATGTGAGGGAGTCCTCGTCCCACATTGTGTCGCCTACGTTAATTACCAGAACATCCTTGTCACCTGTTGTGCAGTCGGATGCATAGCAGGCATTAAGAACAAGGTAAGCAGACAGAATTGTGGAGTTTGCCACTTCATCTAAGGGAAAGTTAAGGTATGTTCTTCTTGTGTTGGTACCTGTGGAGCTGCTTCCCGTGCCGTCTTCCTTTATATAGAGCACAGTTTCACTTCCGTAGGTTGTGCCTGTGTTCTGGGAAGAGATGTATGTATCGTTGTCAGCTGTGATGGAAGCTGTTTTTTCCACACCGTCCACGGCATATTCAATCACAAGACGGGGTGCGGAAGAGGTTTCCTTACTCTGTACAAGCACGGGGTACTGCTGTTTGTCACCTGCAAAAAGCATGAAGGAAACAGCACCGTTTGCCTGCTCGGAGGCAATACGCTCTGTTACGTCAACCTCATAGTCGGCGTAATTTGCACTTGTAACTGTAAATTCAGCCTGCCACATATCGAACTCATAGGGGCCTGTAAGAATGTTACGCATGGGAAGCACTGCCATGCCGTAAAATTCGTCAGCAGCTGTTACGCCGTAGCCTGAAATTACACCTTCTGCCTTGCGGTCTTTAAAATACTGAAGTAAAGCCGCCTTGGCACCGTCATAGTTGCCTGCGTCCACGTATTCCTTTACCTGGGAAAGACCGGGATTTGAGGCATAGTCAAATTTTGCAAAAAATGCCTGATCTGTCATGCTTGCTGCACTTGTCATCATGGGGAATGATGCAAGGACGGAGAAAAGCATAACAAATGACACTATTGCAGAGATAAATCTTTTCATAGTTGTCCCTCCAAAAATTTATAGATAAAATAATTATATCATAAATTGGTAATGCAAGCAAGAAAAAAACACGTTCCGGTCACAGAACATGTTTTGAGTAGAAGGTTTTTTCGTTTAAATATGAAAGAAGGGGGCTTTTTATGTTAAAGGACAGCTTATAGGAAATAAGCTTCTGACCGCCCTTTGTTTTGGCTCCGTATTTGCTGTCTCCCATAAGGGGACAGCCTAAATGTGCCATAACGGCACGTATCTGATGGCTTTTGCCTGTCTTAAGGTCAATTTCAACAGTGGCAGAGTCCATTGTTTTTTCAAGCACTTTATAATATGTAAGAGTTGCTTCTCCTTTATCTGTTACGTACATTTTGTTCTCAAGCTTATCCTTTGTTAAAAAGAGGCTTATTTCGTCCTCCGCCTTCGGAGGTATCCCCTCTGTTTTACAGAGGTAATATTTTTTAACCTCACGGTTGCGGATTGCTTCGTTCATGCTGCGGAGTGCTGCGGCATTTTTTGCACCGATTACAAGCCCTACGGTATTGGTGTCAATACGGTTGCAAAGGGCAGGTGAAAAGCTCTGTTCATTTTCAGGTATGAATTCCTTCCTATTATATAGGTAACTTTTCAGCATATCGCAAAGGGGTGTTTTTCCGCCCTCGCCACCCTGGCAGGGCACGCCCTTTTCCTTGTCGATGATTATGATGTTCCCGTCCTCGTAAATAACGGTGATGTTATCCTCTGTCGGGGTGAAGGTTTTTGTGCCGAAGCAGTCGTCGGGAAGGTAGATGGATAATTCATCCCCTTCATTGAGGAAAACGTTTTCCTTTATCCATTTTCCGTTAACCTTAATATCCTTTTTGCGGAAAGCCTTGTACATTAAGGCAGCAGGAAGGGAGGGGAATGCTTTTTGTATGAATTTATCGGCTCTCTGACCGGCATCGTTGGGGTTGATGGTGAGTTTTTTCATATTTATATATCCTTAAAACAATGAATAGCAAGCAAGGCTTGCGTGAATTGTGTTATGCACATGAAGAATGAATTGTTTGCAAAGCAAACATTAATGTCGAAACTCCTGCGGAGTTTCTTCGATAATGCCAGGGGCAATTCATGACGCAAAGCGTCAATTCGCACGAAGTAATTCATGCACGAAGTGCAATTCACCTATAATTATACGGTTTTGAGCTGTTTTAGTCAAGTTTATTATGCATTTTGTTGTAAAAATGCATAAAGATAAGGCTTTTGGATGGTTAATTTGCTGAAAATGCCCAAAAATGAAACTTTTTTATATTCCTGCTTGACAAATTTTTATTTTCCGTATATAATAATGAGGCTGTGACAAGCAGACGATGAAGCGGGAGGTTGCTACCAAAGGGTAGGTTTTTCCGTGGAGAATGTCCGACTCGTGAAGTTGGGCGTAAGTCACTGTACAACATGATAACATGCGTGGAAGATGGACTTTAACGGTCTTTTTTGTGCGCGACCATGTGTACCCGGGACTTAAAGCCTGGGTTTTATTATCGCCGGAATTTGGAACGCCCGGCACAATGTACAGAAGTCCTTAGTCACAAATAATCATTTATTTTCAGGAGGCTATGACTATGGCAGCACAACAGAAAATCAGAATCAGGGTAAAGGGTTACGACCAC
>JAFSGW010000077.1 GCA_017440585.1 Clostridia bacterium | reverse complement strand
TTTTCCGAATATCGGCTGTCCTTGCTTTTATATTTATCAAAAAGTTCCTTATCCTTGGGAACAAGCTTTCTGAAAATCATAAAATCTCCTTACAAACGTCAAATATTTCTTTTGAAATATCCTCAATGGTTCTTAAATTGCCACAGGGTGCACACTCAATTTTTGTCCAACCCTGGTTTTTTGCAACAAAATGAGCATTGTCGTAGCTTGCTTTAAGATAATTAAGGTCGCTTTCGTGAATATCCTTCACGTCTTCTCCCGTTATCTTATTTTTTCTCTCCATATTGAGCCTTGCGGAAATCTCGGGGGGCATGTCTAAAAACAGCACCATGTCTGGCTTTGGAAGACCAATTCTTTCGTATTCAAAGTCATAAAGCCACTTGATGTATTCTTCCTTTTCCTTCACGCTTTCCATCTTCGATGCCTGATGCACCATGTTGCTTGTAGTGTATCTGTCGGCGATAACAATGCCGTCCTTTAAAAAGTCGCCCCACTTTGTCTTATAAGATGCAAAGCGGTCAACCGCAAAAAACGCCGATGCGGTATAGGGGCTAACATCGTATGCACTTTTCCCGAAATCGCCTCTTAAGTACATTTTAACCAAAGCGGATGAATCCGACTCATAATCCGGGAAGGAAATACGCATAACCTTATAGCCTTCCTTTTTTAAATTTTCATAAAGGTTTTCCGTTTGTGTTTCCTTGCCGCTGCAGTCAACACCCTCTATAACGATAAGTGGCATAACAGCCCCTCCCTTTTATCATACCCGTTCACTTTTATCAGGTAATTGCAATATTTTGTAGGGACCGGCGTCCCCGACGGTCCGAAGCATTTACATATTAAGGTACAATTCTCTCTTTTCCTTTGCTTTGCCGCAGCTCATCTTACCCTCGGGGCAAGCACCTGCCACACAAGGGGGACCTGCCTTTTTAAAGAGGTTGGGAGCAACACCCTTTACAAGCTTCAGCATTTCGTCGCTGAGTGCTCTTATTTCCCACTGTGCTCTTTCACAGGAGCGGTGGTTAAAGAAGTTTTTAAGGCTTCTCACATTCATTGTAACAACCATCTTTGTTTCGCATGCATTGGGAAGCACAAAGCGTGCATCCTCAATAGCCTTTTTCTTCGAGGCAGTTTTTGCCGCCTTTTCCTCCATACCGCTCTCTATCATCGCCTTGTAGTGCTTTTCGGTAAGAATTTCCGTAAGACGGTTATAGTCCTCCATATCCTTTTCCATAGCCTTTATAAATATTTCCTTAGCCTCGGGAACTGATTCAATTTCAGGAGGCAGTATGTATTCAAACATGCTTTCGGAAACATATCTCTGGCTCTTAACGGAATAGCTTGCAATTCTGTGGCGTGTAATCTGTGCTAAGAGTGAACGGCTCACCCCTTCAATTGCAAAGGTAAATGTAACGTGCTCTGTGGGGCTGTCGTGACCTAAGCCTGCCAGCATATCCAGAAACCTTTCAATCTGCTCTTCGGAAAGATTGTCCATAATTTCTGTTGCATTGGATGAGGAATAGCATAATTTTGCCGCTGCGGCAATAACTCTTTCAGGGTCGGGTGTATGCGCTATAAGTTCTACTTTCATCATTTTTACCATCCTTACTGTATTTTAATTCTGTTTATACTTCCAGCCTTTAAACAATACCTTAAAGCCAAAAACAGGAAGTGCCGTCATTCTCTTAAACCTCCATGGCTCCTTCTTTAAGCGGTAAAACCACTCAAGCCCGTGCTTGCAGTAAAACTCAGGTGCTCTCTCCACATTGCCTGCGAACACGTCAAGGCATCCGCCTGCACCAATCATTGCTTTGACCTCAAGCCGTTCACGGTTGTCATAAATCCAGTTTTCCTGCTTGGGGAAGCCTAAGCAAACCAAAAGCAAATCAGGCTTTGCACTGTTAATTTCGGCAATAACCTCATCATCGTCCTTAAAATAGCCGTCGTGAGTGCCCGCCACAACCAAGCCGGGGTATTCCGCCTTTAAGTTTTCCCCTGCCTTTTCAGCAACGCCGGGCTTTGAGCCCAAAAGGAAAACGCTGTAGCCGTTTGCCGCCATAAGAGGGAACAAATTCTTTAAAAGGTCAAAGCCTGCCACTCTTTCGGGAAGAGCATTTCTCAAAATCTTCGCCCCGTACACAACGCCTACGCCGTCTGCAATAATAAGGTCAGCCTTATTGAGCTTTTCCATAAATTCTTCATTTCTTGAAGCATATAAAATTATCTCGGAATTAGGCGTATAAATAACCTTTTTGCCCTCAGACTCAAAAAAGCCCATAGCAACAGCCTTCGCCTCTTCCATTGTTATTTTATCAATCTGTGCACCTAAAATATTAACCTTTTTACTCATATGAATTCCTCCACATAATGTATCAGTATAATCATACCACTTTTCCTCATCTTTATCAACTAAAAGTTGAAATTTCTTTTCCGTTATGGTAAAATAGTCTCGTTATTTTATCATAAAGGAGGCGTAACAGTGAAAAAACTTGTTATCGGCATACTTGCCCACGTTGACAGCGGTAAAACCACCCTCTCTGAGGCAATACTTCATCACACAGGCGCAATACGCCGTCTCGGCAGGGTTGACCATAAGGACACCTTTTTAGACAACAACGAAATCGAGCGTGAGCGTGGCATCACCATTTTTTCAAAGCAGGCAGTTTTTTCAACTCCGCAGACCTCCTTCACCTTACTTGACACCCCCGGGCATGTGGACTTTTCAAGCGAAGCGGAAAGAACACTTTCCGTCCTTGACTATGCGGTGCTTGTAATATCGGGCTCGGAAAAGGTACAGAGCCATACTGTAACCCTTTTTAAGCTCCTTAAAAAATATAATGTCCCCACCTTTATTTTTGTAAACAAGATGGACATTTCACATTATTCAAAGGAGGAGGTTTTAGCCTCCATACATTCGGAGCTTTCCCCCTCAGCGGTAGACTTTTCCGCCCTTGATTACGAAGCAGTTGGCATGTGCGATGAAATACTCATGAGCCTCTATTTTGAAGAGGGCGAAATCTCACAGAAGGACATTTCCTACGGCATTAAAAGGCGCAGCATTTTCCCCGTCTTTTTCGGCTCCGCCCTTAAGGAGGACGGCATTTCCGCACTACTTGATGCCCTTGATAATTATACCCTCTCCCCTTTTTCAAATTCCGCCTTTGGTGCAAAGGTTTTCAAAATAAGCGAGGATGAGCGCGGAACCCGCCTTACCCACATGAAAATAACAGGCGGTACACTCTCCGCCCGTGACATAATCGAAAAGGATAACCGGAGCGAAAAGGTAAACGAAATCCGCATTTATTCGGGCTTGAAATACCGCAGTGCAGGCAGTGTTGAAGCAGGCGATGTATGTGCCGTAGCAGGGCTTACCAAAACCTTCCCCGGTGAAGGCTTAGGCTTTGAAGCCTCCTCGGAGGCTCTTTCACAAACGCCTCTTTTTGCCTACAGCGTAGTTCTTCCCGAAGGTGTTGACCCCCTTGGTGCCATTGCCACTTTAAAAAAGCTGGAGGAAGAGGAAAGCGAATTAAACGTTACCTGGAACGAGCAAACAAAGGAAATACAGCTTTCCATAATGGGTAACGTTCAGCTTGAGGTTTTAAAAAAGCTTATCTCCTCACGCTTCAATTTAGATGTTGACTTTACCCGTGGCAGTATCATTTATAAGGAAACAATTAAAAATGCCGTTGAAGGCGTTGGTCACTACGAGCCCCTCCGCCACTATGCCGAGGTTCACCTGAGATTGGAGCCGGGCAAGCGTGGCACGGGTCTTGTTTTTGATACCGACTGCAGTGAGGAAATTCTTGCAAAGAACTGGCAGAACCTTGTTTTAACACACCTTCACGAAAAAACACATAAGGGTGTTCTTACGGGCTCTCCCATAACAGATATGAAAATAACTTTAGTAAGTGGCAGGGCACACTTAAAGCACACCGAAGGCGGTGACTTCAGGCAGGCTACCTACCGTGCAGTCCGTCAGGGCTTAATGCAGGCAGAAAGTGTTCTTTTAGAGCCCTGGTATGACTTTACCATAACCCTCCCCACCTTATCCGTTGGTCGCCTTATGACCGACATAACAAAAATGGGAGGCACCGTGTCCTCACCTGAAATGTTAAACGATGAGGTAAGCGTCGTTAAAGGCTCTGCCCCCATCTCGGGTATGCACGGCTACGACGGTGAGCTCTCAAGCTATACAAAGGGCACGGGCAAGCTGGAATGCACCTTCTCAGGCTATGGCGAATGCCCCAACCAGGAAGAGGTTGTATTTAATCTTGGCTACGACCCCGAGGCAGATTTGTATAACTCACCCGACTCCGTATTCTGTGCCCAGGGTGCAGGCTTTACGGTAAAATGGAACGAGGTTGAAAAGTATATGCACCTCGGCAAGGAAAAAACTGCCGAGCGTGTTTATAAAACCACCACCGGCGGTGGCAGGCAGGGCGTTATTGACGAGGATGAGCTCATTAAAATTTTTGAAGCCACCTACGGCAAAATCGAGCGTAAACTGCCGCAGCAGATGAAAACCGTCAGAAAAGAGCTTGGTGAATATAAGGAATCGAAAAAGAAGCCCACGGGCTCCGATTACCTCTTAATCGACGGCTATAACATTATCTATTCCGACGAAAACTTAAAAAAGGCGGCAGCCACCTCCCTTGCCGATGCACGTAACCTTTTAATTGATATGGCAGCAGCATATAACAGCTTAAAGCAGATTGAGGTTATAGTTGTTTTCGATGCCTACCGTGTAAAGGGCAATCAGGGAAGCATTGAGCAGCATGGCAACATAAACGTTGTGTACACCAAAGAGGCTGAAACTGCCGATGCCTATATTGAAAAGGTAACGCACGAGCTTGTGAAAAACCATCGTGTACGGGTTGCCACAAGCGATAATTTAGAGCAGGTTATAATTTTAGGTAACAATGCCCTTCGTATGTCTGCACGTGAATTTTTCGCCGAAATAAAGGAGGCTGAAAAAGAGCTCAGGAGCCTTATATGGCAGCAGAATATTGAAAGCAAAAGCCTTGATAACACTGTTTTATCCCCCGAAATCATAAAAAAGCTGACAGAGAATTAATCTCTGCCAGCTTTTTTCTAGTCTCTGTATTAGATAAGTATTGGTATGCATAAATGACCTTTTTATGAATACATAATAGAAAATGAGAAGGAGCAAGGTGTATTTTAACCTTGCTCCTTTTAGAATATATGTGCTGTTTAGTTCGACCTATTGGAATTTGTCAGTATTACAACTGCTTAATCTCATTGGCAATCACAGCCACATCCTTTGCGTTTGTATCAATTATAATGGTATCCAATGTTTGATACATCGGTATTCTTGCTATGCTTCTCTCAATTACA
>JAFSGW010000076.1 GCA_017440585.1 Clostridia bacterium | reverse complement strand
TCCTTAAAGTGGAAATCCAGAACGCTCTGATAGGTTTCCCTTGCTTTTTTGCCAAAATCTTCAATAAGCTTTTTAAATTCCGCCGTGCTTTTAATTTGGGCAATACGGCTTTTTATAACACGGGCAGGGTTACCGCCCATAACAGAGTAGGGCTCAACATTCTTTGTTACTACTGCCCCTGCACCTATAATGCTGTGGGCACCAATCACTACACCGTCTGTAATAACTGCATTTGCACCAATCCACACATCGTCCTCAATTGTTATGCCACGCCTTTCGTTGGGCTGTGTGCAGATTGGTCTTTCAAGGTCGGAAAAGCCGTGATTTTCGCCAAAAATTTTGGCACCGGGTGCAATACGGACGTTATTGCCCAGTGTAACAAGCCCCTGCACCACCGAATAGGAATTAAAGGAGCAGTTATCTCCTGCTGTAATATCAAGGCTTCGCAAAAGAGCATGGGAGCCTATAAGGGTATGGTTACCAAAGGAGCCCTTCACCTGATAAAGGTGAGCCTCACGGGAAATTACGCTCTCCTCCCCGAAGGTAACGGGGTAATTGGAAGAAAGCTCCTTCTGCCACTCCTTCTGCTCTGCCTTTTCCTTTTCGTTTAAAGCTATCCAGGGCAAAAACTCGTATTCCTTTTTGAAGTAAGAATCGTAACTCATAACATTTCTCTCCACTGTTAAAGGGTTGAAAATAAACGGATGCAGAACCGCCCGAACGAACATAACGGCGATTCTGTTTTATCAAAGGGCTTAAGAAAAATGTTGTAGAACGGACAAAACGAGTCCGACGGCGTATATCGATACTCCGAGGGCTCGTTTTGTTCGTAGCAATAAATCTATTTATTGCGGTCTACGCATTTTAATTAAGTCCTTTGGGGTTATTCTTCTGCCAGTTCCAAGAGTCTCTGCACATATCCTCAAGGTTCTTTTCAGCCTTCCAGCCCAGCTTTTCAAGAGCCTTTGAAGCATTTGCATAGCATTCTGCAACGTCACCGGGGCGGCGTTCCTTGATAACGTAGTTAATTTTAAGGTCATTAGCCTTTTCAAATGCCTTAACAACGTCAAGAACGCTGTAGCCGATACCTGTACCAAGGTTGAAAATTTCTGTACCTGTGTTCTTGTCGGCATATTCAATAGCCTTAACGTGACCCTTTGCAAGGTCAACAACGTGGATATAGTCACGAACGCCTGTACCGTCGTGTGTGGGGTAATCGTCACCGAAAACACTAAGCTGAGGAAGCTTACCTACTGCAACCTGTGTAATGAAGGGCATGAGGTTGTTGGGAATACCGTTGGGGTCTTCACCGATTCTGCCGCTTTCATGAGCACCGATGGGGTTGAAGTAACGAAGAAGCACCACGCTCAGATCCTTATTTGCAACAGATGCATCTGTAAGAATCTGTTCAATCATGTATTTTGTCCAGCCATAGGGGTTTGTACAGCCTGTGTCCATGCCTTCAACGAGGGGAACCTGTTTGGGAACACCGTAAACCGTTGCAGAGGAGGAGAATACAATCTTATTGCAGCCTGCTTCCTCCATAACCTCTAAAAGAGCCAGAGAAGAGTCGATATTGTTTCTGTAATAGGAAATGGGAATTCTTACACTTTCGCCAACAGCCATAAGACCTGCGAAGTGAATAACCGCATCAATTTTGTTTTCAGAAAAAATCTTTCTGAGAGCGTCCTTATCACAGCAATCTGCTTCATAGAAGGTAAAATCCTTACCGGAAATTTCCTTAATTCTGTTAAGGGCTTCGGGCTTACTGTTGGAATAGTTATCAACAATAACTGCCTCGTGACCTGCTGCGAGAAGCTCAATGCATGTGTGGGAACCTATGTAACCTGCGCCACCTGTAAGTAATACTTTCATAATAAAATCCCCTTTTCTATATTATCTACTTAATTTTATCAAAACAAACTTAAATTGTAAAGGGGTTTACAAAATAAAAGCTTTAATTTTTTCATTATATGTAGTAAAATTAAATTAAGGCGGTGATTTTTTGTTTTTAAATACCTGGTTCACCTTTGCCCCTGTGATAGTAGCCATGTGGGGTACAAAAATGTGTTTTGATAAATTTTATACAGAGGAGCCTTATCTTCTTCCGGTGCTTTGTATTATAAGCGGTCTTTTAACCCTTCTGGCTTCGCTCCCCTTTTTGCCTCATCGCAGAATGCTTTTTGCAGCCTTCGGCATATTTACAGCTATCGCATGCATGTATAATTTTGTTTTTGCCATAGGTGCAGTTTTAATAAGCTTTCCTTTGGCACTTTTTCTGCCTTTTTGCAGAATAAAACAGCGACTGCTTTTTTTAGAGGACAATTCCTTTTTCGTTATACGCTACAAAAGCTGTACAAAAAAACGGGGTTACCTGAAGAATGTAATCCGTGTGATGTACACTGCAATTATTGCACTTTCTTTATTAACACTTGTGTTTTCTGCCCCGGGAAGGCTCTGGGGCATACGTGCCTTTCCCGTAAGGCTTTCAGGCAATGAAGAGTATGTTACTCATGCAGTGCCCTCGGGAAGGGTTACACTTTCCATTGCATACGACAATTCCGCCATTTACGTGGACGGCTTTTCGCCCATTGAAACCGAAAACGGGTCAAAGCCCTCACCTGCCGAAGGTGCAGGCATGAAAAAGGGCGACGTTATAGTAAAAATAAACGGGCAGAGAGCAAAGGAGTCGGACTTTATTTTAAAAGGTCCTGACAAAAAAGCGGCAACCTTTGAAATTATAAGGCTTACGGATGAGGGCACAACGGAAACGGTTTTTCTTGAAATAACGCCCCTCTACAGCATCCCCGATGAAAAATACATGATAGGTATTTACTACTACGGGGCTTCTCTTCCCGGCTTATACAACACGGTGCAGACGGTGAGCTTTTCACAGCCCGGTACAGGTCATTTTGCCGCCACCGCCCATGCTACGGAATTACCCGAGGGTGACTATCTTCAGCTTTTAACCCTTGCAGAGGACATAAGCCGTGACGAGGACGGTCTTACGGCAAATGCGGGGGAAAAGGTCGGTGAAATTGTTTTTTCCAACCGCTACGGCTCCTTTGGTGTATGGAACAAGGCAGAGGGCGAGGCTATGCCCATTGCAAAAAAGATTGAGTTACGCCTTGGGAAAGCCACCCTTCTTTCGGATTTTGAAGGGGATGGCGTAAAGGAATACGAGGCTTATGTTACGGGCACCTACCGCATAGATAACCGTGACGTTATATGCCTTAAAATAACAGACGAACGCCTTTTAGCCCAAGGCGGTATTACACGGGGCATGTCGGGAAGCCCCATCATACAAAATGGCAGAATAATCGGTGCAGTTTCCAACACCGACGGCAAAGGCTACCGCTCCTACGGAACCTTCGCTCAGGATATGGCACGGGAATTATTTTTGGCAGAGGACATTTTAAATAATGCCGGGGAGGTACAGAAATGACAGTTGAATTGCAAAACCCAATAACACGCACCCGTAATTACGGGGTTGACCTTTTAAGGATAGTTGCCATGTTTATGGTGCTTTTCCTGCACATTTTAGGTAACGGAGGCATCCTCTTTGAGGTGGAGGTTTTATCACCCCACGGCATTGTTGCCTGGTTTTTTGAAATGGCAACCTTCTCGGCAATAAACTGCTACGGCATTATCTCAGGCTACGTTGGTGTGAATGCAAAATACAAGTATTCAAACCTTGTGCTTTTATGGCTTCAGATTGCCGCCTATTGCACTCTTATCACACTTATATATCATCTCCGCTATCCTGAGCTGGTGCCCTCAAGTGCTTTTTTAAAAGCCTTTTTCCCAATCTGTAACGCACAGTACTGGTATGTAACGGCATATGCAGGCATGTTTCTTCTTATGCCCCTTTTGTCGGGCGGTGCACGAAGCCTTACAAAAAAGCAATTTAAGCTTACACTTATAGCTATGTTTATTGCACTGAGCGTGCTTCCCTCGGTATTTAACCGTGACATATTCGCCACCTTGTGGGGCTATTCGGCATTGTGGCTGTCCTTCTTGTATCTTATAGGTGCATACATAAAGCTTCACGGCTTCTTTAAAAACAGCGTGAAGGTTTCCCTTGCCCTTTACAGCATATGCACCGTTATTTCCTGGGCAGTCAAGCTCTGGGAGGAGCATATTTCCACCGAAGGAAAATATGCGGACCTTGCCTCGGGCTTTATTGCACAGTATTCCTCACCCACAATGGTTTTATCGGGCATTGCCTTATTTGTAATCTTTGCAAACCTTAAGGTTTCCCCTCATCTTCACAAGGCTATAAAAATAATTTCACCATGTGCCTTCGGGGTGTATATTATCCATGCCCACCCTCTTTTGTGGGATAGGCTCATAACCTACCGCTATGCCCACTACATCAATTATAACCCCATCCTTATGATGCTTTTCGTGCTTTTAACGGCACTTGTAATGTTCGTTTTATTCGCCTTTGTTGACTTTATCCGTCTTAAAATTTTCGAGCTTTTAAAAATAAAACAGCTTTTATTAAAGGCTGAAGAAAAGCTGTTGGGAGGAGAATAATGCTTAAATATTTTTACATTGCAGTTTTAATTATAAACAGTATCCTTTTTCTTATGTACGGCGTTGACAAGTTCAAGGCAAAGCACAACATGTGGCGTATAAGCGAATTTATGCTTATCGCCCCTGCTTACATCTTTGCCTCTTTCGGTGCAATGCTGGGCATGATAGTTTTTAACCACAAAACAAGCAAAACAAAGTTCCGCATTTTGGTGCCGTTATCATTCATATTTAACGTAATATGTGCAATTGCAATAAAAAAATGGCTGTTACTTTAAGTAACAGCCACTTTTTAGCGTGTCGAAACCCGACACGCGCCAAAAAATCTTGCCGAGGGCAATATTTTTTGTCAATGTTTTTATAGAGAACAAAGTACCGATTTCAGCGGTCAACTGTAACCGCTCTGTCATCGCCCATGGCTTGCCAATCACGGACAGTTTTCGCATACGAGCTATTAGCCTCGCTAACGCTTCGGATAGCTCAGCATCGTGCAAGGGGCTTAAAAGCCCCCTTAAATCGGCACTTTCGACGGGGTGAATGCGATTAACCCCGTCGATTTTATTCGGGGAACCTTCTTCCCCGACCCCTTCGCGATTGTGGGAATTTTTAGGTTTATTGGCAGTATGAAAAAGGCCGTCACTTTAGTAACAGCCTTTTTGTGTTTTATATTGTTGCCATGAACTTATCAAATGCTGCCTTGCCTGCATCGTCTCTCTTATAAACGCCTGCATGCTCAAGCACGCCTACAAACACCTTACCAACCTCGTCGTGGAGAATGTCCATAACGTTATTTTCGTTGATATCGGCATAGTTTGCCTTAATCATTTCAGCCCACTGGGCATGAGCTTCTGTTTCGGGTGTGTTCATGGGCTTGTTATTAACAAGGCAGTCTGCAACAGCATCCAGCTCTTCAACCAATCGTGCAGGAAGAACTGCAAGACCCATAACCTCAATAAGACCGATGTTTTCCTTCTTGATATGGTGGTATTCAGCATGGGGATGGTAAACACCCATGGGATGCTCCTCTGTTGTGATGTTGTTACGAAGAACAAGGTCCATAACGTACTTGCCGTCAGCCATGGAAGCGATAGGTGTGATAGTGTTATGAGGTGTGCCCTCGGTTTCGGCAAAAATGAATGCCGCTTCATCTGTGTAGCCACGCCATGCAGCAAGAATTTTTGCGGAAAGAGCGCAAATCTTCGCTGTATCACTGCTCTTTAAGCGGATAACGCTCATGGGCCAGTTAAGGCGGCTTACTTCAACATCTTCAAAGCCCTTTACTGTGTAGAACTTTTCGCTTTCTGCCTTATGCATAGCAAAAACATGGTTACCGCCCTGGAAGTGCTCATGTGTGAGGATGGAACCGCCAACAATGGGCAAATCTGCATTGGAGCCTACTATGTAGTGGTTAAAGCGTGTGATAAAGTCAAGTAATTTACCAAAAACCTTGTCGTCGATAACCATAGGCACGTGCTTTGAGTTGAACACGATGCAGTGCTCATTGTAGTAAACATAGGGTGAATACTGGAAGCACCATTCCTGACCTACTATATCGATAGGAATAATTCTGTGGTTTGCTCTTGCAGGATGGTTAACTCTGCCGGCATAGCCTTCGTTTTCAATACAAAGCTGGCATGCAGGATAGCTTACGGAAGCCTGCAACTTAGCCGCTGCAATAGCCTTGGGGTCCTTTTCGGGCTTACTGCGGTTAATTGTAATTTCAATTTCGCCATAGGGGGATTCTACCTCCCACTTAACGTCCTTCTTGATTCTTCCGCGACGGATATAGTTGTTATCGCAGGAGAGCTTGTAGAAGTAGTCTGTAGCATCCTTACTGCTCTTTTCATAAAGAGAGTTGAACTTGTCAATAACTGTGGAGGGATAAGGAGTTAAAATGTCCATAACCTCTGTATCAAAAAGGTCACGGTAAACAACACTGTCGTTTTCGATAAAGCCCTTTTCTACAGCGTAGTCAAGAATATTCTTCAAAATTTCGTCGATTTCTTCAATGGCTTCGCAAACTGCACCTGTGGGCTCGTAAGCGTCAAGACCGAGCTTTTCCAAAAGACGGTTTGTAACGTACATCTTATCAGTTTCCTTAATAAGACCCGTCATTAAGCCATAAGATACCAATTTGTCAATGTTCTGATAAATCATTTTCAACCACCCTTTATAAATTATTATACATACATAAGAATATGATACCAAAAAATGGCGAAAAATACAAGTGTATTTTTCGCCATTTCCTATTTTACAGATTTAAAAAGTCCTTACGGTACTTAACACCGAAAGCCTCTGCCAATTCAACCATTTCACTGTCCTTAATTGTGTTAACACGGGGAAGATGAGCGGTTAACATATAAATCTGTGCCGCCTTTTCCACAGTTTCAATTAAGCCGAAGGTTTCGTCCATGTCGCGACCTGCACCGTAAATGCCGTGCATGCCCCATACAACAAGGCGGAATTCCTTCATCTTTTCAGCAGTAGCCTCGCCTATTGTGTTGTTGCCGCAAAGCATCCAGGGGAGCACGCCAACGCCGTCGGGGAAAACAACTATGCATTCTGTGCACATTTCCCACAAGGTGTGTGTAAACTTCTTTTCATCAAGCTCGTGTACATAGTTCATAGCCAAAGTATGTGTGGGGTGGGAGTGGATAACAACCCTATTTAAAGGGTCAACAGAGAGTCGTGCCATGTGGCTCATCAGATGAGCCGGCAATTCGCTTGTAAACCTGCCTCCGTCCTTATAGCCCCATAAGAGCTCTGCAGTTGTACCATCCTCTGCAATACGGATAATACCTAAATTTGTCTCCGGGTCGTCCTTAACATTTTTAAAGTACTTACCCGTACCCGTTACAATAAAGATTTTGCCGATTAAGCTGTCTGCCTGAAAGCCCGTGGGGATTGTGCGGATAACCTTATCCAAATCAAGGTATTCCTTAACCTCTTCCTCCTCGAGCATATAGCTTATGTTACCGCCGTTTCTCTCGTCCCAGCCTAAGCGGTACATATTGGCGGTTGTATCCATCATTTCCTTCACAAAAGGAGCAGTTAAAATGTCACGCATTTCTGTTCACCAGCACTTTCTTTTCGTATTCCATAACCTCTTCGTAGTAATTTTCGCAAACGCCCTCACGCTTCAAAAATTCTCTCCACACATCGCCGAAGGGTGCAGTTTTCAATTCCTCACTAAGGTACATTAAATATGTGAAATCGTTGTTTTCCTGAACATTCTTCATGTCGGAGGGCTCCAAAAGTGCATACAGAAGAGCCTTCTGCACGCTTCTCACGCCCGTTACCCATGCAGAAATACGGTTGATGGAGGCGTCGAAATAGTCGGTGGAAATGAACACCTTGTCAAGTGCATCGCACCTTACAATTTCCTTTGCAATTTCCCTTGTTTCGTCGTCAAAGAGCACAACGTGGTCGCTGTCCCATCTTACGGGGCGTGTAACGTGAAGTGCTATTTTTTCATTGAAAAGTAAAAGGGAGGAAATTTTGTCACTAACCATTTCTGTGGGGTGGTAGTGACCGTTATCCATAAGGGGTGTTATGCCCTTGCTCTGAGCGTAGGAAAGGCAGAATTCGGAGGAGCCTACTGTGTAGCTTTCAAGACCAATGCCGAAAACCTTACTTTCAACGGTTATGTAAACCTTTTCCTTGTCGTAGGGGGTAGCGAGGATTTCGTCAAGGCTTAACTTGAACCTTGCACGGGGCCCTATGCGGTCTGCAGGAATGTCCTTATAGCCGTCGGGTATCCATATGTTCATAACACAGGGGATACCTGTCTCTTCTGCAAAATACTGAGCAATCTTAACGCACTGAATGCCGTGACGAACCCAGTAAGCACGTGTTTCCTCATCAGGAGAGGAAAGGGTGAGGTTGTCCTTTACCATGGGGTGAGCAAAGAAGGTGGGGTTAAAGTCAATGCCCCAGCCGTGCTTTTTTGCAAATTCCACCCAGGGAGCAAAGTCGCAGGGCTCAATACTGTCTCTGCCCTTATCGGAGGTTAAAATTGCATAGCTTGCATGCAGATTCAATTTCTTTTTGCCGGGCATGAGAGAAAACGCCTTTTCAATGTCTGCCATTAATTCCTCAGGAGAGGTTGCTCTGTAGGGGTAATCGCCCGTTGTCTGTATACCGCCGGAAAGTGCCTCCTTTGAGTCAAAGCCCACAACGTCGTCACCCTGCCAGCAGTGTACGGAAATTGTAACGTCTCTTAATTTTTCAATTGCTTCTTCCGCATTCACGCCGAACTTTTCATAAAACTTTACTGCATTTTCCATAATTATACCTCCACAATATCAAAAGATTTTTTCACAAGTTCTCTCGCCTTTTCAACAGTAAGGCTCTTATCTGTATACATTATCTGGCTTATTATGTTACCCGTAGCAGTTGCCTCCACGGGACCTGCAAAAACTGCCTTCTTTGTGTATTCCTTCAAAAGGCTGTTAAGGTATTTGTCACGGCTTCCGCCGCCTACAACGGCAATATTTGTACAATTAATACCCGTTATGCCCTCAATTTCCTCAACGGTTTTTTTGTAAGCCCTTGCAAGGGAATGATAGGTGGCAGAAAGCACATCGGCTATCTCCGCCTCCTCGCCCAGGCATTCACGTATTGCAGTAAGCATGCAATCGGGTGCCGTAAGGCGTGGGTCGTTGGGGTCAAAGGTTTTATCGTAACTGCTTTCCTCTGCCATGTTCATCATTTCGTCATAGGTGTACTTTTTATCAAGGCTTCGTCTTAAGCCCTGGAAAAGCCACATACCCATAATATTTTTTAAGAAGCGGTAGCGGTATTCTATGCCGCCCTCGTTTGTAAAGTTTGCTTTTTCAGCCTCACGGGTAAGGCATGCCTTAGTAAGCTCACAGCCCATAAGGCTCCATGTGCCCGAGGATATGTACACGCCACCCTCTTTAACGGGGCAGGCAAGCACAGCACTTGCGGTGTCGTGGCTTGGGCAGAAAATTACGTCGCAGTCAAAGCCCAGCTCCTTTTTAATATCCTCTGTAAAATTGCCAATCTTGTCGCAGGGCTTATTAAGAGGCTTGAAAATGCTTTTATCAATGCCCAGCCTTTCCATAAGCTCCCCGTCCCAGTCATTTGTTTTTGCATTCACAAGGTTTGTTGTGGTAGCGTTTGTATATTCGTTTTTAACCTCGCCCGTCAGCTTGAAGGACAAATATTCGGGCATCATGAGAAAATGCTTTGCCTTCTCTAACTTACCGGTGAGCTTATCGCAATAAAGCTGATAAATAGTGTTAAAGCTCTGGGTCTGTATGCCTGTACGGCTGTATAAATCGGGGCATATTTCCTTCACCTTGTCAACCACGCTGTCACCGCGGGGGTCACGGTAGCACATAGCGGGGGTTATTTCCTTTTTGCTTTCGTCTAAAAGCACATAGTCAACACCCCAGGTGTCAATTGCCACGGTAGAGGGTATTTTACCAATTTC
This sequence comes from Clostridia bacterium, assembly GCA_017440585.1. Taxonomy (GTDB): domain Bacteria; phylum Bacillota; class Clostridia; order UMGS1883; family UMGS1883; genus RGIG1927. The sequence goes on along the minus strand of JAFSGW010000076.1, from coordinate 10,346 downwards.
ACCGCACTTTTTAATGCCTGCCTTCACGTTTTCAAAAAGGGCTTCAATGTCCCATATAAGTGCTTTATCCGCAACCTTATAGCCGTTTTCAAAACGGTATATTTCTTCAAGCTTAATTTTACCGTCCTCCATGGAGGCTAAAATGTGCCTTCCCGAGGAAGCACCTATGTCAATTGCAAGAAAATACATTCCCACCGCCCCTTTCTATCCTTTTAAGCATATCACACACTTATGTATATTTCAATCAGTTTTTGTAGTCAGTATATTTGTTTTTGATGAAAAAAGAGAGCCGCAAATGCGACTCTCCCCTATTTATTCGGCGTCTGGGTTCATAGCTTCTTCCAGCTCTTTGAAAGCGGTCATCATTCTGCCGGTAATTACGTCGGCAAACTCGTCATCGCTTTCAACCTTCCAGCCATCAGGTGTTTTTACAACCTTTATCACAACCTCGTTTGTAACTGTGCCTAAATCCTCTTTATCTGTTGCCTCAACAAACATTTTTTCCATCTCTTCTGACAATTCCTCGTCGGATATGGGGTTTTCGGAAAAGGCGTTGGAGAGAGCAAACTGCAATGCATTGTCAAAAAACTCGCCAACGGCAACCTTCATGTCGGGTGCTGTAACAGATGCGGTAACGTTTACTGTTTCTCCGTTAATTTTTTCCGAGGAGAGGATTTTGTAGTCTATCTTTGTGAAAACATGGTTGAACATATCGTCACTTTCAGCCTCTTCTAAATCCCCTTCCTTATAAAGGAACTCCTCGGCTTTTTCAAAGTCTCCTGCCTTGAAGGCTTCAAAAAGGTTAGTAACCGCTTCCTCGGCTTTTTTTGTTTCGCCGCAGCCTGCAAAGGAAAGCACCATAATAAGGGAAAGTGCTGTTGCAATTATTTTTTTCATGATAATTCCTCCTGCTTTTTTGTTTTATTTTCTTTAACAAACGTAATTGCCGTAATTATTTCCACCAGCGATTCGTTTATAATACCGCCTAAGGAGCCAACCGCAATGTTATATACCAGTGCGAAGGGGGAGGAAATAAGTATCCTCTTTCTTGTGTCGGTGGGCTTTTGTGCACTTACGGCAAGGGTGTTGAATACCATTGCTATGCACATAAATACGGAAATGGGCTCAGGACGTGACACAATGGCACTTCCGCCCATCAGCACACAGAACAGCACAACCCACCATCTGCTTTTAAATAAGGGCTTGTCGTTTAAATAAAAAACAATATTTCTCACAATTGCAACCAGGTTCACAACTGCACCTGCAATACCTGTGCCATCGGGAAGCATAAAATAATGAACGGCAAACACAACGCCCGTCATACACTGCAAGGCTATAATACGTGACCTTGTTTTCATCTGGAAGCTTGTTACGGAAAGTATCATGGCAATAATGCCTATTATCTGAGCTGCAATATTCATAATAATTCCTCCTTTACACTATCTTTGTGGTTTTATCTTCCAGATCCCATATTTCGTCGCACACAGCACTGTAGAACTCGGGCTCGTGGCTGACAAGAAGCACAGTGCCCTTAAATTCCTTCACAGCCCTCTTCAAATCCTCCTTGGCATCAACGTCAAGATGGTTTGTAGGTTCGTCCAGCACCAAAAGGTTAACCTCCTTAAGCATGAGCCTGCAAAGGCGTACCTTTGCATTTTCGCCACCGGATAAAACCTTCATCTGGCTTGTAATGTGCTCGGTTGTGAGGCCGCACTTTGCCAATGCCGCTCTCGCCTCGGCATTTGTAAGGGAGGGATATTCGTCCCATATTTCCTCAAGGGCAGTTTTTGAGGAGGCAATTTCCTCCTGCTCAAAGTAGCCCACGCTTATGAACTGGTCGTGCTCAACAGTGCCCTCAAAGGGAGGTATAATACCTAAAAGGGTCTTTAAAAGGGTTGATTTACCCAAGCCGTTTACACCACGGATTGCAATTTTCTTGTTTCTTTCCACAATTAAGTCCCACTTTTTTGTAAGGGGCGAATCGTAGCCTATAACCAGATTCTTTGCACTTATAACAACTCTGCCGGGGGTACGGGCACTCTTAAAGTTAAACTCGGGCTTTACCTTTTCCTTCGCAAGGGTTATTATGTCCATTTTATCAAGCTGCTTCTGTCGGCTTCTTGCAAGGGTTGCAGTTGCGGCTCTTGCCTTATTTCTTGCAACAAAGTCCTCCAGGTCGGCAATTTCCTTCTGCTGCTTTGCATAAGCCGCTTCAAGCTGTCTCTTTTTTAAGGCATAGCTTTCCTCAAAGAAGGTGTAGTCACCGCTGTAGCGTGTAAGGACTGTGTTTTCAAGGTGATAAACAACGTTTATTACGCTGTTTAAGAAGGGAATATCGTGGCTTACAAGGATGAATGCATTTTCATAATTCTGCAAAAAGTTTGTAAGCCAGCGGATGTGGTTTTCGTCAAGAAAGTTTGTAGGCTCGTCCAGGATTAAAATCATGGGGTTCTGCAGTAGCACCTTTGCCAATAAAACCTTTGCTCTCTGACCGCCGGAGAGCTCGCTTACGTCCTTGTCAAGACCTATCTGTGTAAGACCTAAACCCGATGCAGTTTCGTTAATTTTTGTGTCGATGGTGTAATATCCCGACATGTCGAGAATTTCCTGCATCTCGCCCACGTCCTCCATCATTACGGCAATTTCCTCGTCGGTGGCCTCTGCCATTTTTTCATAGGTTGCCATAATCTCTGCTTCAAGGTCAGTTAAGTGAGAAAAGGCTTCACGAAGCACGTCATAAATTGTTTTGCCCTTTGTTAAGGTGGAATACTGGTCAAGGTAGCCTACAGTTATTCTCTTACACCATTCAACCTTGCCCTCGTCGGGGGTAAGGTTACCCATAATAATATTTAAAAAGGTGGACTTGCCTTCACCGTTTGCACCCACCAGGCCAATGTGCTCACCCTTTAAAAGGCGGAAGGAGGCATCCTCAAGTATCTGCCTGCCGCCAAAGCCGTGAGTCACGTGTTCAACATTTAAAATACTCATTTATATAATTCCTTTCGGGACAGTTTTCTCTAAACAATATACATTATTTTTTTAAGTTTTGCAACAAAAAATCCGCAGCTATCTGCGGATTTTCTTAATAAGGTCATAATTTGTTATTATATTCACAATTGCCAATGCGCCAAACACCACTGCCGATACCCCTATGCCGTAGGGCACAAGAGAAAGGAGACTTTCAGCCTCAATTGTAAGAAAGCGTTCAGAAAGGCACACAAGCACAATGCCCACTACCATATTTACACCAAAGCTTTTAACAAATTTTAAAACGGGTCGGTGCAATATGTTTTTTGACAAATACCATACAACATAAAAGGTTCTGTAGGTCATTGCAACAAAGGTTCCTATTGCCACACCCGAAATCCCCAAAGGCTTTATAAGAAGGATTGATATCACCAGATTCAGGCAAACCTCCAAGATTGCACCCGTTCTGGTTTCTTTGTAATGCCCTGCCGCAGATATGATTGAGCCGTAAGGAATACGGATTGAATACATTACCCCCGCCAACAGCATGACACATGCAAAAACGGGCTGTATGTATTCCGCATCGGTAACGCCCAGAGTATATATCCTTACAAAGGGCAGAATCATTATTGCCGCTACGGTGAAAATGGCTGCTGTCAGGCAGGTGTTTACCCCCTCATAAAGCTCAAAGGACTCTGTTATGCTCTTTTTTTCGCCTTTGGCAATACGGTTACCTATTGTTCCTGCCACACCTGCAGATATTGCATTGAGAAGATTCTCAATTATCAATATCACAGAATTATATACCGAATAAACCGATACAGCCGACAGTGTTGAGAACACAGATATGATAACTATGTCTGTATTTCTGTGAATAAAATATGCCAGGTGATGAATAACGGCATCCTTCTTCTGTGCTAAAGGGTGCTTTTCCTTGGTGGGAACAATTTCGTAATGCTTTTTAATGTAAAGCCTGTAGCAAACAGGATTTAATATGAATACAAACGCCGACAAAAGCTTGACCATATGAATCGAGGCGTTCATTTTTATAGCAACAAGGCAAACCGAAAGATTAAGGACCGTTGTTACAATCTGCACAGATTGCACAACATACAGTCGTCTGTCAGCCTTTAAAAGCAGCTGATGGGGTAATCCAAAATAATAATTAAAAAACGTATTGACGGCAAGAATTATAACCATTGTGCTGACATATATAAAGTCAAACTCTGAGTGCACAACAAACTTTGCCACCAGACTGAGCACAAGGGCGAACACCACAAAAACAGCCGATATTTTCCCAAAAAAGCTTTTGGTCGTGTTAAAAACACTGCTTATCTCAGCTGTGTTGTTTTCCGCAAGAGGCTTATACAGACTTGCAAGCACTACACCACCTATACCCATTTCCATCAGGGTGGTATAAGAAAGGATCTGACTAACAGACTGCATAAGACCGTTAACCTCAGAGCCAAACTGTGCAAGGATAAATCTGGGCAAAACAATGGCACAAATGCCTGTTATCAGCTGATGCAAAAGCGATACGGAAATATTAAGTTTTGTCAATTGCTTCCCGTTCATAAAAACACCGCTCTTTTACTTTCTGCTTTTTATAACTTTCGCCGGATTACCTCCAACAATACAATAATCTGCAACATCCTTAGTTACGACGCTTCCTGCACCTATAATTGCTCCGTTTCCAATCTTCACACCGGGCAGAATGGTTACATTTGTGCCAATCCACACATCATCACCGATGATGACAGGGCGTTCTTCCTCAAAGCCCTGCTGATTCATTGGAACATCCGTTCTGCCAAAGGCGTGATTACGCACAATTATTGTGACATTTTCGCCCATCATAACATTACTTCCGATTATAACCTTTCCGGACATTCTGGCATTGACGCCAATCCCTGAATTGTCTCCCAGTTCGGAGGTTGAAGAGAATTGTGCACCTTTTTCAATGTTGACATTTTTACCGCACTTTGCCAGAATAAGCTTTCCGCAAAATCCCCGAAGTGCTTTTTGCCCTACGTTTACCCTGGACCAGGATACAGGCAGGTGGGAAAAGAAAAAGTACAAAAATCTTCCCAGCAATATTCTTACCACTTTCATATTTATCCTCCCTGCTATTTTTCAAACGCTGACTTTTCCGGAAACTTTTTTTCAAACGCCTCCCTGATTTCGTTTCCTGCTTTTTTAAAATCAATTTGTTCGGGCGTATCGTTTATACAAATTGTTTTTATGTTTTTATTCTCAAGAGCCGCCTTCAAGATGTCGTTGTTATTTTCCACACGAAAAAAAGCCCCTCTTGATTTTTTGCTCACAGGATAGAACCTACCCTCTGTCAGACGCATATACCTGAATATACGTTGCGAAACATCTGTATATGTGCGAAATCTGTTTTTTGTGGTGTCGGCAAACACATCGCCGCACCGTTCCCATGCCGTTTCCATAGAGCTTTTCAGATATGGGCAGGGCAGATGCAGGTCTGAAAAGCTTTTATACACGTCTGCCAATTTAAGCACATTTTTTACTATATTTTTCAAAGGATACCTAATATTTACATACTTAAACGGGTGTATAAAAAAGCTTTTTATATATGAACAGTGTTTTCTAACCTCATTGATTTCATTTTGCTGCGATATTGCATACATTTCCTTTTTTGAGGCAAAAAATATGTTTTCCCCATAGGCATAGTCACAAGGCAGTCCTTTTTTAAAGAAAAATTCCTTTTCAACGGCAGCATTTAAAAACATGTCATCATTAAAATACACGAAATGCTCACTTAACTCTTTTATTCTACACAAGTTAAGCTCTATAGGTCTGGAGCTGAAGGTGGGCAGATACTTTTGAGGTATATAGTCCTCATGCTTTACAATATTGAGTTTTTCGCATTCTGTATTGAGCCAGGAAGGCAAGTGCCCCCAGGTTACAAAATGCACTTTATTGACCCAGGGTGCATATTCTTCCACCGCACGGAACCAATACTTTAAAAGTCCCATATCACGGTATCGGTCATCTCCGGCGTCTGGATTAAAAGATGTATCATATTTCGCTTTTTCTTTTCTCCACCCTATGTCGCTTCCATCAACCCAGGTTATTACAAAATCAATTTTCATTTTCTAAATCCTTTAATCTTCAGAATAATTTCTTTGCCACGAAAAAGCATGTATAAAAGATACAGCTTTTCCGTACTTATAAGTTTAAACTTTTTCTTTGTTTTTTTGTCAACGATTTTATCTTCCGAATTTTTGATGGCGTTATGTATGCGGGGGTCATTAACATATTTCTTAACGGCATTAATGCGCTGTTTTAACGGAAGCTTTGTGTTAAAAAGCATTTCCTTTCTTATGCCTTCAAGTGCACACTTTGCAATATAGCAGCTAAGCTGGTCTGTTAAATCAAAGCCACGGGCATCAAACTGCTGTTTAAGTTCGTCATGCAAAAGTAAAATTTTACTTGTAAGTCTTTCGTCGTAACTATTTGTTACCGATGCTTCGTTATTCCGGTAATGATAAAAAGGTTTTCTTATTATACATACGCTTTCGGCATCCAATAATGCAGGGTAGCTGCATAAGGCATCTTCCCCAAAAGCAATTGTATCGTTAACATTATTCAATATTTTTTCAATGATGCTTCGTTTAATGATTTTATTGCAAAGGCTTGGAATTATTGCAGGGGCATTTGTCTCGTAGGAAAAAAGCATGGCAGGATAAAGCTTTTCTTTCATTAAAGCTTTATCATATGCACCTTCATCTATAAGATTTATCAGATTGTATCTGCTATTTACTGCCTCCTTCAGCATATCGCACATTACTATGTCTGAATTATGAAGCTTAGCAGCTTCAAGCATTTCCCCGCACATAGTTTCATCCAGCCAGTCATCACCATCTGCAAAGAGGATATATTCACCTTTTGCCTTTTTAATACCTTCTCTTCGGGCTGTGGTAGGGCCTCCGTTTTCCTTGTGAAGAGACACTATATTCGGATAAAGTTGTCCGTATTGGTCAATTATCCTTCCGCTGTCGTCTGTTGAGCCGTCATCAACTAAAATCAGCTCGAAATCCTTATAAGTCTGATTTAAAATGCTGTCAATACATTTATTTAAATACTCTTCGCAATTATATACAGGTACAATTATACTAAGTTGCATTTTTAAGCCCCCGTTATCAAGCTTTTGAGTGTTTCATAGAACACTTCATCGTTTTCACAAATTATGCCCTGCTCCTCATTTATCTGCTCCTTCGCCGCCGCATAATTAACAGTTAAAATTTTTGTCCCCAGCACAATTGCCTCGCCAATAACCATAGGATAGCCCTCATATGCTGAGTACAGAGCAAACAAATCGGCACTTTTTATATAAGGGTAGGGGTTTTTTCTTTCGCCTGTAAACTCTACCAGGTCACAAACACCAAGCTCACGTACAAGCTCTGTGTTCCTCTTCATGTCGGGTCCATCGCCTACAATACGCCACTTAAAGTTACCGACGCCCTCATCCTTCAGCCTTTTCACAATTCTTATAATTCCGTCCATTCTTTTTGTGGAATTATCAACACGTCCTACGGTGACAATTTCAAAGCACTTTTTTTCAAAGGGCATATATTCATTTGCCGCTTTAAGAATTTCCTTTTCCGGGAACACATTGTAAACAACGCATGTTTTATTGCTGTATTCCGGCAAAAACATATCAAACTTTTCTTTTACTGCCTTTGACACACATACAATTACGTCAAAATTGCAATAAATTCTTCTGCAGTAATCCTTGTCAAAGCCGCTTTTTACAGGGTCGGTATGGATCCATGCAACCTTTTTTCCCGCATTTGTAAATTTATCAACATATAAATTGGTTCCTTTATTAAAGCACCCTGCAGGCACATCGTTAAAAAAAGAGATGGCCACATCATAGTATTCATTTCTTCTGTGTTTTCTTAAAAGCTTTTCATACAGCCTTTCCGAACCAAAAGCCTTTGCGTACACAGTAAGAGCTACCCTTATTAAAATGTCGGGTATGTTGCCGCTTCTCAGAACAGTATTCAGCGGTGTCGAAATAAGGTTAAGGTATTTGTCTCCCCGGCAAATTGTCACTTTATCCGGAACCTTGTCAATGAGTGCTCCGCCTGAAAAGGAAAAAACCTCAACCTCATAACTGTCATCAATTGTATTTATTAAATTAAGAAGCGAGGTCTGAATGCCACCCACGTTAAAATTCTGTGCAGCAAAGAAAATCTTTTTCACTTGTTTCCTCTCCAGTCTCTTAATGAAACGTAATTGTAAAGAGCCACTGCCGCTAAATCAATCCCCATAATATCCACAAGCAGCTTTATTAGTTTAATCTTGCGGGTTTTCCCGGTTTCAATCAGATATATAAGCTTTTTCATCCGAGGTAGAAATTCTCTTCGTTCTTCTCGTGCCAAAGCACCATAGGCCGGATAAATCATGGCATACTGATAGGCAAGGAAACATTCAAAATATTCCTTATACTTTTCAGCACGTGATGAGCTCGCCCATTTTTCAGTAATGATCAACTGATCTTCAACACTTCTTTTCTTCCCATGACTGCTCCTTGTGTTTGCAGTCTTTCGGTAATAGTAAATACCATCTTCAAAAAGGTCGTATTTTTCCGCATGCAGAATTAATTCCAACGTCCAGTCGATATCCTCGCCAACAAGGTTTCCGTCGAGCTTCATATTGTGCCTTTTATAAAAATCACGGTTTATAATTTTTCCGCAACAGCTTGCAGGGAATTTGTTACATGTGGCAAGGTGCTCATAAACCTCCACCTTGCTTTTTCCTTTAATTTTATCCCTTGTAATTCCGTTGTTCATGCCCTCAAGCCTTCCGTCGGGGAAAACCTTTACCATGTCGAAAAATATAACCTCCGCCGAAAAATCCACATCGGAGGCATCAAGCTTTTCAAAAAAATTACCGCACAGATAATCATCTGCATCAGAAAAAATCAAAAATTCACCCGCTGCCTGCTCTACACCAACATTTCTGGCATTGCCTGCCCCTGAATTTTCAATATGTAATACCTTTATACAGGAATATTTTTCCGCATATTTATCACACATTTTACCGGAAGTATCACGGGAGCCATCATCAACTAAAATAAGCTCATAGTCACCCCTTTGGTTAACTATGCCTGTTATACATTCATCCAGATACTTTTCTGCATTATATACAGGAATAATTATACTGTATTTCATACGATCAACTCCTTCAGAACGCCAACAGGCACATACTCTTCACAATTAAACCTCTAACACTTCCTTTGGCGTATATGCATATCTGCCTTCGATTTCAAAGAAAATGTCATTAAGCTTGCTCACAACAAGCGTTTTATCAAAATCTTTTATCTTTTCAAAGTTGTATTCTCCCATTTTTTTGCGTAGTGCACCGTCACGGCAAAGCCTATCCAAAGCCTTAGCCAGATTTTCCGCATCATCCTGAGCAATAAGAAAACCGCCAAGCCCTTCATCTATAAGATCTCCATTCCCTCGTGTGTCGGTGGCAATAATGGGCAGTCGGCTTGCCATTGCTTCCATAATTGCCACGGACAAACCTTCACGATGTGACGGGTGAACCATAATATCACTTGCTTGAAGAAGCTTGTAAACGTCTGTCCTGAAACCTAAGAATTTTACCCGGTCATGAACCCCCAGTTCTTTGGCAAACTCTGTCAGTTCGTCCTTAAGGGAGCCTATCCCTGCAATCATATACTTAATATTACTATTACACAGACTAAGGGCCTTTATTGCTTCCCTGTGGTTCTTGTTGTTGTTAATTTCACCCACCGACAGCACAAGGAATTCTTCATCGTTTACTCCCAGTTCTTTTCGCATTTCATCTCTGTCGCAGGAGGTTTCGGCAATCGCCCGTGTATCGACACCAACGCCCTGAATATAGTGAATATGCCTTGCTTTAAAGTGCTTTGATGCTCTTTCGTAGTCCTCTCGGGTGATTGTAATCAGATGGTCGGTAAAAAACGACATAAGCCATTCGGCAGGATAATACAGCAGCCAGTTGAAAAGAGGCGCTCCCTTAAAAAAGTGGAAGCCGTGAGCTGTATAAATTATATTTGTCCCTTTTTTTCTTTCCTTTCGAGCTGCCAATCGCACCAAAACACTTACTATTGGCGTGTGACAGTGAATTACGTCAAATTTCTCACATTTTATTACATTTTTTACTGCCTGGTAAATTGAAAACATCTTTAAGGAAAAAGGAGACCTGAGAAAACCGATCTGGTGAGCCACTACGCCCTTCTCTTTCCATTTCTTCTTATATTCTTCTATTGCATCCTCGGAAGCAGTGTTCCCATAGAGGAAATTACATGCTATATGTACCTCGTAGCCTCCACGCTGCAACAGATCAATATTTGCATC
>JAFSGW010000075.1 GCA_017440585.1 Clostridia bacterium | reverse complement strand
TCAAGAAAAACTTGGTTGTTTATCGCCAATGGAATATCACGAGTTAATGGTAGCATAAAAATATACACCCCACAAAATTTGTGGAGTGCATATCATAAATTTTTGTTATTTACATTGTCTACTTGACAGGGCGGGGTTCAAACAGTTTTTTACAGCTCTTTTTTGGCGGATCGGACTATTTTAACGGTCCATAAATATTATTTATCAAGTTCTTCTGTTATATCGCACAGGAAGTCGCGGATTTTAATTTTCTGAGGGCAAACCGCCTCGCAGGCACCGCACTTAACACAATCGGAGGGCTTACTTCCCTTTTCGGCAATTGCCTTGAATTCTTCTATAGCCTTATCTCTTCCGTCCGTCTTAATCATGTTGTATGCCTTGAAATAATCGGGTATTTCAATTCCCATGGGGCACTCGGGCACACAGTAACGGCATGCTGTACAGGGAATTAAAACGTCGGCTCTTATCATGTCAGCCGCCTTCATAACCATTGCAGTTTCATCCTCTGTAAGGGGCTTGAAGTTTTCCATATAGCTCAAATTATCATTAACCTGGTCCTCGTTGCTCATACCGGAGAGCACCATTACAACGCTCTTAAGGCTTGCGGCAAAACGGATAGCCCAGGAAGCAATGCTCATGCTGCTGTCTGCATCCTTGAACATTCTTCTTATTTCGCCGCGCACATTTGCCAGAGAGCCACCCTTTACGGGCTCCATAATAATTACGGGCTTACCGTACTTTTCAGCCACCTCGTAGCACTTACGTGACTGTACGCCTCCGTCCTCCCAGTCAAGGTAGTTAATCTGAAGCTGTACAATTTCCATCTCAGGCTCTTTTGCAAGCACGTATTCCAAAACCTCGGCACTGTCATGGAAGGAGAAGCCAATGTGCTTAACCTTTCCATCTGCCTTAAGCTTCTTCATGAATTCAATTGCACCACGCTCCACAGCCTCGTTATAGCCATTCTTGTTAACGGAATGCAAAAGGTAATAGTCTAAATAGTCAACACCAAGCCTTTCAAGCTGAGCATTGAAGAACTCTTCAAACTTATCCTCCTTAACCATCCAGAGGGAAAGCTTGTCTGTGATGGAATAAGCATCTCTGGGGTATCTCTTTGCCACTGCCTCACGGAAGGCTGTTTCACTTGCACCGTTATGGTAGCAGGCTGCAGTGTCAAAGTATGTAAAGCCCTTTTTAAGAAACTTATCTGCCATTTTTGTAACGTGAGCTATGTCAATGCTTGTCTGGTCCTCTCTGTTTGTAAGAGGCAATCTCATTAAACCGAAACCGAATTTCTTCATAATAATTCTCCTTAATAATTTATAAGCTTATTTTATCACATATTTAAGGCTATTTCAAGCCCCTAAATCTATTATACGGCTTTCCGCCAGAGGCTCAAGATTGTCAGAATCCATTATCATAAACTTTATATATCCCTCACTCTGCAGATTTGTCCCCGTCACGGAAAAAACGTCCTCTTCATCCAAAAAGCTTACATCATGAAATCTTACAACTTTTGCAAGAGAGTTATCAGCATTATAAATAGCCACCACTAAGGTTGCACCCGCAATTTCATCG